>NZ_CP032482.1:3169966-3486963 GCF_003600645.1 Yersinia rochesterensis
TACGCTTGCAGTTCTTCATCAGTGACTTTCTGCTGCGCTTGAAGAGCTTTAAGGTCTAGCGTTGCCAGACGGACGTCACGCTGTTGTAAAATCAACGCTGACATCGCCTGTGCTTCGACAGGCAGTACAAAGCCAGTATCACCAAAGGCTTGTAGCAATTGCTGATTAACCAGCTGCTGGCGCTGTAATTGAGCGAATTGGTCTGGGGTATAGCCCATGCGATTAACCAGCTCAAGATATTTGCTGTTGTCAAACTTACCATCAGTCTGGAAATAAGGTGCCTGGCGGATGGCATCTTTCACTTGTTCGTCACTGGCAGTCAGGCCTAATTTTTTAGCATATTGGTCGAGCAACATATTGTTGACCAATTGCCCAAGTACCTGCTGACGCAGTTGTAGCATGTAGCCTTCATTCGCAGCCAATGCGGAGAACTGTTCACCTAATTGCTGTTGCAAGCGGCCACGTTCACTCTGCACAGCCTGTTCTAACTGACCACGACTAATCTCTTGGCCATTAACTTTGGCTGCAAAGTCGTTGGAACCGCCAATCAAATAGCTGCCAACCCCAGTCAGGATAAAGGACAACATGATCAAGGCTAGAATGATTTTGAGCACGACGTTATTAGCAGCCGCGCGTAAATTGTCCATCATAATGTGACAATACTCCGCTGTAATATGGATAAAAACTGTTGCGCAGGTCTAAATAAACCCAGCATTCCTTGCGACAGCCCTTCATGCTGCTGCGCGAAAAAAAAGCGCATCATTAACGATGCGCCTTGTATCTTACCTTACCAGCTCAACTGCGTCAGGTTATTGTTTGCGTCAGGTTATTGTTTAACACAAACAATATTCGGCTACAGGTGATAATTGGCGCGGCAATCAGTTTACAGCGTCTTTCAAGCCTTTACCGGCGCGGAAACCTGGAACTTTAGCGGCTGGAATACTGATTTCTTTGCCTGTCTGAGGGTTACGGCCAGTACGTGCAGAACGCTCACGTACTGCAAAAGTACCAAAACCAACCAGAGCTACGTCATCCCCTTCTTTCAAAGATTCAGTAACAGAAGCAATAATTGCGTCCAACGCGCGTCCAGCGGCCGCTTTAGAAATATCAGCACCTGCGGCAATTTTGTCGATTAGTTGTGACTTATTCACTCTTTCATCCCCTTTAGAATTCTATTGTCGCGCCGAAAATCCCTACGGACAACACGACAGCGCAGCTGTTATATCAACCCTGCCCGACCTTAGCAAGCAGCCCAAAGGCTTAAACTTTTGTCAGACAGATGAACTAACTTAGCGGCACAGAAAATAGCTGGCAAGTAGCATTTCACTTCCCAGCATCAGTTTTATCAATACTTTTTGCGATCCGTCACTATTTTGACGCTACCGGCTGTGCCCCGAAGGCTGGATTTTGCAAAGCAATGGCTAAAACATCATCAATTCGTTTAACCGGATGAATTTCCAGATCGGCGATAACATTGTCCGGAATCTCTTCCAAATCACGTTTGTTATCATCTGGAATCAGCACCACTTTGATCCCACCACGGTGAGCCGCCAGCAGTTTCTCTTTCAAACCACCGATTGGCAATACCAAGCCACGCAAAGTGATTTCGCCAGTCATGGCAACATCGGCACGCACCGGGTTACCCGTCAGACAAGAAACCAGCGCGGTACACATCGCAATACCTGCGCTTGGGCCATCTTTCGGCGTCGCGCCTTCAGGCACATGCACATGGATATCGCGTTTTTCGTAGAAATCAGGGTTAATGCCTAATTTATCCGCACGCGCACGCACCACGGTCAATGCAGCCTGAATGGACTCTTGCATAACTTCGCCCAGTGAACCGGTATAAGTCAGTTTACCTTTACCCGGCACACACGCGGTCTCGATGGTCAGCAAATCACCGCCCACTTCTGTCCATGCTAAGCCCGTCACTTGCCCTACACGGTTTTCAGTATCAGCACGGCCATAATCGACTTTCTGTACACCCAAGAAGTCTTTCAGGTTGTCGCCAGTGATTTCAATGTGCTTAACCGTTTTATCCATCAGCAGGTTTTTGACTGCTTTACGACACAGTTTGGAGATTTCGCGCTCCAGACTACGCACCCCAGCTTCACGGGTGTAATAACGGATAATACTCATGATCGCGCTGTCATCAATGGTCAACTCACCTTTCTTGATGGCATTACGCTCAAATTGTTTTGGCAGCAAATGCTGTTTAGCAATATTGAGTTTCTCATCCTCGGTATAGCCAGATAGACGAATAACTTCCATACGATCCAACAACGGAGCTGGAATATTCATGGAGTTAGAGGTCGCCACAAACATCACATCCGAGAGATCGTAATCCACTTCTAGGTAGTGATCGTTAAATGCCACGTTTTGTTCTGGATCTAACACCTCCAGCAATGCAGACGCTGGATCGCCGCGCATGTCAGACGCCATTTTATCAATCTCATCCAACAGGAAAAGCGGGTTTTTCACCCCGACTTTTGCCATTTTCTGGATCAATTTACCTGGCATGGAACCGATGTAGGTACGGCGATGACCGCGAATCTCCGCTTCATCACGCACGCCACCCAATGCCATACGCACATACTGACGGCCTGTCGCCCGAGCAATAGATTGCCCCAAAGAGGTTTTACCCACCCCAGGAGGCCCCACCAGACACAGGATTGGCCCTTTGATTTTGCTGACTCGGCTCTGTACTGCGAGGTATTCTAAAATACGATCTTTAACGCGTTCCAAGCCGTAATGGTCGGTATCCAGAACTTCCTGCGCTTTTACCAAGTCTTTTTTAACTTTGCTACGGCTGTTCCACGGCACCTGCAACATCCAATCAATGTAACCACGAACTACAGTGGCTTCAGCCGACATCGGCGACATCATTTTCAGTTTTTGCAGTTCAGCTTCGGTTTTTTCACGCGCATCTTTCGGCATTTTAGCCGCTTCAATTTTGCGTTTTAGCGCTTCATGCTCATCAGGTGCATCGTCCATCTCGCCCAGTTCTTTCTGAATGGCTTTCATTTGCTCATTCAAATAGTACTCGCGCTGGCTCTTTTCCATCTGCTTTTTGACACGATTACGAATCCGTTTTTCGACCTGCAACAGATCGATTTCAGACTCCATCATCGCCATCAGATATTCCAGACGTTCGGTCACATCGAACATTTCCAGAACAGCTTGTTTATCATTTAACTTCAACGGCATATGAGCCGCGATAGTATCAGCCAGGCGTGCTGCATCATCAATACTGTGCAACGAAGCCAGTACTTCTGGCGGGATCTTTTTATTCAGCTTGATGTAGCCTTCAAACTGATTAATCGCCGTGCGAACCAACACTTCCTGTTCACGATCGTCCATCACCGGCGATTCAAGATATTCCGCCTGCGCAGCAAAATGCTCGCCGCTGTCGGAAAGCGTGGTGATACGCGCACGCTGTAGCCCTTCAACCAGCACTTTTACCGTGCCATCAGGCAATTTCAGCATTTGCAAAATAGAGGCTACGGTGCCGACTGAAAACAGATCATTGATACCAGGCTCATCCGTCGAGGCTTCTTTCTGTGCAACCAGCATGATCTTTTTATCATGGTCCATTGCAGCTTCCAGGCACCGAATTGACTTTTCCCGGCCAACAAACAGTGGGATCACCATATGCGGATAAACCACCACATCGCGCAGAGGCAATACGGGGATTTCTATGCGTTCGGAACGCTCAGGGTTCATAGAGCTCTCTCTTAGTTTAGCTTCCGCCAGATTACTGGGAATCTCGTGAAACACGAGTCATCACGAGTTTCACTAAATAGGTAATTGAGTATATGGGGACGAATGTCTTACATTCAACGATTACAATGCGAGGAAAAAGAAATGGGGGATAAAATCCCCCATTGTCATACTAACCATCTGGATTATTTGGCTAATTATTCGCCAGAAGCTTGAGCTTCAGGCTGGCCATAAATCAGCATCGGTGCAGATTGGCCAGCAATAACTGACTCATCTACCACTACTTTTTCCACGCTGTCCATAGACGGCAAATCGTACATGGTATCGAGCAAAGCACCCTCTACGATAGAGCGCAAACCACGAGCACCGGTTTTACGTGCCATCGCTTTCTTAGCAATCGCCGTCAGCGCTTCATCACGGAATTCAAGTTCAACGCCTTCAAGATTGAACAATGCCTGATATTGTTTAGTCAGCGCATTTTTCGGCTCTTTCAGAATCTGAATCAGGGCGTCTTCGCTCAATTCACTCAAGGTTGCAACCACTGGCAAACGGCCAATAAATTCAGGGATCAAACCGAATTTAATCAGATCTTCCGGCTCAGCCTGGCTCAATAATTCGCCTTCTGTTGCCTTTTCTGATTTGCCTTTTACCGTAGCGCCGAAACCAATACCCGTTCCGGTGTTAATGCGCTGCCCGATAACTTTGTCCAGACCCGCAAAAGCACCACCACAGATAAACAGAATTTTAGAGGTATCAACCTGTAAAAACTCCTGCTGTGGATGCTTACGACCACCTTGTGGTGGTACGGCAGCAATTGTCCCTTCGATCAATTTCAGCAAGGCCTGCTGCACACCTTCGCCCGAAACATCGCGGGTGATTGATGGGTTATCAGACTTACGTGAAATTTTATCAATTTCATCGATATAGACGATACCGCGTTGCGCTTTCTGAACGTCGTAATCACATTTCTGCAATAGCTTCTGAATGATATTTTCAACATCTTCGCCCACATAACCGGCTTCGGTCAGTGTGGTCGCATCTGCCATGGTAAATGGCACATCCAGGAAGCGAGCTAATGTTTCCGCCAGCAGCGTTTTACCACTACCTGTCGGGCCGATCAGCAGAATATTACTTTTACCCAACTCGATACCATTGCTGGTGTCGCCGTTGCGTAAACGTTTGTAATGGTTATATACCGCAACGGCCAACACTTTTTTCGCCGGCTCTTGCCCGATGACATAATCATCCAGGTGGCGACGAATCTCGTGCGGCGTTGGCAGCGAACTACGCTCCCGGTGCGGCGCAACTTCTTTGATCTCTTCGCGAATAATGTCGTTACACAAATCGACACATTCATCGCAGATATACACTGACGGCCCGGCAATTAGCTTACGCACTTCATGCTGGCTTTTGCCGCAGAAAGAGCAATACAGCAGCTTTCCAGAACCGTCTTTGCGCTTATCTGTCATCAGTAAACCTCTTCTTCAGTATCTGTCACACCTGAAACCATGCGACAGGGAGACTATTCTCGCTATTTCTGTACGCCACGTTAGCTTGCAACGGACAGCCGATATAATGAGTAGGGCACAAACAATACGCAATTGGCTTTATGCAGCACTACGATTTGTTCTATTTACATTCACTATCTATTTACACTAACTATAGTATATCGGCTCACAGAAATAAGTCGTTAGTCACGACGGGTGAACACAGAATCAACTAAACCGTATTCTACAGCCTGTTCAGCAGACAGGAAACGGTCACGCTCAGTGTCTCTCTCTATTTCTTCAAGAGATTTTCCCGTGTGAAGTGCCATCAGCTCATTCATACGCGATTTCACTTTTAAAATCTCTCTGGCATGAATTTCAATATCTGTAGCTTGGCCTTGGAAACCACCCAACGGTTGGTGAATCATGACCCGTGAATTCGGCAAGCAGAAACGTTTACCCTTGGCGCCCGCAGTCAACAGGAATGCTCCCATTGAACACGCCTGGCCCATACAGATAGTGCTAACATCTGGCTTAATGAATTGCATGGTGTCATAAATTGACATCCCAGCAGTAATCACCCCGCCTGGCGAGTTGATATACAGGAAGATGTCTTTTTCTGGATTCTCTGCTTCCAGAAACAGCATTTGTGCTGTGATCAAGTTGGCCATATGGTCTTCAACTTGGCCAGTCAGAAAGATAATGCGCTCTTTAAGCAGACGGGAGAAGATATCGTAAGAACGCTCTCCACGTGAAGTCTGCTCAACCACCATAGGCACCAGAGCCATGTTAGGTGCAAATTGATCTCGTTCGCCACTGTATGACATTACCGTCTCCTAATAGAATTTACTTTGGCGCCATTCATAACCGATTCTACTTGAGATAAGCAATGATGACTATGTTCATGCGTGCAAACAGCCCGGTTATACCCGTCATACTTCAAGCTGCATGTGCGTTGGCTACACTCAATAACCCGAATCACTTACAACAGTAAGCTCATCGGGGGTTATCTCCCTTGCCGCCTTCCTGCAACTCGAATTATTTAGGGTAGATACAGACTCATTCGACGGTGGTAATCAACCAGTGTTTCAGATGAACGTCTGTTAGATTAATTGGGGGATTAATATTCATTTTCAAGCCCCAATGAAACTTTTTTTTAGTCTAACAACCCTCTTTTTAACCTGAAACTCACTCACAATCTCTGCCGTAGTCCCGACGCCCTAGTGATTATTTACCGGTTAACACTTTTCAAATATAGCGCAAATTACAGCTAAAGATGTCAGATTAATCATACTATTGAAGGATTATTGTTACTAAAAGAAAAAGCCCGCGGCCAGAAGGCTACGGGCTTTTTCAATACACCAGATAAATTATATCCAGTTTGATGCGCTAAAAAACATTACGCAGTAGTGGTCTGATTCATCAGCTCACTAAAGGTCGTTGGTTTTTCAGTAACTTTGGCTTTAGCTAGCAGAGTTTCTACTGCTTGTTCTTCCAGAGCGACATTACGCATATTGTTCATCAGCTCTTTGTTCTTGCTGTAGAACTCAACAACTTCTTGCGGATCTTCGTAAGCAGATGCCATTTCTTCGATCAGCGCTTTAACACGATCTTCATCAGCTTTCAGTTCGTGCTGGCTGATAACTTCGCCCAGCAACAGACCAACAACAACGCGACGTTTAGCTTGTTCTTCGAACAATTCGCGTGGCAATTCAGCAGCTTGTTTCTCGTTGCCACCGAAACGCTGTGCAGCCTGACGGCGCAGAACGTCGATTTCACTTTCTACCAGTGCAGCTGGAACGTCGATTTCGTTAGCGCTAACCAGACCGTCGATTGCCTGAGTTTTAACACGGTTGCGTACCGCGCCTTTCAGCTCGCGTTCCATGTTTTTACGCACTTCAGCACGCAGGCCTGCTACTGAACCATCAGCAACGCCGAAACGTTTGATGAATTCTTCAGTCAGTTCTGGCAACTCACGCACTTCAACTTTCTTCAACACGATGTCGAATTTAGCTGATTTACCTTTCAGGTTTTCTGCGTGGTAATCTTCTGGGAAGTTTACGTCGATGGTGAATTCTTCACCGGCTTTATGGCCGATTACACCTTCTTCGAAACCAGGGATCATACGACCCTGACCCATTGCCAGCACGAAATCAGTCGCTTTACCGCCTTCGAACACTTCACCGTCAATAGAGCCGGTGAAATCCAACGTTGCGCGATCTTCAGCTGTTGCTGCGGCGTCAGTTTCTTTCCAGGTTGCTTGTTGCTTACGCAGAGTTTCCAGCATGGTATCAACGTCAGCGTCATTGACTTCAACAACTGGCTTTTCTACTTCAATGCTTTCCAGATCTTTCAGCTCAACTTCCGGATACACTTCGAACTCAACGGAATAAGTAAAATCTTCACCCTCTTTGTACTGGCCTGGCACATAGTTAGGTGCGCCAGCTGGGTTGATTTTTTCTTTAATGATCGCATCAACGAAATTACGTTGCATCAGATCACCCAGAACGTCCTGGCGAACAGATGCGCCGTAGCGCTGCTCAACGATGTTCATCGGCACATGGCCTTTACGGAAACCGTCGATACGAACATTTTTAGCGGCTTTCACTAATTCGCTTTTTACTGCTTTCTCAATGCTGTCAGCAGCAACAGTAATTGTTACACGGCGGCCAAGGCCTTGGGTGGTTTCAACAGAAACTTGCATCTTGTTACCTCAAAAAAATCACAGTGCTCGGTCAACTCCAGAAGCTGCCATCGAAGCAGCATCACACCCTTTGTCAGGAATGATGCGAACTCTGAAAACACCCTCTAAGAACCGGGACGGCCGCATTATACAGAACCGAGTATCCCAGATGTCAGAAGCGTCCCGAAACCATTCCGGAAAAATAAGACGCGACATTATAGCGGCGCACAGGTTATGAGTCGAGGAAAGCAAGCGAATGTTGTCGCGGTAAAATTCACGCGAGAATCGTTCCCTCGGCTAAAATTCCTGTGGCGCACCAATAAAATGCAAATGTCGCCTATACAGAAACACAAGCGGCCCTAAGGCCGCCTGCAAAATTCTCATCTACTAATACCCTAAATCAGGCTGGAATGACTACTGTTATCAAGCCTGATTTAATTAATCTGGCCGTTTAAGCCAATTTTCCTGTTAAGCCAACGTTCCTGCTCCGCGGCAAGAGGGTGAAGCCGGTATGGTATCTTGTAATCCAGCCCACTCTTTCAGGGTATAAGTGTGCAAAGCCAGCGCATGAACCGTGCTCGCCAACTCTTCAGCCAACGCACTATAAATCGCGCGGTGGCGAGTAAGAAAGCGTTGATCTTGAAATTTATCGCTGACGATCACAATTTTAAAATGACTTTCCGAACCAGCAGGAACATTGTGGCGGTAACTTTCATTAATTACCTCCAGATGATCCGGTTCGAATGCCGCTTTTAGTTTTTCTTCAATTTGTTCTCGAATCAAAATCATCATGCTCTCCTTACTGCTGAGGCAGAAAACTGCCTACTTTCTATTGCAATTAGGTTCTATTGCAATACAGGTTCTATTGCAATATTAGTGTATTTTCGCTGTTTTATAACATTTCAGATACAAAATATCCCGAATATCTCACCGCTATCGGCTCAAGCTAAGGGGCCAATCTCCTCATTAACCAAAATGCTATTTGTAAGCGCTTTGAAGTAAACGAAAGGTCTCTTGGGGGAAAAACGTATTTTTTGGTGAAATTCTCTACATCAGGATCTTCCACCAGCCACTCGCAGTGCTATGATGTCGCCACTGCAAACTCGCAAAATAACATGGCTGCTATCCCGCTCTGATTATTAAAGAATTCCATAACTATTGAGAAAGTGAACATGCTAAAGAAAATTCTTTTCCCGCTGTTAGCTGTTTTTATTCTGGCGGGCTGTGCTGCCAGTAACAACACATTGAATGTCACTCCGAAAGTGGTCTTGCCACCTCAAGATCCAACCCTGATGGGGGTGACTATCAGCATTAATGGGGCTGATCAGCGCCAAGATGCTGCGTTGGCTAAGGTGAATCGTGATGGTCAGTTGGTGGTATTAACACCATCGCGTGATCTGCGTTTCCTGTTACAAGAAGTGCTCGAAAAGCAAATGACGGCTCGCGGCTATATGATTGGTACTAATGCGCCAGTTGACTTACAAATTGTTGTCAATCAACTGTTTGCTGACGTACAGGAAGGTAATCTTCGCTATAACATTACCACCAAAGCCGACATTTCGATTACTGCTACCGCGAAAAACGGCAATAAGCAGGTTAAAAACTACCGCGCCAGCTATAACGTCCAGGGCGCCTTTACTGCGACCAACGAAAAGATCACTGATGCCGTTAATACCGTGTTGAGTGATGTGATTGCAGATATGGCGCAGGACACCAGTGTCAGCAGCTTTATCAAACAAAATGCCCGCTAATCTGCCGTTTGCTTAATATCATTATTACTGCTTAACAGAATGCTCTGCCCCGCTCATGGGGTTGAGCATGTAGGTCTCACATGCCCAATCGCTATTCGAACCTTTTTACCCAACGTAATTCTCTTGTTCTTTTGTTGTTGGGATTTGCCTCAGGCCTGCCTTTAGCCCTGACCGGCGGGACATTGCAAGCTTGGATGACAGTCGAAAACGTCGACCTGAAAACCATTGGTATTTTTTCCTTAGTCGGCCAAGCTTACGTTTTTAAGTTCCTTTGGTCCCCATTAATGGACCGCTATACCCCTTCCTTTTTGGGGCGTCGCCGAGGTTGGTTGATAATCAGCCAATTGCTATTAATCATCGCCATTATCGCCATGGGCTTTATGGAGCCGGCTAAACATTTATGGTGGCTGGCCGCTATTGCTGTGCTGGTTGCATTCTGTTCTGCATCGCAAGATATTGTTTTTGATGCCTACAAAACCGACTTACTCACGGCAGAAGAGCGCGGCACCGGTGCCGCAGTTTCCGTGCTGGGTTATCGCCTTGCCATGTTGGTATCTGGCGGGCTGGCGCTGTGGATAGCGGATCGCTATCTCGGTTGGCAATCCACTTACTGGCTGATGGCAGGGTTGATGCTCATTGGGGTATTTACCACCTTATTAGCCCCTGAACCCGACATTCGAATTGCTCCGCCGAAAACACTGGAACAGGCAATCGTCGAACCATTGCGCGATTTCTTTGGTCGCAACAATGCATGGCTAATTCTGCTGCTAATCGTGCTGTACAAAATGGGCGATGCCTTTGCCGCCAGCTTGAGCACCACTTTCTTGATTCGTGGAGTGGGATTTGATGCAGGTGAAGTCGGACTGGTCAATAAAACCCTAGGATTAATCGCCACAATTATTGGTGCACTGTATGGCGGCCTGCTGATGCAGCGCCTGAGTTTATTCAGGGCATTGATGATATTCGGCATTTTACAAGCCGTATCCAACATTGGCTATTGGCTATTATCCATTACAGACAAAAATATACTCTCCATGGGTAGCGCCATTTTCCTGGAAAATCTGTGTGGTGGGATGGGGACGGCGGCGTTTGTTGCTCTGCTGATGACGCTGTGTAATAAATCTTTCTCCGCGACACAATTTGCTTTGTTATCAGCATTATCCGCAGTGGGCCGTGTATATGTTGGCCCAATCGCCGGATGGTTTGTTGAAACACATGGCTGGCCTCTCTTCTATTTATTCTCCATTGCTGCGGCCATTCCTGGCCTGATATTGCTTTATATCTGCCGCAAGACGTTGGAGCATACGCAGAAAACAGATGAATTTATGCCGCGAACGGCGTTTAAAACGGCTTATCGCTGGGCATTACGCTTTTTGACAATTGGTTGCGTATTACTCGCTGCATGGTTGATTTTACTGATAAGTAATGCGCTAGATTGGACCGCAGCTACCCAAGTGGCTGACATGTTGCTGTTACGGGGTATTCAGCTCAGCGTGCTCGGTATGGTTCTCGGTGGGGTATTAGATTATCTCGCACTCAGGCGCGAAAAGTTAGCTTAATAAACCGCATTAAATGACAAAAGCCGGTATTTATACCGGCTTTTTTTATGGTTACAAAATAAGCTATCCGAATACTCCCCATCTGATTTGTTGAGATTAATCACAAATCCAAGCAACAATTGCAAAATATTATTCACAAAAAGAGATCTGCGTCACTTTCAACTATTTATCCTTTCGTGCTCTGAGTCTATGATGAGCGCACTTTTTGTTAGGGATTGTGTCCTTTTATTTCTCCTGACATCTTTCAACCACACAGAGGCATTTATGCGTAAAATTCTTATCGGTGCTGCGGCGCTGGCTGCGATCACCTTGGCTCCGGCTGTGCAAGCTGAATACCAATGGGGATTTGCTAATATCAGCATGAACTACTTAGACTGGACGCGCAGTACGACGCATAAATCAGGTAATTCTTCGCATAAAGATGACTTCGCATATATTGAGTTGGAAGGTGGGGCAGGTTATAGCTGGGGCGAAGTTTACGGCTTCTTTGACTTAGAAAACCCGTTCAATTCAAAAACGGCACAACCTGGTGATAACCAACGTTATACTTTCAAAACAACCGGGCGTTACTACTTAGGCGATACCGGTTTCAACCTGTATGGCCACCTTTACGGAACTTACTCACTGCCAAGTGCAGAAGGTAATAATTACAGTAACTTCCATGAAGTGAATACTTTGTACGGCATCGGCTATAACGCAACGGTTGCTGGCGTGTGGATGAAACCCTTCGTTGCACTGCATTATGTTGATCAAACCTATTACTCAGGCAATAACGGTTATGTTGTCGGTTGGGTTGCAGGTTATGACTTTACTGCATTCGATGAGAACTTCAGCATCACCAACTGGAATGAATTGGAGTTCAACCGCGCTGAGCGCTACGCCGCAGGTAACGGTGGCCGTGACGGGGTGAACGGAGCCATTGCGCTTTGGTGGACACCAATTAAGCAATTCACTACTGGTATTCAGTACCGTTATGCTTATAACAAATTAGGCGAAGATTTTTTACAAGATGGTATCGTTTATTCCATTAAATATAACTTCTAACTAAATGATTCCGGAGCAGCTATTTATAGCGCTCCGGAATATATTTAAATTTACCATTGCATCACATATTATTTACATAAAATAAGCTTACGAAATAATTAAAAATCAGTATTTACCACGAATAAAACGCCAATTACCGTTGTTTTTCCTTAACATCCTCAGTTTCACTCCCAAGCACTTTCGCCAACATATTGTTGCCATTAGTAAATTATCACGCTGCACAACATCTGTGACCCCCTTAACATAAAGTGTCAACAAGCCGCTGACACAATCTGATGTATGTTTACAGTCCTGCAACCTTCCCGTAAAATGCCCGCACACATGAAACGACAATAGAGCCCTTTTGTAATTGAGGTCGTTAGATGAGACTTAAGAAATACATTAAAAATATGGGTATGTTGTCTTTATTAGCAGCCACGGTAATGCTCAGTGGTTGCGATATGGTATTGATGAACCCCAAAGGCGCAATCGGAGTCGAGCAAAAAACACTGATACTCACTGCTATCGGTTTAATGTTGATCGTCGTAGTTCCGGTTATTTTTATGGCGTTTGCTTTTGCATGGAAGTACCGCGCGTCCAACAAAAGTGCGACCTACACCCCAAACTGGTCCCATTCCAACAAAATTGAGCTTGTTGTTTGGGCTGTTCCAATCATTATCATTGCTATTTTAGCCACGATAACTTGGAAAACCTCCCACGAACTTGACCCGTTCAAACCGCTCGAAGTGGCTGGTAAAGAACCGATCACTATTGAAGTGGTTTCCCTTGACTGGAAATGGCTGTTTATCTATCCAGAACAAGGTATTGCTACAGTAAATGAACTGGCTTTCCCTACTGACGTTCCGGTGAATTTTAAAATCACCTCCAACTCAGTAATGAACTCGTTCTTTATCCCTCAGTTAGGCGGGCAGATTTATGCGATGGCTGGGATGCAAACCAAATTGCATCTGATTGCTAACGAAGCCGGTAAATACAATGGTATTTCCAGCAGCTTCAGTGGCAAAGGCTTCTCTGGTATGAAATTCACTGCGATCGCAACACCTACGCAGGAAGACTTTAACCAGTGGGTCGCACAGGTGAAAAAATCGCCGAACACCCTGAATACCACTGACGATTTCAATAAACTGGCTGAACCGAGCGAAAATAACCCGGTTGAGTATTTCTCCAGTGTTAAACCGGAGCTGTTTAAGGGAATTATTGGCAAATTTATGGGCGATATGAACATGCACAAGAAAGGCGATGATACCCATAAAGGTATGGATATGAGCCAGGGCATGGATATGGGCGAACACGCCGCTCACGCCGGAGCCGAGGAATAAAACGATGTTGGGAAAATTAACACTTGATGCGGTTCCGCTACACGAACCAATCATTATGGTTACCGTTGCTGCAATTGTTCTGGGTGGGCTGGCTCTTGTCGCTGCCCTGACCTATTTCGGCAAATGGAAATGGTTATGGAGCGAATGGCTGACTTCGGTTGACCATAAAAAGATCGGTATCATGTACATTCTGGTCGCCATGGTCATGCTTTTGCGTGGTTTTGCCGACGCCATCATGATGCGTAGCCAGCAAGCACTTGCTTCCGCTGGCGAGGCCGGGTTCCTGCCGCCTCATCACTATGACCAGATTTTCACCGCTCACGGCGTTATCATGATTTTCTTCATGGCGATGCCTTTTGTGGTGGGTTTGATGAACGTGGTCGTACCGCTACAAATCGGTGCTCGTGACGTTGCCTTCCCGTTCCTGAACTCCCTGAGTTTCTGGTTCTTTGTCGTCGGGGTGGTGTTAATCAACATCTCTCTGGGGGTCGGTGAATTCGCGCAAACCGGTTGGTTGGCCTATCCGCCACTGTCAGGTAAAGAGTACAACCCAGGTGTCGGGGTCGATTACTGGATCTGGAGTCTACAGATTTCTGGTTTAGGGACTTTGCTGACCGGTGTTAACTTCTTCGCCACTATTTTGAAAATGCGTGCGCCTGGCATGTCGATGATGAAGATGCCTGTCTTCACATGGGCGGCACTTTGCACCAACATTTTAATTATCGTTTCTTTCCCGATCCTGACTGTGACCGTCGCGTTGCTGACTCTGGACCGCTACCTTGGCACCCATTTCTTTACCAATGATATGGGTGGCAACATGATGATGTACATCAACCTGATTTGGGCCTGGGGCCATCCGGAAGTGTACATTCTGGTTCTGCCGGTATTTGGGGTATTCTCCGAAGTTACCGCGACTTTCTCCAGAAAGCGTCTGTTTGGTTACACCTCTTTAGTGTGGGCAACCATCGCGATTACCGTACTGTCGTTTATTGTTTGGCTGCACCACTTCTTCACCATGGGGTCAGGTGCCAACGTTAACGCCTTCTTCGGTATAGCGACCATGATTATTTCCATCCCAACTGGGGTGAAAATCTTCAACTGGCTGTTCACCATGTACCAAGGCCGTATTCAGCTTAACTCCGCGATGTTGTGGACTATTGGCTTCATCGTCACCTTCTCTATTGGTGGGATGACCGGCGTTCTGTTAGCTGTACCGGGCGCAAACTTTGTACTGCATAACAGCTTGTTCCTGATTGCCCACTTCCATAACGTGATTATCGGTGGTGTGGTGTTCGGTTGCTTCGCTGGCCTGACCTATTGGTGGCCTAAATCCTTCGGCTTCACGCTGAATGAGAAATGGGGTATCCGTGCATTCTGGTTCTGGATTATCGGCTTCTTCGTTGCCTTTATGCCACTGTATGTACTGGGCTTTATGGGCATGACCCGTCGTCTGAGCCAGGACATCAACCCAGAATTCCACGCGATGTTAATGGTGGCAGCTGGCGGTGCAGTGCTGATTGCTTGCGGTATCTTGTGCCAGGTTATCCAGGTGTTCGTCAGTATCCGTGACCGCGAGCAGAATCGTGACCTGACCGGTGACCCATGGGGTGGCCGTACGCTGGAGTGGTCTACCTCTTCCCCACCGCCGTTCTATAACTTCGCTGTTGTTCCTGAAGTGACAGACCGTGACGAATTCTGGGATATGAAAGAGAAAGGCGAAGCATACAAACGCCCAGCGAAATATGAAGAAATCCACATGCCGAAGAACACCGGTGCAGGTGTGATTATTGCTGGCTTCAGCTTGATCTTCGGCTTTGCCATGATCTGGTACATCTGGTGGCTGGCCATCGTTGGCTTCGTCGGCATGATTGTGACCTGGATTGTGAAAAGCTTCGACGAGGATGTTGATTACTATGTGCCAGTTGCAGAAGTGGAGCGCATTGAAGATCTTCATCATGAACAAATCAGCAAAGCAGGCGTGAATCATGTCAACTGAAACTCTGACTAACCATAACGTCGCCCATGCAGAGCATGGGCATCACGATGCAGGAGCGACGAAAGTATTCGGCTTCTGGATCTACTTGATGAGCGACTGTATTTTGTTTGCGACCTTGTTTGCAACTTATGCAGTGCTGGTAAACGGGACCGCTGGCGGTCCTTCAGGCCGGGATATCTTCGACTTGAACTTTGTTCTGGTCGAAACTTTCCTGTTGCTGTTTAGTAGTATTACTTACGGCATCGCGATGCTGGGCATGAACAAAGGCCACAAAAACCAGGTTAATACCTGGTTAGGTCTAACTTTCCTGTTCGGCCTGGGCTTTGTGGCAATGGAAATCTATGAATTCCATCACCTGATTGCTGAAGGTTACGGCCCGGATCGCAGCGCGTTCCTGTCTAGCTTCTTCGCACTGGTTGCCACCCACGGTATTCACGTTACCGCTGGCCTGGTTTGGATCATCATTATGATGATTCAAGTAGCAAAACGCGGCCTGAATGAAACGAACCGTACCCGCCTGATGTGCCTGAGCTTGTTCTGGCACTTCCTGGATGTGGTCTGGATCTGCGTATTCACCGTTGTCTATCTGTTAGGAGCTATGTGATGAGCCATCCAACATCTAGTCATTCAACAACGACTCACGGTGGAGCCAGCCACGGTAGCTTGAAGTCATATATTATTGGCTTCATTCTGTCGGTCATTCTGACTGTTATTCCATTCGCTATGGTGATGAGCGGTACCGCCTCCCATACGACTATTCTGGCCACAGTGGTCGGTTTAGCCGTGGTGCAGATTATCGTGCACCTGGTGTACTTCCTACATATGAATGGATCGTCCGAGGAACGTTGGAATCTGGTGGCTTTCCTGTTCACCGCTATGATTATCGCAATCGTTGTTGTGGGCTCACTCTGGATTATGTACAACCTCAACATCAATATGATGGTTGACTGAAGAGCTGCATGTGATGATTAAGCAATACCTGCAAGTAACTAAACCAGGAATTATTTTCGGCAATTTAATTTCTGTCGTTGGGGGATTTCTCCTCGCTTCCAAAGGCGTGATTGATTACCCCCTTTTTCTCGCCACCCTGTTCGGTGTCTCGTTAGTTGTTGCCTCCGGGTGCGTTTTTAACAACTATATCGACCGTGATATCGACCGCATCATGGAGAGAACGAAGAATCGTGTCCTGGTAAAAGGGCTTATCGATCCGAAAGTGAGCCTGATTTATGCAACAGTGCTGGGTATTGCTGGCATGCTGCTGCTCTATGTTGCCGCTAACCCATTAGCCATGTGGCTGGCTGTGATTGGTTTCGTGATTTATGTCGGGGTTTATAGCCTCTATATGAAACGCAAATCCGTCTACGGCACATTGATTGGCAGCTTGTCAGGTGCCGCCCCACCGGTGATTGGTTACTGTGCCGTTACTGGGCAGTTTGATATGGGTGCCTTGATCCTGCTGCTTATTTTCAGCTTGTGGCAAATGCCGCATTCCTACGCCATCGCTATTTTCCGCTTTAAGGATTATCAAGCTGCCAACATTCCGGTTCTGCCGGTGATAAAAGGAATATCGGTCACCAAAAACCATATTACCCTTTATATTTTGGCATTTATGGTCGCCACCTTGATGCTGACCTTAAGTGGTTATGCCGGTTACAAATACTTGGTTGTAGCTGCTGCGGTGAGTGTCTGGTGGTTGGGGATGGCATTACGCGGTTACAAGGCAACCAATGACATCGTATGGGCGAGAAAACTCTTTGTATTCTCTATCATTGCCATTACGTCATTGAGCGTCATGATGTCTGTTGATTTCAATGTCCCTACATCGGCTGGGTTACTGACTTACGTCGGATAACTTCAACCCTGTTGATCTGAAAGTGGCTGTTACCTACAGCCACTTTTTATTTCTGCTTTGCCCTCCCCTGCTGTTAACTAAAAACTCGCCTGTAATACATTCTAAACATCAATAGATTTACTGGCTGTGCCCAACATCATTACAATGGGAGAGAATGTTTTTTTGAGGTGGTAATGAACGACAATAAAATGACCCCACTGGAGCTTCGGGCGACCTGGGGGCTGGGTACAGTATTCTCTTTGCGCATGCTCGGCATGTTTATGGTTTTGCCGGTTCTCACCACCTACGGCATGGCGCTTTCCGGTGCCAGTGAAGCACTGATTGGTATCGCTATTGGCATCTATGGACTGTCTCAGGCCATTTTCCAGATCCCATTCGGGCTAGTTTCTGATCGCATCGGCCGTAAGCCGTTAATCGTCGGCGGCCTGTTGATTTTTGCTCTGGGAAGTGTCATTGCGGCCATGAGTGATTCAATCTGGGGCATCATTCTGGGCCGTGCGCTGCAAGGCTCCGGAGCGATCGCCGCCGCCGTCATGGCGCTGTTATCAGATTTGACTCGTGAACAAAACCGCACTAAAGCGATGGCATTTATTGGTGTCAGCTTTGGCGTCACTTTTGCCATCGCCATGGTGCTCGGGCCAATTGTCACCCATGCTTTTGGCTTGCAAGCCCTGTTTTGGAGCATCGCCCTACTCGCGCTATTGGGCATTGTTATAACCTTAGCCGTGGTGCCGGATGCCGATAGCCATGTGCTGAATCGCGAATCCAGTATCGTCAAGGGCAGTGTGAGCAAAGTGCTCAACAATAGCCGGCTACTCAAACTCAATTTTGGCATTATGTGTTTGCACATATTATTGATGTCGAGCTTCGTGGCCTTGCCACAGATGATGGCCAGTGCGGGCTTAGCGCCTGCTCAACACTGGATTGTCTATCTGGTGACCATGTTGGTCTCCTTCGCCGCAGTCGTACCGTTTATTATTTATGCTGAAGTCAAACGCCGCATGAAACAGGTCTTTATGGGCTGTGTCGCAGTACTGTTTGCCGCCGAAGTGGTGCTGTGGTCTGCCGGGCAACAACTGTGGATTATCATTGCTGGCGTGCAACTATTCTTTATTGCTTTCAATGTGATGGAAGCCATATTGCCGTCATTGATCAGTAAAGAATCGCCAGCCGGCTATAAAGGCACTGCAATGGGGATTTACTCCACCAGCCAGTTTATTGGTGTAGCTATCGGCGGCAGTTTAGGTGGCTGGATATTTGGTATGGAAGGGGCAAGTATGGTGTTTGCGGGTGGTGCAGTTGTTGCGCTGGTGTGGTTTGGCGTCAGTGCCACCATGCAAGAGCCACCTTATGTCAGTAGCCTGCGCATTACCTTGTCAGAATTGGCAGTAAAAGATTCAGCCTTGGAAGAGCGGATCAGAGCACAACCCGGTGTCACGGAGGCCGTGGTGGTAAGAGCCGAGCGCAGCGCTTATGTCAAAGTCGATACCAAAAAAACCAATCGCAATCAGCTAGAAGAATTAGTTAACGCGATATAACCCAAATCAGGTACAGAATTTTGTACCTGATTTAGCTAAGTATCAGTCGCGGAAGTTATTGAACTGGAATGGTTGGCCCAAATCAGCACCACGAATCAATGCCATCACACCCTGCAAATCATCACGCGCTTTACCGGTAACCCGAACTTGTTCACCTTGAATCTGTGCCTGAACTTTCAGTTTGCTGTCTTTAATCAGCTTAACCAGCTTCTTAGCCTGAGCACTTTCAATCCCTTGCTTCAATTTGGCATCCACACTGTAGGTTTTGCCACTGCGGTCCATTTCTTCCGGGATTTCCAATGCCGCCCCTTCAATGCCGCGTTTGGTCAATTGAGCACGCAAAATATCCAGCAGCTGCTCAACCTGGAAATCAGATTCACTGGCCACTTTGATACTTTCGTTCTTTTCATTTAACTCAAAACTCGCAGGAACATTACGGAAATCCCAACGGTTTGCCAGATCACGGGTGGCGTTTTCCACTGCGTTGCGCACTTCTTGCATATCAATTTCAGATACGATGTCGAAAGATGGCATATTCCCTCCTCCTGATAAGATGAATGGTAAGCATAATAACCGCTTTATCCCAACAGACAAAGCCAAGTGCAGACAATTGCTCAATTCCTCTACGGTTCTGGGTGAAGCCGGTTTGTAGCTAACTCTTCGTTTTGTGACCCAAAAGTCTATAATCAGAGCATAATACTGAGAAAACACTGTATATCCCCAAGTGACTTCGAGATGCAGGTAGGCGGCAACCGAGTAAATCTCCAAGAGCTTAGATAACTAAGTGACTGGGGTGAGCAAGGGCAGCCAACACCCCTGCATATTGAAGGGCGACGGGTATATTTCCGCCCATACCAAGGAGGTCTCAATGAAAATTACTGTGCTTGGTTGCGGAGCTCTCGGGCAGTTGTGGTTATCAGCGCTATACCAGCAAGGCCACGATGTGCAAGGCTGGCTTCGTGTGCCACAGCCCTACTGTTCAGTTAATGTCATATTGTTAGGTGGCGAAGCATTCAATCAGAACCTCCCCACTAATGATCCTGAGCATCTGTCAAAAAGTGAATTATTATTGGTTTGCTTAAAGGCATGGCAAGTATCCAGTGCCATCACCGGCTTACTGCCCAAACTTAACCCCGAATGTAAGATTTTACTGTTACATAATGGGATGGGCACACAGGAAGAATTACCACGGGATGACCATCTTTTTCTCCATGGTGTGACTACCCATGCTGCGCGCCGGGATGGCAACACCATCGTCCATGTCGCCAGCGGTATTACTCATATAGGCCCAATGTCCCCCATTGCGACCAACATCAGCCAGTTGGCCGACATTTTGCATCAGGCCCTGCCGGACGTAGCCTGGCATGACGACATTTCTGCGGCATGTTGGCAAAAACTGGCGGTAAACTGTGTGATTAATCCGCTTACCGGCCTATATAACTGCCGCAATGGGGATCTGCAACGCTATCCAGAACTGATTGAGAAATTATGTGCTGAGGTCGCCAGTGTGATGGAGATGGAGGGCTACCATACCTCAACCAGCAGCCTGTTAAGCTATGTCAATGATGTTATCCAGAGTACCGCCAATAACATCTCATCACTATTACAGGATTTACGCTGCCAACGGCACACCGAAATAGACTACATCACCGGCTATTTACTGCGGCGCGCGCGCAGTCACGGCATGACCTTGCCGGAGAATGCCCGGTTGTATGACTTAATTAAACGTAAGGAAAATGAGTATGAGCGTATCGGCGCTGGTTTGTCTGGCTCCTGGTAGTGAAGAAACCGAGGCCGTCACCACCATTGATATTCTGGTGCGTGCGGGGATTAACGTCACGACCGCCAGTGTCTCCAGTGACGGCGCACTGGAAATTGTGTGTTCACGCGGCGTCCGGTTACTGGCTGATACTCGCCTGGTGGATGTAGCGGATCAAAAGTTTGATGTGGTAGTGCTTCCCGGCGGGATTAAGGGCGCAGAATGCTTTCGCGACAGCCCATTGTTAGTCGCCACTGTAGAACAAACACATAAAGAGGGCCGTTTGGTCGCCGCCATTTGCGCCGCACCCGCCTTAGTCCTTGAGCATCACCAGTTATTCCCGGTTGGCAATATGACTGGCTTTCCGGCATTAAAAAACAAAATTGATCCAACAAAATGGATGGATCAACGTGTTGTTTATGACCGGCGAGTCAATCTGGTCACCAGCCAGGGGCCAGGAACATCCATCGATTTCGCGCTAAAGATTGTTTTTTTACTGCTCGGACGAGAAAAGGCCGAAGAGATCGCCTGGCAACTGGTACTACCGCCAGGGATTTATAACTATACCCTTCGGACTTGAAGCCGCAGAGTTGTTAGCTACACGCGCTCACCCGAATCACTTACCTGAGTAAGCTCATCGGGATGAGTTTGCTGGCTGCCTACCTGCAACTCCAATTACTTTGGGTATATAATGAATATGATCATAGCAACCACTGCGCAAGCCCAGAATGGCGAAGCGCAGTAGCCGTTAACATCCCGCAACAAGGCGTAGCGAGCGAAAGGAGTTTGAGTGCGCACTGCGCGCAGAACCCGGAGCGTACACGTAGTACGTGAGGAGTTCGAGTACAGCGCAAGCTCAAAATCCACACGCGCAGTAGCCGTTAGCTTATTACCTTTAAGGGCGGTAAACTTTCACATTGGTATAGCCCTGCTCGCGCAGATATAAAGCCTGCAAACGGCTCATTACACCGCGATCGCAATACAACAAATAGTTTTTGCTCTGATCCAAATCGGCAAATTGCGAACTCAATTTATAGAATGGCAGCGCTCGGACTTCAATTCCGTCTAACTTCAGTGGCTTTTCATCCTGCTCATCGGGCGCACGGATATCCAGCAACACATCGGTATCCGCCAGCTCGGCGACAGTTTCAACTTCAACCACCTGCTCACGGCTTTGTTCAGCAATTTCACGGATATCAACGTTTTTGGCTTCATTTACAACTCGGTCCAAAATGGAGAAATCGAAGTGAGATTCTTCTTCTTCAATTTTGGCTTTAACCGCTTTCACCGTCGGGCTTTTTGAAATCACACCGCAATATTCTGGCATGGTCTTAGCAAAATCTTCGGTGCCGATTTCACGCGCCAGATTGATGATGTGCTCTTTGTCATGCGAGATCAGTGGGCGCAAGATCAGCGTGTCAGAGGCATTATCAATCAAACGCAAGTTGGTCAGTGTCTGGCTGGACACCTGCCCTAGCGCCTCACCAGTGACTAGCGCTTGCACGCCATAACGTTCTGCAACTTGAGACGCCGCACGCACCATCATGCGCTTCAACACCACGCCCATCTGGCCATCTTCGACTTTTTCGAGAATTTCGCCCACCACTGGCTCAAAATCAATGGCAACAAAACGCACCCGATGGGAGCTACCAAAACGATTCCACAGATAATGAGCGACTTGCTTCACCCCAATCTCATGAGCGGAGCCACCAAGATTGAAGAAACAATAATGCACGCGACAGCCACGGCGCATCAGCATATAGCTGGAGACACCCGAGTCAAAACCGCCGGAAATCAGAGATAAAACATCTTCCTGCGTCCCAATCGGGAAGCCGCCCAATCCTTCATGACGCGCCTTGATCAGTGTCAGCTTGCCTTGATCAACTTCTAAATGGACTGTGACCTGAGGATGAGTCAGTTTAACTTTCGCACTTTCAATATGTTGATTCAAACCGCCGCCAACATATCGCTCAATATCACCCGATGAAAACTCATGTTTGCCACGGCGTTTCACCCGAACACAGAATGTTTTTCCGATCAGAGTTTCACGATAGGCTTCCAGCGTTTGCTCGAAAATATTGTGCATATCAGTGTAGCTGCGATCTTCCACTTCGAGGATATGGTGGATCCCTGGGACACGGGTCAGAGCATCACAAATCTGTGGGCCAAGATTGTCATCTTTAGTCCGGATTTCAATATGATCCCAATGGCGAACCACCGCGAGGGTATCATCCTCAAGGTTTTTCAATACATTGCGGATATTGGTTGTGAGGATCTTAATGAAGCGCAATCGCACAGATTGACTCTTGATGGTGATTTCTGGGAACAATTTAATGATAAACTTCATGGCGGTCTTTAGTTGTCTGGTTATGGAGTGATGGCGTCGCTATTGAGAGCAACAGTCAAAAGTGTTAGCGAAAACATGCAAGCCGAGGAGTATATCACTATATGATGTGCTGCTGCGTACTAAAAACCGGGCTTAAACGTCACGATTTCCCCTTCATTATCCGCTAGAATAGCCGGTAATACATTTTTGACCTGAAGAGTTGCTCTCTGTAAGCAGGAAGACGTTACGCGCCATCTAAGGTTACGTTTCATAAAAATACCGAGTCGAATAAAACTATGCCGAAAAAAGCCGCATCACCTGAAACCAAAGCTGCCAGTTTTGAGACATCACTCAGCGAACTGGAACAGATTGTTACTCGCCTGGAGTCCGGCGAGCTTCCGCTGGAAGAGGCATTAAATGAGTTTGAGCGCGGGGTGCAATTAGCACGTCTTGGGCAGCAAACCTTGCTGCAAGCTGAACAACGCGTTCAAGTTCTGTTGAGCGACGATGTTGATGCGCCATTAACCCCTTTCACTCCAGATACTGAGTAGCCTTATGTCTAACATTCACTCCTCAGTGGACTTCAATCAGCAGCTTGCCGCGCACCAGCAGCGAATCAACCAAGCTCTGTTGGATTTCATTGCGCCGCTTCCTTTTGGCAACAGTGATTTGGTTGAGGCGATGCGCTATGGTGCCGTGCTGGGTGGTAAACGGCTGCGCCCTTATTTGGTTTACGCCACCGGCCAAATGTTCGGCCTGCCACTGACCTGTTTGGATGCCCCTGCGGCGGCAATTGAATGTATCCATGCTTATTCATTAATTCATGATGATTTACCGGCGATGGATGACGATGATTTGCGCCGTGGGCAGCCAACTTGCCATGTGAAGTTTGGTGAAGCCAATGCCATTCTGGCCGGTGATGCATTGCAAACACTGGCATTTTCTATCCTGGCAGAAGCCCCAATGCCCGGTGTGGCAGATAAAGACCGCCTGTCGATGATTGCAGAATTAGCCCATGCCAGTGGTGTGGCGGGCATGTGTGGCGGTCAGGCTTTGGATCTGGAAGCAGAAACTCGCCAGATTGCACTCGCTGACCTTGAAAAAATCCACCGGCATAAAACCGGAGCATTGATCCGTGCAGCCATGCGTCTCGGCGCTTTGGCAGCCGGTGCCCCTGGCCGCGAAGCATTGCCATTACTTGACCGCTATGCAAACGCCATCGGTCTGGCCTTTCAGGTGCAAGACGATATTTTAGATGTTATTGGTGATACCGCTACAATTGGTAAGCGCCAGGGGTCAGATCAGCAACACGGAAAAAGCACCTATCCAGCACTTCTGGGGTTAGATTGCGCCAAAGCCAAAGCCATGGACCTTTATCAGGAAGCCGTTAGCGCCCTGAATGAGTTGTCAGAGCAATCCTATAACATAGCGCCACTACAGGCTTTAGCCTGTTTTATTATTGAGCGTGATAATTAGAAATATACTGGCAGTCCGTGAGTGCCTACTTAAACTTTTGATATGAGCATCGAATGAGTATTGATATAGCCAAATACCCGACATTGGCACTTGCTGAGAATCCTGAAGAACTGCGCATGTTGCCGAAAGAAAGTCTGCCGAAGTTATGTGATGAACTGCGGCAGTATTTGCTTGCCTCTGTCAGCCGATCCAGTGGGCATTTTGCTTCTGGGTTAGGCGTGGTTGAGCTGACTGTCGCGTTACATTACGTCTACAATACGCCGTTTGATAGCCTGGTGTGGGACGTTGGCCATCAGGCTTATCCGCACAAAATATTAACCGGCCGCCGTGAGCAGATAGGTACCATTCGCCAGAAAGATGGTTTACATCCTTTCCCATGGCGTGATGAAAGTGAATATGACGTACTTTCTGTCGGCCACTCCTCAACCTCCATCAGTGCGGGTTTGGGGATGGCGGTTGCCGCCGAGCATGAAGGCAAAGGCCGGCGTACCGTGTGTGTGATTGGTGACGGTGCCATTACTGCCGGCATGGCTTTCGAAGCGATGAATCATGCCGGGGATATTCATTCAGACATGCTGGTTATCCTTAACGATAACGAAATGTCTATTTCAGAAAACGTAGGCGGCCTGAACAACCATTTGGCCCAGCTATTATCTGGCAAACTCTACGCCAGCCTACGAGAAGGCGGAAAGAAAGCACTTTCGGGTTTACCGCCAATTAAAGACTTGCTGAAACGCACCGAAGAACACCTGAAAGGCATGGTGGTACCCAGCACCTTATTTGAAGAGTTGGGTTTTAATTATATCGGCCCGATTGATGGCCACGACGTGCAAGCCTTGACACAAACATTGAAAAACATGCGCAGCCTAAAAGGCCCGCAACTGTTACATATCATGACCAAGAAGGGCAAAGGCTACGCCCCAGCTGAAAAAGATCCCATTGGCTGGCACGCTGTGCCTAAGTTTGATCCGGCCTCTGGCACCTTACCGAAAAGTCAGGGCAACCTACCCACTTATTCTAAAATCTTCGGCGAATGGTTATGTGAAACCGCCGCTAAAGACAGTCAGTTAATGGCAGTAACACCCGCAATGCGTGAAGGTTCGGGGATGGTGCGCTTCTCGCGTGAATATCCACAACAGTATTTTGATGTGGCGATAGCCGAACAACACGCCGTGACCTTTGCTGCTGGCTTAGCTATTGGCGGCTACAAACCGGTCGTTGCTATCTACTCGACTTTCCTGCAACGGGCTTATGACCAGCTGATCCACGATGTTGCTATCCAGAATCTGCCAGTATTATTCGCCATTGACCGCGGCGGTTTAGTGGGGGCGGATGGCCAAACCCACCAGGGCGCATTCGATCTATCATTCATGCGCTGCATCCCTAACATGGTAATTATGACCCCTAGTGATGAGAACGAGTGCCGCCAAATGCTGCACACCGGCTATCACCACCAAGGGCCTGCGGCAGTGCGTTACCCGCGAGGCAATGGCACTGGCGTAACATTAGAGCCACTAGAAATAATGCCTATTG
Source organism: Yersinia rochesterensis (assembly GCF_003600645.1). Classification (NCBI taxonomy): domain Bacteria; kingdom Pseudomonadati; phylum Pseudomonadota; class Gammaproteobacteria; order Enterobacterales; family Yersiniaceae; genus Yersinia; species Yersinia rochesterensis. The sequence continues at coordinate 3,196,010 of NZ_CP032482.1, forward strand.
GTAAAGGGATCGTGCGCCGCGAAGGTGAAAAAATTGCCATCCTGTGCTTTGGGACATTACTGGCACAGGCGCAAATGGTAGCCGACAATCTGAATGCCACACTGGTAGATATGCGTTTCGTTAAACCATTGGATGAAGAATTGGTACTGGAACTGGCTGCCAGCCACGAGGTACTGGTTACTGTAGAAGAAAACGCCATTATGGGCGGTGCAGGCAGTGGTGTGAATGAACTGCTAATGGCAAAACGCCAGTTAGTGCCAGTATTGAATCTCGGTTTACCAGACAGCTTTGTTCCACAAGGTGAACAAGATGAAATGCGGGCTGAATTTGGTTTAGATGCTGCGGGAATACAGCGCCAGATTGAAGCCTGGTTGGAGTGATAATAATTAAGGCATAACCACTCGGTTATGCCTTTGTTCTAATGGCTATTTAATAAAATAAATCTATTGGCCAATAGTGCCCGATGACAAAAATAATCGCGGCTGCAACCACACCGGCAATAATGTCATCCACCATGATGCCCATCCCGCCATGAACGTTGCGATCAAACCAGCGAATCGGCCACGGCTTCCAGATATCAAAAATACGAAATACCACAAACCCGGCGACGACCCATTGCCAATCATTGACTGGCAGTGCCATCAAGGTAATCCACATTCCGACAAATTCATCCCAAACGATACTGCCATGGTCATGAACTTGCATATCTTTGGCGGTGCGGTGACAGATATAAACACCAATACAGATGCTAAACATCACCGCCAGAGAATAGAGTTGCCAGGGTAACTGAATCAATAACAGCCAGAAAGGAATCGCAGCAATAGACCCCATGGTACCCGGAGCCCACGGCGATAAACCACTGCCAAAACCCGTCGCCAACAAGTGCCACGGATTAGATAACCGCAGACGACGTTTGGCTTCATTCATGCTATTACCTACCATGAGGGCTACCTGCTGAGAAATGATCAAAACCACGCAAATTCATCTCAACCGCCTTACCCTCACGGAAGAATTTAACCCCTTCCGCTTGTGGCCCAATCTGCCCAATACAGGTGTAATTTGCGCCCGTGTGACTCAATGCAACTTTCAGCGCACCCCGGTTTATCTCCGGTACAGTAAAGCATAGTTCGTAGTCTTCACCGCCGCTCAATGCCCAGCGCAAAGCTTGATCAGCATCCACCTGATTTTTTAGTGCATCAGAATACGGCAAAGCATCCAGCTCAATACGTGCGCCGCAATGACTGGCTTTCAGAATATGTTGTAGATCAGAAATGAGACCATCGGAGATATCAATAGCCGAGCTGGCAAGGTCACGCAAAGCCTGCCCCTGCAAGACCCGAGGCTGTGGCCGCAAATGGCGATGAACTAGCGCCGCCCTGTCTGCCTCATCATCAACCAGCAACTCATTTTGTAAAATTGCCAAGCCAGCGGCACTGTCGCCTAATGTACCGGTCACATAAATCCAGTCACCAATCCGAGCGCCAGCGCGTTTCAGTGCTCGCCCTTCAGGGACTAAACCTTGGATGGTCAACGTCAGGCTCAGCGGCCCACGCGTAGTGTCACCGCCGATCAATTGCATACCGTAATAATTAAGCTGATCAAACAAGCTATCACTGAATGATTGCAGCCAATCTTCATTGACATTAGGTAGGGTCAGAGCAAGAGATAACCAGGCGGGATCGGCCCCCATAGCGGCTAAATCGCTAAGGTTTACCGCTAAAGATTTGTATCCGAGATCGGCCGGATCAATATCAGGAAGGAAATGAATGCCCGACACCAATGTATCGGTACTGATGGCCAACAGCTGTTTCTCTGCCACTGTAAGAAGTGCGCAGTCGTCTCCAATACCCAGTTCTACATCTCGGCGATTACTTCTGAACCGGTCAAAATAGCGGGTAATGAGGTCAAATTCGCCACATGCCATAATACAATTCCAGAAATGTTAACTGATCAATAAATTAAGGCCGGAATCCGGCCTTAATTCAAGTCGTTAATGCAACGAATTATTTTCGTTTACGCACCATCGGAGCCACCTTATCCAGCACTCCGTTGACGAACTTATGGCTATCTGCAGCACCGAAAGTTTTGGCTAGTTCGATCGCTTCATTGATTGCCACTTTATAAGGGACATCATCACGTTTGCTCAGTTCAAACAGCGCAATACGCAGAACCGCTCTTTCAACCTGACCTAATTCTTCGAGCTGGCGGGAAAGAACAGGCGCCATTAGCGCATCCAGAGATGCGGCATGAACGGCAACCCCAGACAGCAATTCGCGAAAATAGGCGATGTCTACATCTTTGACATCCTGCTCAGACAGGAACTGTAATTCAACATCAGCGATGTCGTTTTTAGACAACTGCCAAGAGTAAAGCGCTTGAACAGCGCACTCACGAGCGCGACGACGAGCAGCAGGTTTCACGGAATTCCCCTTAACTTAACTAAATTCAGCCTTTAATAGCTTTGATTACATTAATCATTTCAAGCGCGGTCAGGGCAGCTTCTGCACCTTTATTACCTGCTTTAGTACCCGCACGCTCAATTGCCTGCTCAATACTTTCTGTGGTCAGCACACCAAAGGCTACCGGGATATCGCTGTTCATGGCCACACTTGCCAGACCAGAACTCGCTTCACCAGCAACATATTCAAAGTGCGCCGTGCCCCCACGGATAACAGTACCCAGAGCAATTACCGCATCGTAACGATTTGTTTTTGCTAATACATTAGCAACCAGCGGTAACTCATAAGCACCCGGAACCCAAACAACAGTGATGTTGTCGTCCGTTACCTGGCCAATGCGCTTCAGGGCATCAATAGCACCTTCCAGCAAGCTGTCATTGATAAAGTTGTTAAAACGCGCAATTGCAATCGCCACGCGGGCATTAGGAGTAGCAACAACACCTTCGATAACGTTCATAGCTTTCCTCAATATAGGTTCATACCCCGCAGGGGGGCGGATTCTATCATATTCTTTCACGCCCCGCCCCTGCGCATTTGTAAAACGCTGGCAAGACTATGATTAGCAGAGTGAATCCCTGCTGGATAATTCATCAATACTTCGGTTTCAAGCGCAGACGCAAGTCTGGCCCCACCTGGCGCACATCACTAAATGTAAACTCTGGGGCATCTGAGAGGCGGGTTAACCCTGCTAACTGGCATAATCCTCGGGCATCACTGCCTAATAATTTTGGTGCGATATAAAGAATTAATTCATCAACCACACCGGCCTGCAACAAAGCGCCCGCGAATTGCGGCCCCGCCTCAACCCAAACAGAATTAATTTGCCGCTTACCCAATTGCATCATCAATAAGACTAAATCCACCCCATTGCCATGTCGGGGCAGCAACAATTGCTCGACATTGCCAGGCCATGTTTGCTCATCCGCCTCAACCCGGGCTAACCAGCATGGGCCATCTTGCTGTATCACCTTGTGCTCTGGCGTCACGCGGTTATGGCTATCGACGATAACTCGAACTGGCTGGCGCAGCGTATCTTGAGGATAGAGCGCTTGAGTTTCAGCATCTAATTCCTGCCAGCGCATGGTTAGCGAAGGATCATCGGCCAATACTGTGGCACTGGTACTGAGGATGGCCGAGCTTTGCGCCCGAAAACGCTGCACATCCTGACGTGCCTGCGGCGAGGTAATCCACTGGCTTTCACCCGAAGCCATCGCCGTACGGCCATCCAGGGAAGCTGCCATTTTCAGTTGTAGATAAGGAAAACCGGTGCGCATGCGCTTCAAGAAACCCAGATTAGTGGCTTCGGCCTCTGCCAGCATCAAACCGTGTTGAACCTCGATACCCGCTTGTTTCAGTTTATATAAGCCACGCCCGGCAACTTGCGGATTAGGGTCCTGCATCGCGGCTACCACGCGTTTTACACCGGCGGCAAGCAAAGCATCAGCACAGGGTGGCGTACGCCCATGGTGGCTGCACGGCTCAAGGGTGACATAGGCAGTAGCGCCACGCGCTTTCTCATCCGCCATACGCAGGGCATGCACCTCGGCATGAGGCTCACCGGCACGCAGGTGATAACCTTCACCAACAATCTCGCCGTCCCGCACCACCACACACCCGACATTCGGGTTAGGTGACGTGGTAAAACGCCCTAACCGCGCCAACTCAAAGGCACGGGCCATATAAAACTCATCGGGCTGCATGGCTTTCCTCACTTTTATGTGGTGACCATTAGCATGGTGCTAACGGCTTTACGGCTACCGCGGCTAGTCCTGCAAGCGGGCAATTTCTTCGCCAAATTCGCGAATATCTTCGAAACTGCGATACACCGAGGCAAAACGGATATACGCCACTTTATCCAAGCGTTTCAGTGCTTCCATCACCAAATTACCCACCATCTTGGTGGGCACTTCACGCTCACCAGTGGCGCGTAGCTGAGATTTAATATGACTGATTGCCGTTTCGACATCATCAGAGCTGACAGGGCGTTTTTCTAGTGCTTTCAGCATACCGCGGCGTAATTTTTCCTCATTAAAGGGTTCGCGCACCTCATCACTTTTAATCACGCGCGGCAACACCAGTTCAGCCACTTCGAAAGTGGTGAAGCGCTCATTACAATCTAAACACTGGCGGCGACGGCGCACTTGCGAACCATCGCTCACCAGACGGGAATCAATGACTTTGGTATCCACAGCGGCACAAAAAGGGCAATGCATAGCGCTTCCTGATGAGTGAGCTTAAACTTAGCAACAGTTTACCGCGAACTGCCGCGACAACAAAGGGCGGAAGCGGCAGTTTATGGTGATCAACTATGACGAAAGCTTCGGTTCATCGGATTTAGACTCAAGGGGCTTCAACCATCCCTTTTGCAGTTCTAACCAAACTTTACGATCCGGCGATAACACATTGAGAGGGTCAAAAGGATATTGGGCTGGTGTGCCCTTAATTAGCAAATGGGAAACCAACTCATAAAGCCAGGGTGCTTCCATCACATGATCGTAACCTGGCTTTTTACTTAACTCCGTTATTAGTCCATTTAATTTTAACAATTTATTTTCAAGTTGTGTTTTTTTAGTCTGCTTATCTTTAGAGAACTTTGGGAATAGAAAAGCGGAGATAGTATTGGCTAACCGCGTCCAAAAATTTTCCTGTGGATAACATAATTCCACTACTGCGGAATTTATCATTTCTAACACATCAGGAATTATTTTATTTTCAAGGTTTTTTAATTTATCAAATGTAGTCGGTAGTGAAGTTAAATTGGAGTTAATTGTGTCAATGTAAACTCTATTTTTATTATTTAACTGTTCATATTGGAGTTTTAATTCATTCAACCCTTCATTATGCAATACAGTTCCTTCAGGTATGAAGTTTTTAAGCTTGCCGACATCCGCCATTTTTTCAGTTTTAGAGAATTCAGTGTGATACATTGATACCAGACCATAAGTTACCCTATGAAGATCTTCCAACGCAATAAATTCATTATCTGCATTTTTTATCGATTCCTTTATTTTATTGATAATAACTTCTCTATTGCTCTCAGTTTTTATTTTATTAATATGATGCTCTTTAATCTTGGTTTCATTCTCTCGAGTCATTTTCTCAAGCTCAGATGAGGAAACGCCTTCCACGATATCTTTTCTGTTGATGAATTGATATAAACTGCGACCATCTTTTTCTAATTTATAACTTTTATTAAGTTCCGAATCTTGGTCTTTTTCTATATTTGAAATGAACAGATTACATCTTTCTGTCCCTTTACTTTTTTCTAAATAATTATTTACACTAATTATTACATCTTCCAGCGTCGTTACATTTGTATTTCTTTTTATTAGATTACTTATTTTTGATTTTGCATCATATTCTATCCCCGTGAAAGCAGTCACTATCTCTAGTTTTATTTTTTCCAACGTAATATTATTACTATCAGACTTATCATTTTGGTCATCATTAGTAATTACAACTTGAGTGTTACTCATAATATTTGAAACAATCATCATTACTCCCCCATTAAATTCAATGTAAACCTTAATATATAAAACACGCCTGTTACCGCCTAAACAATCGGTTAAAATTGAGTGATTAGATATTAAATAAAGGGAAATATTCATAAAAAAAACAACTTAATGACTTATTATCCTTATTAATTCCATGTGGTAAATTAATATAAAAAACACATTCACACAGAAAATAATTAGAAAAGTAATCTCTTTTAATAAAAATGCTAAAAGGGAATCATATAAATTAATGGATAGTAATTTTTACAGTGAGGACATAACAGGGAAATCGCGAATACAACAATAAAAAAACCCTGACACCGGCTATACCAGTGTCAGGGTTATAGTCTTACAGACTATCGCTTACAACTTAAGGTAGGATTGAAGGCTGGTCTGCACCTTCTTTCTCAACTTTTTGCTGCAACATATGCTCACGTTTCATACCCAGTTTCAACGCCAGCGCAGACGCAACGTAGATGGATGAAACAGTACCGATGGAAACACCGATCAGCATCGTCAGTGAGAAGCCTTGCAGCATCGCACCACCAAAGATAAACAGCATCAATACCACCATCAGCGTAGTCCCAGAAGTCATAAGGGTACGGCTTAGAGTTTGAGTCAAAGACACGTTCATGATTTCGTAAGGCGTACCGCGGCGGATCTTGCGGAAGTTCTCACGAATACGGTCTGATACCACGATACTGTCGTTAAGTGAGTAACCGATAACTGACATCAATGAAGCGACGATAGTCAGGTCAATCTCAATATGGAATAACGACAAGATCCCCATGGTAATGACCACGTCATGCGCCAAGGCGATAACCGCCCCCAGCGCCAGACGCCACTCAAAACGGAAACCGACATAAACCAAAATACTCAGCAACGCGACCAACAATGCCATACCGCCGGCCTGGGCTAAATCACTGCCCACGCTCGGCCCGACAAATTCGATGCGTTTCACTGATGCATTCTTATCAACTGACTCATTGATAACCGAGATGACTTTGTTACCCAATTCCTGCCCGGCAGTGCCGGTTGCAGGTGGCATACGGATCATCACATCACGGCTGCTACCAAAGTTTTGCAGGATTGGCGATTCAAAACCCGCCGTTTCCAGCGTATCGCGCAATTGATCCAGATCCGCAGGTTTTTCCAGGTTAATTTCAATCACCGTACCACCGGTGAAATCTAACCCCCAGTTAAACCCTTTAGTGGACATCACCACAATGGATGCCACTAACAACAGCAGTGAGATGCCGAAAGCAACATAATCCCAGCGCATAAAGTCATAGACTTTACGGCCATAGTTCAGTTGTTCAACAGTATAATCCTGTGCCACAACGTACTCCTCAAATAGACAGCTTGTTAATGCGCTTGCCGCCGTAAAGCAGGTTGACGATGGCACGAGTACCGACTATTGCGGTGAACATTGACGTTATAACACCGATTGCCGTTGTAATGGCAAAGCCTTTAATCGAACCGGTACCCACAGCATATAGAATAATCGCAGTGATCAGTGTCGTTACGTTCGCATCGACGATACTCGAGAAGGCACCTTTGTACCCTTCATGAATCGCTTGCTGGATCGTCCGCCCGTTCCTGTACTCTTCTTTTATTCGCTCATTAATCAGCACGTTAGCATCAACCGCTACCGCCAGCGTCAATACAATCCCGGCAATACCCGGCATGGTTAATGTCGCCCCCGGTAACAGAGACATCACGCCCACGATCAACACTAAGTTAGCCAACAGTGCAGTACTGGCAATCACACCAAACTTACGGTAGTAAATCACCATAAATAGGATAGAAACCGCCAAGCCCCACAAGCAGGCTTCCAGACCTTGGGTAATATTCTGAGAACCCAAGGTTGGCCCGATAGTGCGCTCTTCTACAATCTGGATTGGAGCAATCAATGCCCCCGCACGCAGCAGCAGAGAAAGCTGACGAGCTTCAGCCGGGTTATCAATGCCGGTAATGCGGAAACTGTTACCTAAGCGCGACTGAATGTTCGCGATGTTGATAACTTCTTCCTGCTTAACCAGAATCGCTCGGCCGTTAGCATCTTTTTTACCACTGTCTTTATATTCTACAAACAAAGTCGCCATCGGCTTGCCGATATTGTCCTTGGTAAAATTAGACATGACAGAACCACCCGCGCTATCGAGCGAGATATTAACCTGAGCTTGGTTATATTCGTCGGTGCTGGAGGTTGAATCGGTAATATGATCACCGGTCAGGATGACGCGCTTGTACAAGACAACCGGGCGGCCTTCACGGGTATTTTTAACTTCGGAATCGCCCGGCACACGGCCGGAGGCTGCAACAGTGGCGTCAACATTGCTGTTTACCAGACGGAATTCAAGAGTCGCGGTCGCACCAAGAATTTCTTTAGCACGTGCTGTATCCTGAATACCGGGTAACTCAACCACAATACGATCTGAACCCTGGCGCTGAACCAAGGGTTCGGCTACACCTAACTGGTTAACCCGGTTACGCAGAATCGTAATGTTTTGTTGAACGGCATATTCGCGCGCTTCCCGCAGACGGTCATCGCTCATCACCGCTTTTAAGGTATTGCTGCCATTGGAGCCAATCACCAAGTCACGGTGGCGGGAAGAAAGGTAGCTGATAGCGTCATCGCGGGTTTTATCATCGCGGAAACGCACTTCAACACCATAGTTATCTAGCTTACGCACAGTGGCATACGGGATATTTTTCTCACGCAAATCGCTGCGCAAGGTATCCATCGTTTGCTCTTGCAGCTTGCCCAGCGCGGTATCCATGTCCACTTCCATCAAGAAGTGCACACCACCACGGAGGTCAAGACCAAGCTTCATCGGCTCGGCACCTAACTTAGCAAGCCAGGAAGGCGTTGCTGGAGCCAGGTTTAACGCGATAACGTATTTGTCGCCCATCGCTTCCATCAGTGCCTCACGGGCACGTAACTGGACGTCGGGATCTCTAAAGCGAGCCAGGATTGCACCGTTTTCCAGCGCAATGGACTTGCTCGCTATGTTGTCTTTTTCTAAAACGTCACGGACTTGGACCAGCGTTGTTTCACTGGCGGCGATTCCTCGCGCACCAGTGATTTGAACAGCCGGATCCTCACCATAAAGGTTGGGAAGTGCATATAGCAGACCGATGAAGATCACAACGATCAGCATCAGATACTTCCACAAAGGATAACGGTTTAACACGGCAATTCCCTTCGGGAAAATCGAAAATTACAGAGCTTTCATTGTACCTTTCGGTAAAACGGCAGCAACGAAGTCACGTTTGATCATCACTTCAGTGGTGTCGTTCAGTGCGATGACGATATAGCCCGTTTCCGCAACTTTAGTAACACGACCCAGTAAACCACCCGTGGTTAAAACTTCATCACCTTTACCGATAGAATCCATCAGTTTTTTGTGTTCTTTGGCACGTTTTTGCTGTGGACGCAGGATCATGAAGTAGAAAATCAGACCAAATACCACCAGCATAATCACCAGGGAGTACGGGCTGCTCTGAGCCGGAGCCCCAGCGGATGCGACAGCATCGGAAATGAAAAGACTCATTAAAATTCCCTCATTGTTATCAATATCAGTAGTGTGAAATCAGTGCGATAAAACAGAAACGGTGAATCGTAACTGTTAGACCGACAAATACAAAGGTAATAATTTTAAAATCAAACGCTTACTTGTGGAGATAATGGCGGAACAGGTTTCCCTATCCGACCATAGAAATCTTCAACGAAGTTCTCTAATTTACCCTCTTCAATAGCCTGACGTAAACCCGCCATTAAGCGTTGGTAGTAACGCAGGTTATGAATGGTATTCAGCCGCGCACCCAGTATTTCGTTGCAACGGTCAAGATGATGCAAGTAGGCACGGCTATAATTGCGACAAGTATAACAATCACAATGCTCGTCCAGCGTTGCAGTATCACTCTTATGTTTGGCATTACGGATTTTTACGACTCCGTCAGTGACAAACAAATGACCATTACGGGCATTACGCGTTGGCATTACACAGTCAAACATGTCGATACCGCGACGTACACCTTCAACCAAATCCTCAGGTTTCCCCACGCCCATCAGGTAACGGGGTTTATCCTCCGGAATCTGTGGGCAAACATGCTCCAGAATGCGGTGCATATCTTCTTTTGGCTCACCAACCGCCAGGCCGCCCACAGCGTAACCATCAAAACCGATATCTACCAGCCCTTTTACGGATACATCACGTAAATCTTCGTAAACGCCGCCCTGAATAATACCGAACAATGCATTTTTATTGTTCAGTTCATCAAAGCGTTGGCGACTACGGGCAGCCCAGCGCAATGACATTTCCATCGAACGCTTCGCATAATCCCAGTCTGCTGGGTAGGGTGTGCATTCGTCGAAAATCATCACGATATCAGAGCCGAGATCATTCTGGATTTCCATCGATTTTTCTGGGCTGAGAAAAACTTTATCGCCGTTGATAGGGTTTTGGAATGTCACCCCTTCTTCTTTGATTTTGCGCATCGCACCCAAGCTGAACACTTGAAAACCGCCAGAGTCTGTCAGGATAGGGCCATGCCATTGCATAAAGTCATGCAAGTCGCCGTGCAACTTCATGATTTCCTGACCCGGACGCAACCACAAGTGGAAAGTGTTCCCCAACAAGATTTGCGCACCGGTTTCGGCAACTTCTTCCGGCGTCATCCCTTTTACTGTGCCGTAGGTGCCGACAGGCATAAATGCCGGGGTTTCTACTACACCGCGTTCAAAGATCAGACGACCACGACGGGCGCGCCCATCAGTTTTTTGTAATTCGTACTTCACATAACCTCCAGCATCAGAGAAACAGTCTGATGCGTGATTAAAAGGAGCGCATCATAACAACTGTCTAACCCGCTACACAAGCCAGCCAGCTTAAGTAGCACTTATCGTTATCTGCGTTATTTTGCAGTTTTGAGTCATATCTTTGGCATAAATCGGCCACATTCCACCTCACCGAACCCCCTCACCTACTCCCCACATACCGCGCTGTGGCTATAGTGTCGAACATATGCAATATGTTACATCGAATGAGAAAGTTGCACGAGTTAGACCTGCACCCGCCATTCTCAGAGTACAAGACCCATGGGGATATACTTGGACATGTGTGGGGGCGAGCTATGAAGTTAAATCCGGGCAACACCAGTGCAACAAAGAATTACCAGCCAACTTACACATTGCGCACGAATATTTATCCTTAGTCTGACAATCCTCCTTAAATATTTCCTTTCTCCTGCCGATAAAGATCTAAATAAGATTGAAACCGTATATTTACCTTATTGCTCAAACAGTTGGAGTGAAACCCATGATGGTCATCTTCGGGCATACGTCACTTTAGCCATTTCCGCTGTAACCAATAAATAGCCATTTTTAACTCGAAGGAAAACCATGAACAACACCCATAATATTGTTTTAAATGGAAAATCTCATTTTTTACCCGCACCGCCCCAATTTCGACTTAATCCGATCGTGCTTGCTTGCGCTGCCGCATTGGCATTTGGAGCCGCCATATCCTCCGCGCAGGCTGCTAGCTGCATTGCAAATGGCACCACTTATGCTGATTGTACAGTGGGCCAGGCAGGAACCGCCGGTGTTGATGCCTCCGGTACCTCAGGCGCGACAGGAGCAATGGTAACACAGCAGGGAACCCCGGTAATTCTGGGGCTAATGGCAGTCACGGTTTAGATGCCACCAATACCGCAACATCAGGCGGAACAGGTGACGTAGCCGTAACCGGCGGTACTATCGACGTCACGACGGGTAATTTACTTGCCGGTGGCGCAGGCGGTTCTGGTGGCAATGCCAACGGCGGCAATGGCGGCAACGGCGGCTGGCCTATACAGTGGACTAACGCCAACGGTGGCAATGGCGGAGATGCTGGTCTGGCTGGGGTCGCCGAAAATGGCGGCATGGGCGGCAACGCGATGACAGGGAGTGGGTTCAACCTAAGCAATGACGGCTCAATCATCGGTGGGTCGGGCGGTGCCGGTGGTAACGCTTTCGGTGGTGCCGGTGGCCGAGGGGGACAGGGTGCAAACAATTCCGGTCGTTCCGGCGATGGTGGTGATGGAAGTTCTGGTGGGACTGCTGGGAACGGGGCTGCGGGTGCCACTGCCGTGACAGGGAGTAATTTTCAGTTGGTCAACCGGGGTATTATCAACGGTGGAAATGGAGGGAGAGCCGGTTTAGCGACCGGTGGATCAGCGGGTGATACAGACTATGCTGGCGCGCCCCTAGGCACTATAGGTTCAGTAGGACAGGCTGGGGCCGAGGGTACGTCAGGGACTTATGGTGCCGCCGGGGTCGGTGTTGTGTCTACTAGCTCAAGCACCATCACGACATCAAATCTTATCGCTGGAGGGCTGGCGGGCAATGGAACAACGCAGGCTAACGCGATTGAATTTTCCGGCGGAAATAATACGCTGACCCTTGAGTCCGGCTACAGTTTTGTTGGTAATGTCATTAGCAGTGGTGGGGACACGCTGGCGCTAGGAGGAGATACCAATGGCAGTTTCTTTGTCTCCAGCCTCGCGGCAACATCACCGCCCTCATGGTCAGGTGCCGTGCAATATTATGGTTTCAACGACTATGTAAAAACCGGTAACAGCACCTGGACACTTAACGGTTCAACCACGGAAGTCACAGCATGGAATATCAATGCCGGTACTCTGTCAGTATCGAATGATAGCAACCTCGGAGCAGCAGAGGGTGGGCTGACTTTCAATGGTGGCACCCTGGAAAATACCGCAGCAATAAGTACAGCACGAGACATGCTGCTGAAGACCACTGGAACACTTCAAACCAACGCTAATTTAACTGCGACGGGGCTAATTTCAGGCTTGGGCTCGCTGGTCAAAACAGGCGCAGCAACACTTACTCTCACTAGTAATAACACCTATTCCGGCGGCACCACTGGGTCAGTGGTCGGAAATATCATCAACAACATAACCGCAGTGATGCACTGACTTACGGCGGCGTGATATCCGGCTTAGGTTCTGTGGTTCAGACTGGTAACGGCATGCTTATCCTGGCTGGGAAAAACACCTACACCGGTGGCACTGTTCTCAATTCGGGTACGTTGGTTCTGCAAGGCGTGAACGCGGCTGGAACCGGCGGGATCACCAATAATAATGAGATGATATTTCTGGACACGAAAGGTGAATTTAGCCATGAAATCAGCGGGACAGGTAATATCACGCTCCATGGCGGTTCAGAGGTCAGAGCTAATGCTACGACCAGCGTGTCTGCGGTAAATATCGACAACAGCAGCAAACTGACGTTGCTGGACTCTACGGTGTGGCGGGCCGGGAACGGATTTTCGAACGCAGGAACCCTCGAGCTTAATCACCTGAGCAGGTTGTCAGGAAACGTGAATAACAGCGGCGTACTGACATTGTCAAACCAGCAATATGTCACCTCATACATCGACGGCCATTTCAATAACCGCGGCAGTATGGTGCTTAATCCCACAGCAACCAGCGCAGGGAATAACCTGATAATCAACGGCGATTACGTCGGCGTACAGGGTAGTTCAGTTTCCCTGGGCGCAGTGCTTGCAGACGATGACTCGCTGACCGACCAGTTGACAATACTGGGGAATTCCTCCGGCACAAGCACACTTTACCTAGTCAATGAAAAAGGCCACGGCGCACAAACGCTTCTGGGCCTCAAGCTGATTACTGTGCAGGGTGACTCGGATGCCGTCTTTACGCAGGGTAACCGGATCTCCGCTGGGTTATATGAATACTCTCTCGTGAAAAAAGAAAATGATTGGTATCTGGATAGCCATAGCAATCAGGTAAGACCTGAAGCTGCCAGCTACGCGACCAACCTTCAGGCGGCAAATACACTGTTTACGCTGAGTTTGCACGATCGTGCTGGAGAGACACAGTACGAGGACCTGGTCACCGGTGAAACGCGTTCAACCTCAATGTGGATGCGTAACGAAGGTGGGCGCAATAAGGCATCGATGACGGATGGTCAGAACAAAACCAGCACTAACCGCTATGTCCTGCAACTGGGTGGCGACGTGCTGCAAGTATCATCCGAATCCTTAGGCAAATTTAACCTAGGGGTGATGGGGGGCTATGCTAACGCACAAGGCCAAACCTATAACAGCCAGAAAGGCTACAGCTCACGTAATACCATAACGGGTTATAGCACGGGGATGTATGGTTCCTGGTATGCGAATAACCGGGAAAAAGGAGGCTTGTACGCTGACAGTTGGCTGCAATACAACTGGTTCAGAAATCAGGTGAATGGTCAAGATATGGCAGAGGAAAAATATGACAGCCAGGGTATGACCGCGTCACTTGAAACGGGCTATGATTGGCTGGTAAATAGCTGGACGACGGCCCACGGAATCAGAAACACCTTGTGGCTGCAACCGCATGCCCAGGCAATCTGGATGGGGGTTAAGGCTGACGATCATACGGAAAATACAGGTTCATACGTGCAGGGTCTGGGCAACAATAACGTGCAGACCAAGCTGGGTCTGCGTGCTTATCTGAATGGGAAAAGTGCGTTAGATAAGGATACTGAGCGCAAGTTCCAGCCTTATGTCGAAGCTAACTGGGTGTATAATACTAACCAGTATGGCGTGCGAATGGACGGTGTGGATGACCATATCAAAGGAGCGCGTAACGTCGGAGAACTCAAGACCGGGGTGGAAGCTAAGCTGACAGCTAACCTGAGCATTCAGGGCGGCATTTCAGGGCAGATTGGCGACAACAGCTACTCCGATATCGCCGCTTCTCTGGGTGGGAAATTTAACTTCTGATTCACACCTAAACTCTTTTTTTGAGTGATATAAGCGCGGTCTGATAACAGACTGCGCTTTCATCCTAATAACCCATAAAACCAAATACTTTCAAAATCTTATAAAAAATTCTCTTACCCTTTGCCCGTCACTCTATTATTTACGGGGTGACCGGCTCTTGCGGTGCCCGTGGATTACGGCTGATAAACATAGCATCGCCGTAACTGAAAAAGCGATATTGCTCTGCAACCGCCTGCTGGTATGCATTCATAGTATTTTTATAACCAGCAAAAGCAGAAACCAACATTATCAATGTTGATTCAGGCAAATGGAAATTGGTTATTAATGCATCCACAATCTGATATTGATAACCCGGATAAATAAAGATGCGAGTATCACCAAAGAAAGGGGCTATCAGGCCATTATCGCAGGCCTTAGCGGCACTTTCCAATGAACGCACTGATGTCGTGCCCACTGCGACGACGCGATTACCACGGGCCTTACAGGCTAAAACCGCATCAACCACCTCTTGCGGCACTTCTGCATATTCAGAATGCATGATGTGCTCTTCAATGGTATCAACTCGCACAGGCTGGAACGTCCCCGCACCAACATGCAAAGTCACAAAAGCCATCTCAATGCCTTTTTCCCGCAAAGCCGCCAACATCGGTTCATCAAAATGTAAGCCAGCGGTTGGCGCTGCGACTGCCCCAGGGCGCTGGCTGTATACCGTTTGGTACAGTTCGCGATCAGCATCTTCATCAGGGCGGTCAATATAAGGTGGCAAAGGCATATGGCCGACTACATTCAAGATAGTAAAAACATCTCGCTCATCGTCAAAACGCAGCTCAAACAGTGTGTCATGACGCGCCAACATGGTGGCCCGGATGCTCTCATCATCGCCTAACAGTAACTCAGTGCCGGGTTTAGGGGCTTTTGACGCTTTGACATGAGCCAAGACGCGATGATCATCCAACACGCGCTCTACCAGCACTTCAAGTTTGCCGCCACTGGCTTTGCGACCAAATAAACGCGCCGGAATAACCCGCGTGTTATTGAACACCAGCAGATCACCGGGCACCAGTTTATCCAGCAAATCAGTGAAAATGCCGTGCGTTAATGTTCCCGTAGGGCCATCCAATGACAATAAACGGCAACCGCTACGCTGGGGCTGGGGGTAATGGGCAATTAAAGATTCTGGCAGCTCAAAAGAAAAATCGGCAACACGCATGGCTTTCCACTTCATATCAGAACAGACCCGGCCAACAGATATAAGAGGCCGGTTCACAAAAACAGGCGGCTAGTCTAGAGCCCTCAAGGGCTGGCTGCAAGAAATAAGCATATTTAGCCTTTATTTGCATTATACTCAGCGAATGAATTTTCTTGCTCACCTCCATCTTGCAACACTGGCTGACAGCTCTTTATTGGGCAATTTGCTGGCTGACTTTGTGCGCGGTAATCCACAAGGGGAATACACCCCGGAGATAGTCGCTGGCATCATGATGCATCGGCGCGTTGATGTCATGACGGATACATCGCCACTCGTTAAAGAGGCCCGAGGTTATTTCAGTGCAGATTATCGCCGGGTTGCCCCTATTACTCTGGATGTACTGTGGGATCATTTTCTGGCACGCAATTGGGATAAACTGGTACCTGCCTGTTCGCTGCCTGACTTTATTGAGCATGCGCAATGCCAAATTTTGCCACATTTGTCACTGACACCGGCCCGTTTCCAGAACCTTAATGCTTATCTATGGCCGGAGCGTTGGCTGGAACGCTACGCTGAACTACCCTTTATAGCTGATGTGTTACAAGGTATGGCTAACCGTCGGCCTAAATTAGTCGCGCTTGCAGGCTCTTTTCACGACATAGAACAACACTATCAGCCGCTAGAAAGACTCTTTTGGGATTTTTATCCTGCAATGATGCAACAAGCACAGCATAAACAAATTTAGACAAAAACATTCCTATCTATATGGTTATTGACTCTAAGTCACTTGCGCTTTCTGTCAGAATGGGTATCTTAGCAAGAGTACGAAACTAAAATCGTTGTAACAATAGGTAAAAGCTATCACAGCGATTGGTATTTATCTCTTTATTCATTGCGTTTAAATACCTATGCTGTGCCGATACTTTTGAGACAAATGGTTAATCCATCCCTAATTAACAGGAGTAATTTATGGTTCTGGTAACTCGTCAAGCCCCTGATTTTACAGCAGCTGCTGTTCTTGGTAGCGGCGAAATCGTTGAAAACTTCAACCTGAAAAAACACCTGAACGGCCGCCCTGCCGTCCTGTTCTTCTGGCCAATGGACTTCACTTTCGTTTGTCCTTCAGAGTTGATCGCTTTCGACCACCGTTACGAAGAATTCCAGAAACGTGGCGTTGAAGTTGTTGGTGTTTCTTTCGACTCCGAGTTTGTACACAACGCATGGCGTAAAACTCCGGTTGATAAAGGCGGTATTGGTGAAGTTAAATACCCAATGGTTGCTGATATCAAACGCGAAATTCAGAAAGCCTACGGCATTGAGCACCCAGATGCTGGCGTTGCACTGCGTGGTTCTTTCCTGATCGACAAAAGCGGTGTTGTTCGTCACCAAGTGGTTAACGACCTGCCACTGGGCCGTAACATTGACGAAATGCTGCGTATGGTTGATGCACTGCAATTCCACGAAGAACACGGCGACGTTTGCCCTGCACAGTGGGAAAAAGGTAAAGCAGGTATGGGCGCATCTCCAGATGGCGTTGCTAAATATCTGTCTGAAAACGCCTCTAAACTGTAATAACAGTTTATGCCACCCCTGATTGACTCGGGGGGTATCAAGCCAGTCAGTTCACACTGACTGGCTTTTTCTTATCTGCTTTATGGCAACATCTGCTCCATATCTGTGCATCTATTCCTGATTCGAGAATACCCAAAGCAGACAGCTTCAAGCACCCGCCGCAGAATTTATATAATAATCAGTTTTATTCCCAGCTGATCAAATTTGATAATGCATCAATATTTTCAATTGGTTATTTCCATTCACCTGAACTTCAACTGAGTAAAAATCACCCTGTCAGTGTCAGTAAAACTCTCTCCCTCCCCTCCGGTTACCAATTAATTAGCAGCCATAAACATTAATTCTGCTATTAATTATTACTGGCGTGTGTTTTGCACACACCATAAGCAGCGCTTTTAAGCTGCCAGACAAAAATGACCGGGTAACCCCTGGCGGGCAGGAAATAACAGGAGTCAGAATGCATTTGAAAAAATGGAACAAACCCTTGGCTGCATTGGCTTTACTGGTCAGTGGAGCATTGCATGCGGCCTCAACACCCGCAGTGGAAGCGAAAAATGGCATGGTGGTGACATCCCAGTATCTGGCTTCACAGGTTGGGACTGACATCTTAAAAATGGGTGGGAATGCCATTGATGCTGCGGTGGCCGTGGGTTATGCCCAGGCGGTAGTGAACCCTTGCTGTGGCAATATTGGCGGTGGCGGTTTTATGACCATTCACCTCGCGGATGGGACGGATACATTCATAAACTTCCGTGAAACCGCCCCTGCCGCCGCCAGCGCCGATATGTATTTGGATAAAGAGGGTAAAGTCACTAAAGATGCCAGTCTGTATGGCTATCTGGCCGCGGGCGTGCCCGGCACAGTCTTGGGAATGGACAGCGCACAGAAGAAATACGGCAAATTAACTCGCCAACAGGTCATGGCTCCGGCAATCAAACTGGCACGGGAAGGATTTGTATTGACCCGCGCCGATACTGATATTTTGGACACAACGGTTAAGCACTTCCGTCAAGATCCTGAATCGGCTCGTATTTTCCTACGAAAAGACGGTGAAGCTCTACAACCGGGTGACCGCCTGATTCAAGCTGATCTGGCTGATACTCTGACGGCTATCTCGGAGAAAGGGCCAGATGCTTTCTATCAGGGGAAAATACCGCAAGCCGTTGAAGCCGCAGCTAAAAAAGGCGGGGGTATTTTGACTGCTGCCGATTTTGCCAATTATAAAATCACAGAAACCGCCCCTATTACCTGTAGCTATCGTGGCTATAAATTCGTGTCGTCCCCTCCACCTAGCTCCGGCGGCGTGACCTTGTGCGAAACTTTAAATGTCCTTGAGGGCTATGACCTGAAGAGTATGGGTTTTAACTCTGCTGCTTACATCCATACACTGACAGAAGCTATGCGCCATGCCTATATGGATCGCAATACTTTCCTCGGTGATCCCGAGTTTGTTAAGAACCCGACTGATCGCCTGTTGAGTAAAAGTTATGCCGCTGATATTCGTAAACAAATCGTCGCCAACAAGGCCACGCCATCAGTAGAAGTTCAGCCGGGCATGCAACCGCATGAAAAACCTGAAACAACGCATTATTCCATTGTCGATCATGATGGCAATGCCGTCTCCACTACCTACACCGTGAATGGCCGCTTTGGCGCGGTAGTGATTGCACCCGGCACAGGCTTTTTCCTGAATGATGAAATGGATGATTTTACCGTCAAAGTCGGTGAGCAAAATCTGTATGGTTTGGTTCAGGGAGCCACCAACTCTATCGCCCCCGGTAAGCGCCCACTATCGTCTATGAGCCCGACATTAGTGACCAAAGACGGTAAGACATTTATGGTCTTAGGCTCACCGGGTGGCTCGCGGATTATCACCATTACCTTGCAAACTGCATTGAACGTCATTGACCACGGTATGGCACCACAAGAGGCCGTGGATGCGCCTCGTATTCATCATCAGTGGTTACCTGATGAAGTCTATTATGAACAGCGTGGTGTGTCCGCAGATAGCCTTAATCTACTGAAAAATATGGGATATAAAATGGTCGAGCAGAATCCATGGGGCGCTGCGGAGCTAATTTTGGTTGGTTTAGCGGGAGTTGAGGGCGTCAGCCCTACTAACTCGGGTAATGATTCTGCGGTCTCAGGGAAAGTCCGCGAGGGCTATCTGTATGGGGCTAATGATGTTCGCCGCCCTGCGGGTGCGGCCATCGGCTACTGATAGCGATTGATTACCAATGCTATTCATCCCCCATCAATATATCGACGGGGGAATTTACTGGTTTATTTATGTCACCACGGCAATGTATGCCCTTGATAATCAATAAAGCCGTGACCGCCCTTACCGGAAGCGCGCTCAATTTGGTCGACAACCCCCTTCACACTGGTCGCAATCGTCAGTGGCGCAGCATCCCCACCCATATCCGTTTTTACCCAACCCGGATGAATGGATAATACCGTCAGTGACGGGTCGGCTACCTCAGCAACCAAATTGCGCGTCATCATATTCAATGCTGCTTTACTAGCTGAATACAAAGGCTTATGGCCGGAAGCATTATGCCCAAGACTCCCTAACTGCGAAGACATAAAGGCTAAGACACTGCGGTTTGGATTACGCTGTGCCAGCAGGTGCTGGGCAATACGAATCGGTGAAATCGCATTGGTTTGGAATAATTCGAGGATCTCCTCCGGTTTGGCATCAACCGCTGATTGATGTTTCGGCCCAGAGATACCGGCATTAATAAATATCAGATCAAAGACCTGCCCCTGCACCTGTGGTAAAAAGGCTTTAATACTTTCAGGCTGGTTAATATCCAATGTTAACCAATGGGCCGCATGTGCAGCGCTATCTTTTGCTACACCGCGAGTCGTCGCCGTCACTGACCATCCTCGACGGTTAAGCTCATCAGCCAACCCCAGACCCAAGCCCCGAGAGGCCCCGATAATCAATGCCTGTCTTTTAGTTGTGCTCATCATATTTTCCCTTTGGTGGATTTACCTGACAACTGTCTATACCCGTCATATACATCATATCTCACCCAAAGAAAAAGCGGCGCTTAGCCGCTTTTAATATCTTTATCCTGCAGGGCCAACTCTTAAGTTAGCACTCACTATGGCTAATAACTAAGATTGACCACGCCACAATGTGACATTCTCGCCAGACAATTGCAGATTGATGCCCGCGTCAGTGATATTCAGCTCGGACGCCCCCTCCAAACGTTGCCATTGCGTAACATTCAGTAAAGGAGAAACCGGCAGGAAGACATCACTAGCATGATTGCGTTGTATGGCGACCATCACCCGTTCGCGCTGATAACTGCGAATAAAGACCAGAGAATCGCCATTGGCGTGAATAACCTGACAACCGCCGCGCCGCAATGCCAAACTCTTGTGCCGTAAGGCCGCCATGCGCTGACATAATTTCAGCAGATCGCTATCCCACTGCGCCTCATCCCAAGGGAAAGGTTTACGGCAGAATGGGTCATTACCACCATCCAAGCCGATTTCATCGCCATAAAACAAGCACGGCACACCAATCCAGCTAAATAACCATATTAGCGCCATTTGCATTCGCGTTTTATCGCCATTCAGCAAAGTGATAAAACGGGCGGTATCATGGCTATCCAATTGATTAAATGAACGCAGCTGATGACCATGAGGCAATCCGGCACGATATTCATCCATCCAATAGGCACAATCCTCGGCGCTGAGTTTTATGGGATGATAGGCAACATCACAGCCCGCCAGGAAGCTGCGTACCGGCAAAGCAAATCCCATATAATTCATTGCCGCGTCTTCCACTCCGGCATGTAACCAATTTCGTGCATCGCCAAAGTGTTCGCCCAGAATATAAGCTTGAGGATTTTCCTCTTTCGCCGCCTGATAAATCCCCGCCAAATGGTGTAAATTCCCTTTCGCGCCGCCCTCTTCTCCCAGCATATGCACCACATCCAGCCGCCAGCCGTCGATACTGTAAGGCGGCTTCAACCAATGGCGCACCACACTGTCTTCGGCGCGATAAATTTGATTAACAACATCTTCATTAGCGAAGTTAAGTTTTAGTAAGCTGGCATGGCCTTTCCAATCCAGTGCCCGCCCATCGGGGAAGAAATTAAACCAGCCCCGATAAGGTGAGTCGGGGTGATGACAAGCGCCATTTTCCCCTTGCTGATGGCGATCAAACCAATGGTGGGAATCCCCGGTATGGTTAAACACGCCGTCGAGCACCAATTTGATACCGGCATCGCGAGTGGCGCTGCGTAGTTGTAGAAATGCGCTCTCGCCGCCCAAGTAGGGATCAACCTGATAATAATCTTGCGTATCGTATTTATGCACACTGGGCGCGGTGAAAATCGGGTTGAGATAGAGCGCGGTCACCCCTAATTGTTGTAAATAGGGGAGTTTTTGGCTGATACCGGCTAAATCACCGCCGTAGAATGTCGAGGCGGCATTCACATCATCCAGTGGCTGTTGCCAGTCACGGCGTGCTACCGGATGGCCGGCGGCATGATGAATATAACTGCCATTTTGCACCCCATGCTCACCCTGGCTGCTGGCAAACCTGTCGGGGAAGATTTGATAAAAAATCTGGTCGGCCACCCAGTCTGGGCCGCTATCGGGTAACTCAATAGCAAACTGAGCCAATTGCGCCGGAGGAACGACTGAAAATCCTAATGGGCCGAACCACAGTTGGTCATCATTCCACAACAGTTTGAAGCAATAACGCCGCGCGGGCTGGCCTTCATGTAACGGTAATTTCGCGCGATAACGCCAGAAACCATTGATCAGTTCGCCCTTCATACTGAGTAGCCATTCTTCATTATCTGGCTCACAGCGTAAGAAAACCTGTGCCGGTAAATTATCACCTTGTAGCCACTCTCCATGTAACCACAGTGTGATATGTAATGCATCGCCGCGCTGACGGACAAAAGGCGCGACCGGTAAATGCCAACCACTAAGCATAAAATTCTCCTGCTTTAACCAAAACGCTTGCTGTTAAGGCTATCTGGTGCAGACATTAACGCCGCGACACATTCACCTGTATATATAAATCACCTGTATAAATAAATCGGTATCAACAATGCCATGTTGTGAATATTTATCCCTCATCTATCAGCATAAATATTGAGGATGAGGGCGGGGGCGGAGAGAGCCAAATGAAAAATATCATTTTAAAAATAAAAAAGCCGGGACATTTCCCGGCTTGATACTCGATATTGATTCAATGTTACTCAGCGGTTTTCAGCGCCGCCGCTTTCTTCTTCTGATAGCTGACCTTAAAGTAATATCCCACCAGCAACAGGACAATCCACACCAGCCCGACATACAATGAGATGCGCGTTGCTGGGAACCAACCAATCAGCCCAATGATAAACACCAAGAAAATGATAGCCACCACCGAAGTAAAGGTGCCACCACGCAGCGGGAAATCCAGCGCCTTAATCTTTTCTTTGCTCAACGAGCGGCGGAAACCAATTTGGGAGAACAGGATCATAATCCACACCCAAACAGTCGCAAAAGTCGCGAGCGAAGCAATCACCAGGAACACATTTTCCGGCATAATGTAGTTGAGATAGACCGCCGTTAGCATCGCCCCCATCATTACTAACACCGTGACCCACGGCACTCCGCGTTTAGAAATGGCAGCAAAAGCTTTCGGCGCGTGGCCCTGCTCGGCCATTCCGTTAAGCATACGGCCCACCCCGAACACATCACTGTTAATGGCTGATAATGAGGCGGTAATCACCACAAAGTTCAGAATCCCAGCAGCAACCGTAATCCCCATGTGCTGGAAAGTCAGGACAAACGGACTGCCGTTAGTGCCGACTTGGTTCCACGGGTAAATAGACATGATGACAAACAAGGTGCCGACGTAGAACATCAAAATACGCCATGGCACTGAGTTGATGGCTTTCGGAATAGACTTTTTCGGGTCTTCTGCTTCACCGGCAGTAATACCGATAATCTCAATCCCACCATAAGCAAACATCACCAGTTGCAATGACAGAATCATGCCGACAAAACCGTTGCTGAAGAAGCCGCCGTTAGTCCATAAGTTATGAATACCGGTCGGCTGCCCGCCATTACCAATACCCCAAACAATGATACCAATACCCGCTAAAATCATGATGATGATGGTGGCAACTTTGAAGAATGAGAACCAGAACTCCAGTTCGCCGAACACCTTAACACTCATCATATTGACGGCACCAATGATGAGGACAACACTTAGCACCCATATCCAATGAGGCACATCCGGGAACCAGACCCCCATATAGATACCGAATGCGGTCACATCAGCAATCGCAACAATCAGAATCTCAAAACAATAAGTCCAGCCGGTGATATAGCCCGCCATTGGCCCAAGGTAATCTTGTGCATAACGTGAGAAAGAACTGGCTTGCGGATTATTGACTGACATCTCGCCCAAGGCCCGCATGATGATAAATGCCACCACGCCACCAATCAGGTATGCCAATAATACGCTTGGCCCCGCCATTCTTATTGCATCAGCCGAACCATAGAATAAGCCGGTACCTATTGCTGACCCCAATGCCATAAAGCGGATGTGGCGTGTCGTCAGGCCGCGTTTCAGCTTATTTTTGACTGGTAATTCCATGAACTTTATCCCGTCTTTTTTCAGCAAAAAGCCACGGGGATGAGCCGTGGCTAAAAATATCCGATGACCGTGCCGTTATTGCTTAGCAGCAATTTCCTGGCGACAGCACAGGCGATCGTACAACCCAATGACGATGAATACCAGTAGGGATGGCGACAACCATGCCAGACCTTGCTCAGCTAACGGCAGATTTTGAGTCCATTCCGGTAGGTAATGTGCAAAAGTCGAGGCTTTTACCGCATCAAGGATACCGAACAGCAAGCTGACCAACATCACCGGAGCCACAATACGGGAAGCATTATGCCACCAGCGCAAAGTGAAACTCATCAACACCAATACAATGCAGGGTGGATAAATTGCAGTCAGCACTGGAATGGAAATCTGAATCAGATGGCTTAGCCCCAGATTCGACACCATCATTGAGAAGATACCGAGGATAAACACCAATGCGCGATATGACAGCGGCAAGTACTGAGCAAAGAATTCAGCACAGGCGCAGGTCAGGCCCACAGCGGTCACTATACAGGCGATGAAAATTAATGCAGCCAGGAACACGCTGCCCAAACCACCAAAGGTGTGCTGAACATAGGCATGCAATACCACCGCCCCATTTTGGGCATCGGGTACCAAAGCACCACTACTTGAACCCAGCTTAAACAAGCTCAGGTAGACCAACGTCAACCCGACACCGGCAATCAAACCCGCCCAAATGGTATAGCGCGTCAGTAATCCAGCAGAAACCACACCTCGTGACCGGGCAGCATTGACGATGACGATACCGAACACCAACGCGCCCAAGGTATCCATAGTCAGATAGCCATTAACGAAACCAGAAGAGAAGGCGGCATTCTGATAAGCATCAGTAGCGGGAATCAATGGGCCGGCGGGCCAAATCAAAGCCGCAATACCCAAAATAGCCAGCGCTAAAATTTTCAGTGGGGCCAGAATATGCCCGACCGTATCGAGCAAACGCCCTGGATACAAAGAAATCCCAATAACCAATGCGAAGTAAACCACACTGTAAATAAACAGCGGCAACGGGCCATCACCGGTTAAAGGCGCGATACCCACTTCGAAGGAAACAGTGGCAGTACGCGGAGTAGCAAACAGAGGGCCAACGGCCAGATAGCAGACGGTCGCCAGCACCAAACCAGCACCGCGGCCAATGGGAGAACTCAGAGCATCAATCCCTCCGCCCACTCGAGCCAGCGCGATGACGGTAATGACCGGCAATCCAACCGCGGTAATCAAGAAGCCCAGAGCGGCCCACCACACATGTTCACCCGACTGTAAACCGACCATCGGCGGGAAGATGATGTTGCCAGCTCCAACAAATAAGGCAAAGGTCATAAAACCTAATGCAATAATATCTTTAGATGATAAACGATGACTCATAGTGATGTGCGTTGCCTAGTTAAATGATCAAAAGAAAAAGTCCTTGAGTTGTGGTCTTTCCTACGTGATCGAAACGACACAAAGCTCTGATAAACGCAAACTCCGGCGGTTAATAAGCAATCTATTTCGTCAGTATGCAGTGTTTTTGGAGTTATTTGCAGGTGGAATAGGCCAACAACGGCGGTAAGTAGACCGTTTATAGCGGAGAAAGGCAAGTCAGGATCACAAAAGCAGAGTCTTCATCTATACAATTTATACAAACTAGTTAATCGTGCCAGATTTATAGAAATACACACCATATGATTTGTATCATTTATATCCAACCGTTAACAATTTATGGCCGATACACTCAAACAAACCCAGCTAATTTAATCGGCGAAACCCAGATCTTTTCGAGTGTGATTCAGGACATCTGGCGGCAAGGGTAAATAACCGTCATGGGTCACGCGCTTTTGCCCCTCTGGCGATAAAACGCGCTCAAGAAAGGCGGCAGTCAGCGGTTCTAGCGGCTGGCCCGGTACTTTATTGATATAAATATACAGATAGCGCGACAAGGGATAGCGGCCAGCTTTGACATTCTCGGCCGTCGGCATCACATAATCCTGACCATCCGCCGACAGTAACAGGGGTTTAACACCGCTGTTGCGAAAACCAATACTGGCATAACCCATTCCATTTAATGAACCGGCGACAGCTTGCACCACAGAAGCAGAACCAGGCAATTCATTGATATTGTTCGTAAAATCACCATCGCAAAGCACTCGCTGCTTGAAGAAACCATAGGTTCCTGAAGCTGAATTTCGGCTATAGCGCTGTAAAGTGCGCTCCGCCCACGGCCCTTTCAGGCCCAGTTCACCAAAGCGCTGGATCGGATGAGATTCTCCACAAAGGCGATTTTGCGAAAAAACAGCATCAAGCTGAGATAAAGTGATTTTACTCAGTGGATTATCCTGATGGACAAAAACCACTAAGGCATCCACTGCCACAGGGACAGCAAGCGGCGGATAGCCATAACGCTGGGTGAATGCGGCGATTTCAGCCGCTTTCATTGGGCGGCTCATCGGGCCGAGTTGAGTCGCCCCTGCCGCCAATGCTGCAGGAGCAGTAGAAGAACCTGCCGCCTGTATTTGCAAATTAACGCCGGGATAATGATGATTAAAATCATCTGCCCATAAAGACATCAAGTTCGCTAAGGTGTCTGAGCCGACACTGGAAAGATTGCCGGATAGGGTATGTGGTTTTGGCGATTGAATCTCTGTAGCAGGTGAAACCGCTACAGATTGTGCTAAAACGCCGTAGCTAAACCCGAACAGGGCATGCAACAGCGCCAGTTTTCCCCATCTCATCAGCTTGATGTCCATGCAGTCTTAGGATTTGACTGCATTCTCGGTTAAAACCGTCGGAACAATCAATCGATTCGGCAAGGTAAAAATAAATCTCGTCCCCAAACCGACTTCACTCATGACATCCAAACGTGCGTCATGGTGGCTCAGAGCATGCTTCACAATTGCCAGCCCTAATCCACTGCCCCCGGTTTGCCGAGAGCGGGCCTTATCCACCCGATAGAAGCGCTCAGTGAGGCGCGGCACATGCTCAGGGCTAATTCCCGGCCCATTGTCACTCACCTGAAATTGTGCGCCTTGCGCAGTTTTCTGCCAACACACTTCAATTTTAGTGCCATCAGGCGTGTGATTGACGGCGTTATAGACCAGATTAGACACCGCGCTGCGCAGTTGGTCTTCGTTACCAAATACTTTCAGTTGATCATTAACCCGGAAAGTAATTTCATGACGCCCACCACTCAGCGCTTGCACTTCATGCTGTAATATCTTCAGCATTCGTGGAATATCAACCTGCTCATTCAGATCTACATTAGGAGCGGCTTCAATGCGCGACAACGTCAATAATTGTTTGACCAACCCATCCATTCTCTTGGTCTGTTCCTGCATCGTTCCCAGTGCTTTATCCCGCAATGGCCCCGCCAATTCTTGGTCGTGCATCATTTCCAGATACCCCTGTAACACCGTCAGGGGGGTGCGCAGTTCGTGGCTGACATTAGCAAAGAAATTACGCCGCGCCCCTTCTAACTGACGCATTTGGGTAACATCACGGGCCACCATCAATAATTGCCCTTCTGAATAAGGCATTACCCGGAACTCAACGTAATAGCCATTATTGAGTTGCAAGGTGAGTGGGCGGGAAAATTCTTGCTGCTGTAAATACTGGCTGAATTCGGGATAACGCAGCAAGTTGAGAATATGCTGACCATTATCTTCCGGCCAGCGGAACCCCAGTAATTGCTGAGCCAGACCGTTACACCAGAAAATATTGCCGTCAATGGTGGTCATCACCACAGCATCGGGTAAAGATTCAGCGCCACTGCGGAACCGTTTGATAAGTAAGGCTAATTCACGCCGCCGCCGCCGATTTCGCAGTTGCATCTGATATAAGCCATAAAATAAAGGTTCCCAACTCCAACGCCCTGAAGGCGGAGTCATGCTGCGGTCTAACCACAGCCAGTGAGATAATTTGAGTTGGTTATAGAAATTCCAGACCAGCGCCGCAACCACTGAGACGAGTAATAGCCAAGGAAGATACCCGATAAAGGCACCTAGCAGTAATGCGGGCAAACAAAAAAGAGCCAGCTCTAAAGCCAGCGTTTTCCATGATAAACGTTCTAACACAACGAATTCTCCGGCACTGAAAACTCAGTAGCGCGTTGAGAAGCGGTACCCGGTTCCCCGGACAGTTTGTACCATTTTGTCATGGCCATCAGTTTCAAGCGCCTTGCGTAGCCGACGAATATGTACGTCAACGGTGCGATCTTCTACATAAACGTTAGTGCCCCAGACATAATTAAGCAACTGTTCACGGCTATAAACTCGCTCTGGATGGGTCATAAAGAAATGCAATAATTTAAACTCGGTCGGCCCCATATCCAGTGCTTGCTCATTGGCCATAACCCGATGTGAAGAGGGGTCAAGACTCAGTCCTTGCATTTCAATCACTTCTTCCACCGCCATTGGCGATATCCGGCGCATGACTGCTTTAATCCGCGCCACCAGCTCTTTGGGTGAAAAAGGCTTGGTAATATAATCATCAGCGCCCACTTCTAAACCGCGAACTCTGTCTTCTTCTTCACCACGGGCGGTCAGCATCATCACGGGAATATCTCGGGTCAATGCTTCGCGTTTCATATGCTTAATAAACTGAATCCCCGACCCCCCTGGTAACATCCAATCCAGCAACACTAAATCAGGGTAAGGCTCAGATAATCGAGTTACTGCGCTGTCATAATCCTCGGCTTCTAACGGTTGGTAGCCATTTTGTTCCAACACAAAGCACACCATCTCACGGATTGGAGCTTCATCCTCCACTACCAGTATGCGTCTTGCCATCATCAACCCTGCCAGTAAGTTAGTGGTCACTATTTGATTTCGGGAGCCATTATGCGTCAGTTTTGTGACATTTTTATGAAAAACATCGCGCTCTTGCAAGCAATAAGCATAGTGATAAATTTTATGATAATTGCAAAATGCAGTACTCAAGTTTGCGAAGCGTCTCGGAGATTTCATTCACACTATTTTTTTAGCCGCGACATCCGGCGGGCAGTGTTTATAATCAGCGCCAATATCTTTGGAAAACAACCTGCCCTAGCGGGAGATTTATGCGCATTATTCATACCTCTGATTGGCATTTAGGCCAGCATTTCTTCACCAAAAGCCGTGCGGCTGAACATCAAGCATTTCTGCACTGGCTCATTGAACAGATCAAAGAAAATCAGGTAGATGCGCTGATTATAGCCGGTGATATCTTTGATACTGGCTCCCCACCCAGCTATGCCCGTGAGCTGTATAATCGCTTCGTGGTCGAGCTTCAATCAACAAATTGCCAGTTAATTGTTTTGGGGGGGAATCATGATTCAGTCTCAACGCTGAATGAATCTCGGGGTTTGCTTTCTTATCTGAATACCACGGTCATATCCTGCGCCAGCAGTGATTTAGCCCAGCAAGTTATTATTTTGAAAAACCGTCAGGAGCAACCTGCGGCCATACTGTGCGCCATCCCCTTTTTGCGCCCACGCGATTTAGTCACCAGTCAGGCTGGCGAATCCGGCGGACAAAAGCAACTGGCATTACAAGAAGCCATTGCGGCCCACTATCAAGCGCTCTATCAGCGGGCCGTTGAGTTGCGCGCTGAGCTTGGCCTGCCCTTACCTATTATTGCCACTGGGCATTTAACCACGGTGGGGGTTACCACCACAGACTCGGTTCGAGATATTTACATCGGCACATTAGACGCTTTCCCAGCCCAAGCTTTCCCCCCGGCGGATTATATTGCTCTGGGCCATATTCACCGTGCTCAGCAAGTCGCTAAAACCGAGCATATTCGCTACAGCGGCTCGCCAATTGCCTTGAGTTTTGATGAATTGAGCAAAGAGAAAAGTGTTTATTTGGTGGAGTTTGCCCAGCAAGCATTAGCATCAGTGACCCCGCTATTCATCCCACAATTTCAGCCGATGCAGTTAATCAAAGGCGATTTAACACAAATAGAGCAACAGCTGGCTGCATTTTCTGGCCATCAGGGGTTACCGGTATGGCTGGATATTGAAGTCGCCACAAAAGACTATCTCACTGATATTCAAAGGCGAATTCAAGCACTAGCCGCAGAACTTCCGGTGGAAGTGGTATTATTGCGCCGCAGTAAAGAACTGCGTCATAACAGCATTGAGCGGCAGGAAAAGGAAACACTCAATGAGTTGAGTGTCACTGATGTATTTGAACGCCGGCTGGCGCTGGAGGCGGATTTAGCCGAACCTCGTCAGGAACGCATGCGCCAAATGTTCAATCAGGTGGTTGAGGATATATCGCAAGGTAAAGATGCCGCAGAGGAGCAACCAGCATGAGAATTTTGAGCCTGCGTCTGAAAAACATTAATTCTCTACAGGGCGAATGGAAGATTGATTTCACTGCCGAGCCTTTTGCCAGCAATGGGTTATTCGCAATCACCGGCCCGACAGGCGCCGGTAAAACCACCCTCCTCGATGCTATTTGTCTCGCGCTATACCACCAAACTCCGCGTTTGACTGTCTCACCGGGCCAAAATGAGCTGATGACCCGCCATACTGCGGAGTCGCTAGCTGAAGTTGAATTTGAGGTAAAAGGCACGCGTTATCGGGCATTTTGGAGTCAGCGCCGTGCTAAAAATAGCCCGGAAGGGAATCTGCAAGCCCCCAAAGTTGAGCTGGCACTGTGCGAGAATGGCAAAATTCTGGCCGATAAAGTGCGCGATAAACTGGATATGGTGGCGGCAATCACCGGGCTAGATTTTGGTCGTTTTACTAAATCCATGATGCTGTCGCAGGGGCAATTTGCCGCTTTTCTCAATGCCGATGCCAATGACCGTGCTGAATTATTGGAAGAATTAACCGGCACCGACATCTATGGGCGGCTATCTGAACATGTATTTGAACAACATAAGTTGGCCAAGACTGCGCTGGACGCATTGCACCAACGCGCCAATGGTATTGAACTGCTAAATGAAGAGCAGCGTTTAGCCCTGGCAAAACAATTAAACTCGCTCGAAGAACAAGAAAAGCAGCTTTCCTCAGAACAGCGGGTGAATCAAAACCAAATAAATTGGCTCACCAGTTGGCAGCAGCAGCAAAAAAATGCATTGGAATATCAACAACAACAGAAGCTTATTGAGCAAGAATATCAACAGGCGCAGCCCGAACTGCAACGGTTGGCCCGCAGTGAGCCGGCAGAAAAGCTGCGCCCCCTGTTGCGCGAGCGCTCGCGCAGCCTACAGGATTTGCAACAAATACAACTGCGCATCACTACATTAACCGGGCAACAGCAACAACTTCAGACGCAACTCACACCACTGACTCAGGCGCTGGAGCAAGCCAATCTTGCTCGCCAACAACAAGCCGCCCAGCAGCATGAACAAGAAACACTGATCGAGCAAAAGGTCGTTCCGCTAGATAATCTTATTGCTCAGCACCAACACTCATTAATGCTGCTTGGCACGCAATTACAACAGTTACAAACTAAAGAGCAGCAAGGCAAACAGCAGCTTGAGCTGAACGAACAGCAGCTAAAGCAAACCCAGCAGCGCCTACAACAACTGACTGAGTACAGCCAGCAATATGCCCACCATCAGCACTGGGAAAAGAACTTGCCTTTATGGCGTGAACAGTTCCGTCAATTACACATACAGCAACAACAAGCGATTGACAGTGAGCAGCAGTTACAGCAACAGGTTGCATTAATCACGACCTTACAGCAGCAAATAGACACACTGAATAAACAAGATAAACAGCAGCAAGCGGCATTAGTGCAAGCCCACTTACAGACAAGTAGCATTCAGCAACAATTGACCGCACTTGAGCAACTGCAACCCTCGGCGCAGCTACGCCAACAACTGTTCGAACTCCAGCAACAACGGCCAGTGCGGCAACAATTAGCGGCATTATCACCATTGGTGCAGCAAGTTCAGGCGCAGCATGATAAACAACAACAGCAAGCAGTCAGCCAGCAACAACAACTCATACTACTCGAGCAGCAATTGGCCGAGAAACGTCAGTTATATAAACAACAAAAACAACATCTGACGACTCTGGAAACTTTGCTGGAACGCGAAAAACACATAGTCAGCTTAGAGGCAGAAAGAACCAAACTGCAACCGGGAGAAGCATGCCCGCTATGTGGTGCATTGGATCACCCGGCCATTACGAAGTATCAGGCGGTAAAGCCCTCAGAGACAGCTATCCGTGTTGAGGAACAGCGCCCACAGGTTGAGCGGCTATCAACTGAGGGTTCCGAACTCAATGCCCAGACTCAAAGCTTGCTTCAGCAGCTCAAACATCTGGAACAAGAGTTACAGCACAGCAATCAGCAGTTGGCAGATTACCAACAGCAATGGCAAACACTGACCCAGCCATTAGCCCTGAGCTTTGCTTTAAATGAACCGGCAGCCTTAATAATCTGGCTCGAGCAACAGGAACAATCAGAGCAAAGCTGTCAGCTAAAACTGGCTGAATATGAGCAGCTGAATCAGCAATATCAACAGGCCAAAGATATTCTGACTCAAGCAGAACAGCAGCAACAAAAACATCAACAGCAATTGGCATTAATTGCTCAACGCCAACAAGATACGCAAGAATCCCAGCAAAAATTGCTTACACATCATCAGCATCAACTCGCTGAGTTAGCAAAAGTGCATCAAAACTTCAGCCATGCTCTGGCTGAGCTATCACTCTCATTGCCTGAAGCAGATCAACAACAAAGTTGGCTTTCATCACGGGAAGAAGAGAATCAACGCTGGCACCAATATCAGCAAGAACAACAACAGCTGGCTCTGGGGCAAAAAGCACTGGAAACGCAGATTGAAAATGAGCGTCACCATTTACAAGAATGCCGAGAACAATTATCTCTGCTGACTCAACAACATCAACAAACTGAAGCCCTGTTACAACAACAAAAGCAACAGCGCCAGGCTCTGTTTGGTGACGGCAATGTTATTGAGGTACGTCAGTTATTACGCCAACAACAGCAACAAACGGAGCAGGCGCTGCAAAATGCAGCACAAACCCTGCAACAAGCGCAATCTCAACTTAATTTACTCTCTGGTGAGCTCGCAGGTCTGGAACAGCAACAGCACCAATATCAGCAGCGCGCGGCGGCGGCTCAAGCGGAATTACAACAAACACTGACAAGCAGTGAATTCGACGATGAGGCCGCCTTAACCGCCGCTCTGCTGAGTGAAGAGGAAAGGCAACGTTTGCAACAATTGAAACAACAATTGAGCGAGCGGCAACAACAAGCACACATCCGCCAGCAGCAAGCCAGTGAGGCAATGGATCAACTTATACAATCCTGCCCAGTGGGGGTCAGCCAAGCATCTGAATTGGTTGTATTACAACAGCGGTCAGAGCAATTACTCACCCAACTAAAAACCAATACATTACAGCAAGGCGAATTACGCAATCAGTTAGAAAGCGACACTGTTCGGCGTAGCAACCAACATGCGCTGTTTGAGCAAATTGAACATAGCCAGCAGCAATATGATGACTGGAGCTATCTCAATCATTTAATAGGCTCCAAAGAGGGTGATAAATTCCGCAAATTTGCACAAGGTTTAACCCTCGACCATTTAGTTTATCTGGCAAATAATCAGCTCAGTCGGCTGCATGGACGCTACCAATTACAGCGTAAAACCAGTGATGCTCTGGAGCTGCTAGTGGTGGATACTTGGCAAGCGGATGCTATGCGTGACACTCGCACATTGTCAGGGGGCGAAAGCTTCCTGGTGAGTTTAGCGCTGGCTTTGGCGCTATCAGATCTGGTCAGCCACAAAACCAGTATTGACTCACTGTTCCTCGATGAAGGATTTGGCACGCTGGACGCAGAAACACTGGATACTGCGCTCGATGCCCTTGATAGCCTGAATGCATCTGGTAAAACCATTGGTGTTATCAGCCATGTTGAGGCAATGAAAGACAGAATCCCGGTGCAAATTAAAGTTAAAAAAGTCAATGGATTGGGGGTTAGCCGGTTAGATAATATCTTCCGAGTCAATCAAGACTGAATATAGGCCGTCCAGAATGAGGTGCATGAGCGCTGCTAACAACGCTGTAGCGTCAAGGCCGAAGTTATTACCCAAAGTCATTGGCGTTACAGCTAGGCGGCAAGTGAGTAAATCCCGATGAGCTTACTCAAGTAAGTGATTCGGGTGCATGAGCGCTGCTAACAACGCTGTAGCGTCAAGGCCGAATGTTATTACCCAAAGTCATTGGCGTTACAGCTAGGCGGCAAGTGAATAAATCCCGATGAGCTTACTCAAGCAAGTGATTCGGGTGCATGAGCGCGGCTAACAACGCTGTTGCGTCAAGGCCGAA
Source organism: Yersinia rochesterensis (assembly GCF_003600645.1). Lineage (NCBI taxonomy): Bacteria > Pseudomonadati > Pseudomonadota > Gammaproteobacteria > Enterobacterales > Yersiniaceae > Yersinia > Yersinia rochesterensis. Next base: position 3,230,438 of record NZ_CP032482.1, read on the forward strand.
TGTTATTACCCAAAGTCATTGGCGTTACAGCTAGGCGGCAAGTGAGTAAATCCCGATGAGCTTACTCAAGTAAGTGATTCGGGTGCATGAGCGCTGCTAACAACGCTGTAGCGTCAAGGCCGAAGGGTAGGCCACAACCAGGCGGCACCCCGCACCCCACTAGAATCCCCATGCAAAGCTTTACGGATTGGGGTTTCGCACTCGCCACCAAATACCCAAGGGCTGATTAAGGTAGGTAATGTTTTATACAGGCGGTCAACATTACTCATTCCCCCGCCTAACACGATGATATCAGGGTCAAACAGGTTAATGACATGAGCTAATGACTTAGCCAAACGTCGCTCGTAGTTAACCATTACCTGTTCAGCCAGCACATCACCTTGTTCAACCAACTCCATGATTTCATGCCCCTTGAGCGGCTGCCCGCTCAAACGAAAATAATCAGTGGCAAAGCCAGTGCCGGAAACAAAAGTCTCAATACAGCCTTTTTTCCCGCAATAACAAGCAACTTCCTGCTGATACTGCCGCTCTTCATCATCTTGCCAGGGTAGCGGATTATGTCCCCATTCACCGGCAATACCATTACCGCCAGCATGTACACACCCGTTAATGGCAACACCTGAGCCACAACCAGTCCCAATAATGACCCCGAATACCAGGTGCTTTCCGGCTCCCGCGCCATCAGTTGCTTCAGAAACAGCAAAACAGTTGGCATCATTAGCCAGATGCACCTGACGGGAGAGTAACGTTGACAAGTCTTTATCTAACTCTTGTCCATTTAGCCAAACAGAATTGGCATTTTTTACCTTGCCAGTGAAAGGAGATAGCGTGCCCGGGATACCCACACCAACACTGCCCTGCTCCCCAGTAGCTTCTTCTGCATCAGAGACTAACGCCGCGATCGCCTGCAAAGTTTTTTGATAATCATGGCGCGGGGTAGAAACCCGTTTACGGAAAAGCTCCTGCCCATTATTGGCTAAAGCAATGACTTCTATTTTGGTACCACCCAGATCTATACCAATGCGCATAGCGCCTTACCTCATCGACAAGATTGTTTGTTGTTTATGGCAACTGATTTTAACGATAAACATCCTTCGATATACCAAGACAATGACAATAATAAAAACCTTATTCTTACAGTTTGTGACCGTGCGCTGTAACGCCACAATATTTGTCACTCACTATTGGGTATTTGATGGTGATTGAATCCCAGCAAAGAGGAATAGGGTTATACAAATTGCGAGCTGGCTCTGTTTTTTTCTTATTCTTTTTACTAGGGACAGGCGCGTCAATTCGTTATCATGCCGCACTGCGTCTGATTAACTCGCGCGCTTAAAGCGCGCCCGAGCCAGGGATAACACTATGTTGTGGTTTAAGAATTTAATGGTTTACCGTTTAAGCCGGGAAGTTTCTCTATCTGCGGATGAAATGGAGAAACAGTTAAGCGCCCTCAGTTTCACCCCCTGCGGCAGTCAGGATATGGCAAAAACCGGTTGGGTATCACCGATGGGTTCACATAGCGATGCATTAACCCATACGGTTAATGGTCAAATCGTCATTTGTGCGCGAAAAGAAGAGAAAATATTGCCATCGCCGGTGATTAAACAAGAGTTACAAGCCAAAATTGAACGCCTCGAAGGTGAACAACATCGCAAACTGAAAAAAACTGAAAAAGACTCATTAAAAGATGAAGTTCTGCACAGTTTATTGCCACGTGCATTCAGTCGCTTTAACCAAACCTTCTTGTGGATTGATACCGTCAATGATTTGATTATGGTCGATGCCGCCAGTGCAAAACGCGCTGAAGATACCCTGGCATTGCTACGAAAAAGCTTAGGTTCCTTGCCGGTGGTGCCACTGACATTAGAAAATCCGATTGAGCTGACCTTAACTGAGTGGGTTCGTAGCAAAGAATTACCTGCTGGCTTTGCACTGATGGATGAAGCTGAACTGAAAGCCATTTTGGAAGATGGCGGCGTGATTCGCTGTAAGAAACAGGATTTATTCAGTGATGAAATTGCGGTGCATATTGAAGCCGGTAAGCTAGTCACTAAGTTGGCCCTGGACTGGCAAGAGCGTGTTCAGCTAGTTCTGTCCGATGACGGCTCGCTGAAACGCCTAAAATTCTCTGACACCCTGCGTGAGCAGAATGAAGATATCGATCGGGAAGATTTTGCACAACGTTTTGATGCCGATTTTATTCTGATGACCAGCGAGTTGGCTGCTCTGATTAAAAATCTGATTGAAGCCTTGGGTGGCGAAGCTCAGCACTAATATTGGCTGGCATTGATAACGAAAAATATCGCCCTCTCCATATTTGAGAGGGCAAGGTCGATGAGTAAACTAGCTCAAATATTTACACAAATATGAAGATGCTTCAGCAACTTGCAAGTTAAACTCACTTTCCGCTGGGATATAGAAAGTCTCACCTGGTTTGAAAACTTCCCAGCCTGATGAGCCAGGAATCAGCACTTTTAAGCTACCGGTAATCACTGTCATTTCTTCCGCTTTCGCTGTACTGAAAGTGTACTCGCCCTTTTCCATCACCCCAACACTAGCTGGCCCAATACTGTCACTGTCAAAACCAATAGATTTCACTTTCCCGGTAAAATACTCATTAAATTTCAGCATAGTTTTGCACCCGCGTCTTAATCAAGATTGAGCTTTCATATTAGGGTCACTATAAATGTTCTGTCACTGATTATTATGAGGAAATGCGATCATAACCGAATTCACTGCTATGGTTGCGGATAAAGCATACAATTTTGCCTCCGTCGGCCCTATCTCCACCGGTAAAAAGTCGCTATTCGGCTAAAATGCAGGAAGCGACAAATCCCTTCACCGCACAAGGTGAAAGTTGATAAGTCGAAAATGAAGAAATATTAGAGATTGCGTAGAATGTACAGCGCCAGCGAAGTTTCAAAAACAACAATCAATATTGACCAGAATGCTGGCATAAAATTGGTATGTTGCTGGATAAACGATTTGAAGGTTTTCATCGGCCCGCCTTGGTGGCCTTGCCTTAAGTGGCATTAATTGACGCAAATAATTTACGTCGAAATGATTACGCAGGTGATAATTGTACGCTTCGTATAATTAACAGGCAATCAGATAGGCGGGCAATTCTTGCTATAAGTTAGAAATAGCAAATTTTACAAATTTAGTTAAAGGCCTATTGGGCCGTCTGACAACTTCACCTTTTCATTGGCCAAAATCTGCAAAATATGTTCAACGACCTCTTCAGGGGATTGAGTAGCATCTAGCACATGGTGAGCAACCTCCTGATATAACGGCTCCCGACTGGCCAGGACATCCCGCATTTCCTCAACTATTGGCTTACCCGTCAGACTTGGCCGTTGGGCATCCTCTGGATCTTCCGCCAGACGTTCTGCCAGTACATTGGCTGATGCTCGCAAATAAATAACCGCCCCTTGTTGGCGCATAAATGTACGGTTATCAAGAGATAACACCACGCCTCCTCCAGTAGCAACCACCGTTTTAGGCGCAGTTACGGTCTGTAGGGCTATGCTTTCTCGCAGGCGGAAACCATCCCACCCCTCGCGGGCGACTATTTCGGCCACGCTCGATTGCAAAGTTTGCTGCATAAATAAATCTGTATCGATAAAACGGTATCCCAACGCCTGCGACAACGCTTTCCCTATTGTTGTTTTACCTGCACCGCGCGCGCCGACCAAAAAGATAGTCTGTGTCATTACTTGAAAGTCCTTTCGTATCCACTTTTGAGGATAAATTCTCGACATCAAAAAACCGGCCACTTTGGTTGACCGGTAAAACTGGATAACACTCAGCCGTGCAAATCATACCGATAATTGAGAGTAGTGCAAACTTTACAACATTGTAAAATTAACGATACAGATGATAGATAGCATATTGCACCATCACCTGATGTACAGCATCAATTTATATCGGGTAATAACCGTAATTAGAAATCAACACTGGCACGCAAAACAAACTGCCGAGGTTCGCCAACAGCAACGCGTAAATTACCGCCACTTGGTGGGTAATAAGTTTTATCAAAAAAGTTATTCACATTGAGTCGCTATTTCACCCGATAATTATTAATCGCTAATGAATAGGAAATAAAGGTATCAGCCACGGTGTAATCATCTAAAGTAAAACTGTCGGCTGCATCACCAGCACGCCGTCCAACATAGCGTGCTCTCGCCCCCATTCGCAAATCATCACCGCTCAGCCAACCTGTAGACTCCAATGCTTGCATCAAGCATATGGACGCTCTATTACGCACCACATTGACCATCCAATTACCTTTATTATCAGGATCTTCCGTGACTCTGGCATCAGTATAGACATAAGTGGCAATCGCACTTAAGCTATCCATCAATTGCCCTGTGACATCTAATTCACCCCTACAAACATACTCGGCCCGTGGTGCGGGTGATGGTTTCACCATTCACTAACTCATTGACCATGACATTACGTTTTGCAATATCAAACAATGCCAAAGTCCCCGTTACCCCATTAACTCACTCCACTTTGCTACCCACTTCCCAGGATTGGACTTGCTTCGTTGGCAGCAAATCTATTTGGGGGGCGATAGATGAGTTAGTCTTGAAAGACTCACTGTAACTGCCATATAAAGAGACTTCGGGGGGCAGCTTATAGACTAAGCCAGTACGGGGAACTAATTTACTGTCAGAACTATCAGTGTTGCTGATGAAAAGCCGGCCTTTACCCGCGAACACATCAAAACGATCGTAACGTAAACCTGCCAGTACAATCCATTTATCCGTCAGCTCAATGGAACCTTGCATAAACCAGCTATAACTTTTCAGGTTCTCGCGCTAGTCACTGTCTTTAGCACTGACGGCGGTTGAAGGCGGCATCAAGCCGTATACCGGGTGATAGATATCAAAGTCTGAGTTCTTTTTACCGCGAATCATATCGCTATGATATATAAGGTTATCTTCATAATCGAAACCAAAGATCATCTGATGGCCTATCCCCTCAAATCCAGATCGCCATTAAGAGTCATTTGCACTGCCTGGGCTCGGCTAACCGCACTGACTGTTGCGTCCGCTTGACGAGTTAATACCCCGGTAATCGGATTGAGTAATAATGCCCGGTAAAGACTACGCCTTTAACGGGGCTGGCAAATATAGACTAAAGCTGGCGGAAAATTACGCACCACGCGTATCTTTTTCCAAGTGAAATAGCGGGATAATAAAGGCTCGGAAAGATGGCTATATTGGAATAAGACCAAAACGCCCTTGTTTGCCCGTAAACGCTGCTGGGCCTGCTGTAATATCCTGATACTTATCTTGGTCGGGATTGATAACAGTGGCAGACAGCAAAACACCACATCGTAATCTTGATCCAATTGTTCGGCGGATCGGAAAGCGACCTGCAATCGAGAGTCATTAATCTGATGCAGAGAATGCACAAAATGAGGCTGGATTTCGTAAGCCTGCAAGCGCGAGCTTTCTGACATGTGCGACAAAATACGCTTGGTGAGCACCCCATCAGCCGCCCCTAGCTCAGCGATATTAAGGCTTTTTTTCCAATCTACCTGGTTCAGCATCGCCTGACATAACCAAGGCGAAGAAGGTGCCAATGTCCCCACCGTGCGGGGTGAAGCAATAAAACGCTGTAAGTATGAAAACTGACTTTTAAAATTACGCCGGACAGTGTTTAGCATGGCCACTCCTCGGAAACCCGGATGGACTACAATAACACCTTATTTTCCTTAAGTTCTCATTAAGATTGCTCTAATAGTTAACTATTTTCTGCATATTTTTAGAAGAAATTTGTCTTTATGAATACCCGCAGCGCTGAAACAATCAAGCCCGATAAAACAATGAATTACCATTGTTACATCGGGCTTATAATCAATACCAATACTGTATCTAACTATTTCATTAATTTTCACTTATGGTGAAAGATTAACGGTAAATCTCAGCGCTGGCACTGTAATTACTCGAGTCACCTGGGTTACTAATACCAATGACTCGGTAGTGGCTCGCGCCATCTGCATCCGCTTTCGCATTCAGGGCCGACTCCACATCCGTCGGTGAACCACTGATATTAGAAAGAGAAATAACCCCCATGCTTTGCAATTTAGTCGCTTGTGCTGGGCTAACTTCTTGTGCAGCCATAGTGGCGAATGAGGCGGTAGCAATAAGTGCAGCGGCGATGATAGGTAATAGTTTCATAATATGCTCCAACTAACGGGTGATATATAATGTCTTTGTGAGGTTAATTATGAGCGAACCAATGCAAGGGGACGTAATGCTATGTAAAGAACATCAATCATTGTGAGGAGAATAAGGAGGAAATAAATTAATCTATGTCGCACGAGAAAAATAAAGAGGAATACCCCAAGGTGGGCGTCGATATAATATACCGCCGCCCAATTTTTGATATATTTAGCTACATTTTGCAACAATCATCATAATATCGCTGGTAAATGAACCATCTGCTTGAATCTCATAATGGTTAATTACGCTATCAGAGGCTAGTTTTTGTAACTCGCTGATTGCAGTAGAAAAATGTGCTGGTGTGCGCATTCTGGCAATCCAACTGCTGAACTCCAAATATAACCGATCGGAAGTCACTTCATTAATGGTCAGTCCGGCCTCGGTAAACAGTGCCAGCCATTCTCCCGGCGCATAATTACGGACATGCGAGGTATCGCGTAACACCTCCACCGTTTGTAGATAAATATCTAACACTGGATGACCGGGGGAAACTACGTCCATAAAAATAACTTTGCCACCGGGCCGTAATACCCGCTTAACTTCGCGCAAAGCCTGGCCGACATCATGCCAATGATGGGCTGAATAGCGGCTGATGACAACATCAAAGCTCTGATCATCAAAAGACAAGGATTCAGCCAGCCCTTGTTTTACCTCAATATTGGTCAGTTTTTTATCCACCGCAGCTTGGCTGACGACAGTTAACATTTGTGCGGAGAGATCATAAGAGACCACAGATTTCACCACGGCCGCAGCGGCGAAACTGGCATGCCCGGCACCACAGCCGAGATCAAGCAGATGGGCATCACCGTGGGGTTGCAGTAGGGTCGCCAGGCGCTGTAAATCTTTACCCTGAGCATGCACTGCACTGGTCAAATAAGCATTTGCCTGATCACCAAACTGCCTTTCAACCGCATCTTTATGGCTATTTTGTGTTGTCATAACATTCCCACTGATGATTTATTTTATATATTTTACTATCTGAAAAGCGTTACTCTGTGTTTTCCGAATTAAATTTACTCGGCCTAAGACTGAATAATCACAATAGCGCGTTTCATTAGGAAAAACATCATGGTCACACTCAGAGCAATGCGCACTGACGAACTCTGCAACTATCGGAATTTATTTATTGCCGAGTATGCACAAGATTTATCATCCAACAGCAGTTATAGCGCCGAACAGGCCGTGGCTCATGCTACACACCTCTTTGATAGCTACCTACCAGACGGTGTTAATAGCTCTGGCGATCATTTGTTTTGTCTCGATAATAAAAGTGACACTGAACTCGATGAACAACTGGTGGGCTATTTGTGGTTTGGTTTGGGGGTAAATGATAGCGCAGCCTTTATTAAAGATTTCTATGTGCTGCCACAGTATCAACGCCAAGGTTATGGCTCGGCCTGTTTACAGGAATTGGAAAAACTGCTGGTTGCCCAAGGTATATTTGAAATAAAACTGCGTGTCGCGGCAGATAACCCACAGGCGAAAAGATTATATGAGCAAATGGCATTTGTAGTGACGGGATTTAATATGTCTAAATCGCTGAAATAGGATGAACAATTCATCAGGCATTGCGCCTGCTGTTCTCTGACCAATCAGTCTATACCCTAAAAATTACACCATTTTGTCATTGCCCATCTGTTGCAGTTGATCCTTGTAAGATTTTACTTTCTGGCGTTTTTTCATCCAGATTGAGAATGACACCACAAAAATCCCACCCGCTAAGGTTAACACACCCAATTCATGCTGATAAAACAGCATAATAATGAAATAGATAGCAGAGATAATTGCTACCCATTTAGCCGAATGACCAATCGAGCTTTTTTCATCAGTCAAACGGCGGATACTCTCTTCTTCGCTGATCCCCATACTTAATCCTCCTTATTATTCTACTTATAATATTGGGGCAATCGCATGATAATTCAACATATTTTTTAGTTTTTATTTTGTTAAGTTGAGATAGCGCTGATTGACTCGTTGGCTGAATCAGTCGTGTCTATCTCGACTCAGTGAATAACCGCTACAAAACGATAATCAGTTCGTATTCCCCCCCATCCAACGCGACCCGCAATCCATCGAGCTGATAGGAGATAGGAGAACCATTCAATGTCGCTGAACTGATCCCTTGGCAGCGCTGCGCCGGACTTTCAACACGGATAGCATAGCGCGTATTCGCAAGATTGATGGTCGCCTCGAACCCCGGCCAACTAGCTGGAATACAAGGATTAATCACCAATTCTTGCCCTTCGCGTCGGATACCCAAAATGCCCTCAATACCCGCACGATGCATCCAACCCGCTGAGCCAGTATACCACGTCCAACCACCACGCCCGACATGCGGCGCGACAGAATAGACATCAGCGGCCACCACATAAGGCTCTACTTTATAACGTGCAATCCTCTCTGGAGTATCTCCATGATTTATAGGATTAAGTAAGGCAAACAAATCACGCGCTTTATCCCCTTTTCCCAACTCGGCAAAAGCAAGAATCACCCACATTACAGCATGGCTATATTGCCCGCCATTTTCACGCAATCCTGGCGGATAACCTTTGATATAGCCGGGGTCATCCGGCGTTTTATCGAAAGGAGGAGTGAACAACAACGCCATCCCATCATCTGGGCGAATGAGATGCTGCTCCAGCGAGGCCATCGCCTGCACCGCCCGCTGGGGATCCGCCGCTCCAGATAACACCGCCCATGATTGAGCGATAGAATCTATGCGACACTCTTCGCACTCTTTGGAACCCAACCAACTGCCGTTATCAAAAGTGGCACGCCGATACCAATCGCCGTCCCATGCTTCCCGTTCCAATGCCGCAATTAAGCCGGTGAGATGGTGCTGCCACTGGCTGGCCCGCAGCGGATCACGCTCTTGCGCCAACGGAATAAACATTTTCAGTGTCGCCACCAGCAGCCAACCGAGCCAAACACTTTCGCCTTTTCCCTCTTCACCAACCCGGTTCATCCCATCATTCCAGTCGCCGGTTCCCATCAATGGCAAACCCAGCTCACCAGTCAGTTCAATGCATTGATCCAGCCCTTTAGCGCAGTGTTCAAACAGAGAGGCAGTTTCTTGCGCCACTAATGGCTGGAAGAAAGCATCGTGTTCGCCCGGATGCAATATCGGCCCTTCGAGGAAAGGCACGATTTCATCTAATACCGCAGCATCACCGCTGGCAAGTATATAAGTGGCGGTCGCATAAGAGAGCCAAACCCGATCATCAGAGATTCGGGTGCGCACCCCCTGCCCTGAATGCGGCAGCCACCAATGCTGAACATCGCCCTCAATGAATTGCCGCCCGGCAGCCCGTAGCAGATGGTGGCGAGTTGTCTCCGGCAGAGCAAAGGTGAGCGCCATGCCATCTTGTAGCTGATCACGGAAGCCATAAGCGCCACTGGCCTGATAAAACGCCGACCTTGCCCAAACTCGGCAGGCCAATGTTTGATACAGCAGCCAACCATTGAGCATGATATCCATTTGCCTGTCCGGCGTTTTCACCTGAACCGCTTCCAATACCGTGCGCCAGTAATCCGTGACTTCCGTCAGCACCGCATCCAGATTTGCGGCGCGGTAGCGCGTAATCAATGTCTGTGCATCGCTCACTGAGTCGCACTGGCCGATAAACCAAACCACTTCAACCTGCTCACCGGCGGCCAGTTCAAGTGTCTGCTGTAGCGCACTGCATGGGTCGAACCCCGCGCCTGTCGCACCTGATAGCGGTATTTTTGCCAACAATGAAAGCGGCGCGGCGCTATTGCCATAATGGCCGAGGAACTCGCTGCGGTCAGCCGTCCAGCTATTTTGCTGACCATTAAGGTCAGCAAAAGAAACTCTGCCGGGGAATGCGGTGCTCCATGGATTACGCGCCAACATCGCGCCGGTCGATTCATCCATCTCGGTGATGATAAATGGCCCGGAGGCACCGCGCGACGTCGCTAATACCCACTCGGCGTAAGCCGTGACTGAGATACGCCGTGGTTTATCCGACATATTATGCAATGTCAGCCGAGATATCTTGATGGGGTCTGCCAGCGGCACATATTGCAGCAGCGCCATACCAATGCCATTGGCCTGATGCTCAAACCGGCTGTAGCCATGGCCATGGCGAGCAATGTAAGTGCCGCCATCACGGATGGGCTGCGCCGTCGGACTCCACACTAGGCCGGAATCTTCATCACGCAAATACAGGCATTCACCGGACGAATCGATGACCGGATCATTCAGCCACGGCGTTATCTGGTTTTCCCGGCTATTTTCGGCCCAGGTATAGCCACTGCCGGTAGCGGAAACTTGGAAGCCAAAGGTTTGATTTGAAATAACATTGATCCAAGGCGCTGGGGTATTTTCCCCATCATTGAGGTAAGTGACATATTCCCGCCCCTGTTGGCCAAAACCGCCCAGCCCATTGAAAAACTCCAGATTGTCTGGCTGCGGTAATAATGTTTTCGCTAACGGCAATGAAGAATTTGCTGGCGAATTGGCCGATTTAATCAGAGAGAAACCTGTTTTTTTATCTTTTTCAATCAATCGGTTATCAGATAAGGATGTTTTTTTGTCTGATACGAATAGCTTTTTATCTGATGCAAATCGCTTTTTATTGGACGGAAGCACTTTTTTATCGAGAGCGAACAATAGATGATTCAGTTGATTGCCCAAGGTGCCATAACGAGCGGACAGCACCACTCGCGCAACCGAATATAATAACGCGCGCGTTTCTGCACTCATCAAATCAGCCCGCAAAGCATATGCCGACCCCTGGCGCAGTTCATCACCAAAACGAGGGCGCGATTGGCTGCTGCGCACCGCGGTTTCAATCGCAATTTGCAAATCCTGCACATAAGAAGAGGCCCGCTCATTGATGATAACTAAATCAACAGCCAAGCGTTTCATGCGCCAGTATTCGTGCGCGCGCAGTAATTGCCGCACTTGCTCAATGTCCTCAATGTCTTCAATACGCAGCAAAACGATGGGTAAATCGCCGGAGATTGATTGCGCCCATAACATTGACTGGGCCCCCGCCCCGCGCATGATAGTCGTGGACGGCGAGCGGAAACGAGCATCGGCATACAGAATCGGCGCAGCCAATTGCTGAAAATCGGCCGCTTCTTCCGCTTTGATGTCCAGATGGCGCAATTGTACCTGAGCCTGAGTCCAGGCCAGTGTTTTCGCCCGGTCATAGGCGCTGCGGTCACGGTGTCGATCCACACTGTCCAGCAGCGCTTCTTTCGATGATGCAATTAATGTCCAGAAGGAGACGGTGACAGTCTTACCGGCGGGAACCAATAAGCTTTGGCGCAATGAGAATATCGGGTCAAGCACCGTCCCCAGGGTATTCGACAGTGACTCCCCCACTTGTATCGCTGTTGAGGTCGCCACCCGGTTACCGCGGCCAATAAATTTCGCGCGGTCGGTTTCATATTGCAATACTGACACTGGCAAACCATCGGCTACCATGAAATGTGCCGCCCAGACCTGAGGTTCCTGCGCCGTGCGAGGCCGCCGCGTCGCAATTAATGCCCCCAGCTCCGGTAAGAATTCAGTGACCACAAACATTTTGGCGAATGCCGGATGGGCATTGTCGGCTGCCGCCGCAGTGAGCACCATTTCAGCATAAGAAGTCAGTTCAATCTCCCGCGCACGGCGGCCCGTGTTCAGCAATGAAACTCGGCGAACTTCACCATCGTCTTCACTGGAGATCAGCACATTCATGGTGCTGGTGAGTGTGCCGTCGCGGCAGATAAACTCAGCATGATCTTCACCAAAGATGACCTCGCGATGCGCATTATCACTGGCGGCTAATTGCGCCCCTGCCGACCAACTGCGGCCACTGCGCAAATCACGCAGGAAAATAAAGGAACCGTAATCATCACAGGTGGCATCCTCCCGCCAGCGGGTGACCGCGACATCCAACCAACGGCTATAGCCAGCACCGGCGGTGGTCAACATCACGGCATAACGGCCATTGGATAACAAATGAGTAATAGGCGGCCCGATAACGGGTGCCCCTATAACAGATGAATGAAAGCGGCGCATGGTGGGCAACGCGTTATCTGCCACGGCGGAAAGCAAGACTTCCTCGGTACGCGGGTAAGCAATGGCCACATTGCGCGGCATACGTTCTTGAAGCAATAATTCACAAGCTTGAATCATCGGCTCACGATGGAAGCGGTTGCGCATCCGCCCCTGCTGGACAGTATTGGCGATAGCCACAATGGTCATCCCCTGATGGTGCGCCATATAGTTGCGGACAATCGCCACCGGCTGATTTTCCGGCAATCGGGAGCGCGTAAAATCGAGTGCTTCATAAAAACCATAGCGCCCCAGCGCCCCCATCTTGGCCAGCCGCTCATAATTTTGCAGTGCGCCATGGGGGTCAATCATGGTTGCCAAGCCGGTCGCATAAGGCGCGATGACGGTGTTTTCTGATAAGCCGCGTTTTAGCCCCAACCCCGGTACGCCAAAGTTAGAATATTGATAGGTAAACTCGATATCGCGCGCATTGTATGCCGACTCAGAGATCCCCCATGGAATATTCAAACTGCGCCCATAAGCCTGTTGCCGCTCCACCACTAACTGATTGGTTTGATCCAATAAACTCCCCGCCGGCGCTCGCATCACCAATGATGGCATCAAATACTCGAACATCGAACCAGACCATGAAATCAGCGCGGCCCCTTTGCCGATGGGGGTTGCCGCTCGCCCTAAACGGAACCAATGCCGGGTAGGCACATCGCCTTTGGCGATAGCAAACAAGCTGGCGAGCCGAGCTTCAGATGCCAGCAAATCGTAGCAACTTGGATCAAGGCTGTTATCCACCAGCGAGTAGCCGATAGACAGTAATTTGCGTTCAGGATCAAGCAGGAAAGCAAAGTCCATCGCCAACGCCATATGACGGGCTTCGGCCGCTAACTTTAGCAACCGGTCAGCGACCTGTTCCTGCATCTCTTGGGTCAATCGCTGGTCATATTCATGTTCAGCGGCGGCCACAATCAGTGTTTCAATCCAATAACTTAAATCAATAAATGCATTGTCATCGATTGGACGAGCAACGCCATGCACCATCGCGGAGGCTTTCGCCAACAAAGGTTTCAATGTCAGCGGCAGCATTTCCGCTTCACCAACATGTTTTAAATCCATGCGGATTTGCGCCAGAATCGCCCAGAGTTTGCGTTTAAAATCATCATCTCCCGGCGGTAACTCTCTGAATGCGGCTTTCGCTAATAACAGATTATCCATCAACCCCTTAGCACCGTTAGCTGCTAGCGGTTCTGCCGCCCACTCTTCACAAGTATTGGCCAATACAATCAAATGCCCAGCCAGATTCCCACTGTCGACGGAAGAAACATAAGCCGGTTCCAGCACCCGCAAATCCTGGGTGTCATACCAGTTAAAGAAATGCCCACGGAAAAGAGCCAATTTATGAAATGTGTCAAAGGTGGTTTCCAGCCGCACCAACGTGCGGTACGTCCCTGCCCAACCAAAATCACGCGCCACCAGGGTCGAGAGCAAATACAGGCCCATGTTAGTCGGCGATGTTCGGTGTGCCACCACCGGTTTTGGATCCTCCTGAAAGTTATCAGGCGGCAGCATATTTTCGTCGGGTGTGACAAAGGTTTCAAAGAAACGCCAGGTGCGGCGGGCGGTTAAACGCAACTCAAGAATATCGTCCGCGGTTATCGGGTTATGCTGCACCACCTGATAGGTGCGGCTGGCCCACAATGCAATCGCGGGTGCAAACAACCAAAGTACCGCAAAGGGCAAAATCAACGGCCAAGCATTTGGGGAGGAAATGAATGCAATGACGGACATCACCATACCGAATAATGCACCACCAGCCATATGCCGATAAAAACCGGATAAACCGGGGCGCGGCTGCCCTGCGGATTGGGCCGCCGTCATCCATTCCAATAAGTTTCGATGAGTAATAAACAAGCGAATCAGTGTTCGACCAATAGCATCCGCCATTTGCCAGGCATGGTCGGCCAAAAAGACCAGCGAAAGGAATGTTTGGCTAGCGGCGCGTTTGGTATCGTCGAATAAAGAGCGAAAATGGTTACTAAGCCGAGTATTTGGGGCCGGCCACAAGGAGCATAAAATCGGCAAAAAAGCGGGTAAAGCGGTCAATACGATGACCAACAGCACGCCGACCCACGCCGCGGGCATCGGTAGCATCCAACTGATCCCCAGCAACAGCAATGTGAAGGGCGCAACCAGCGAACGCCGCAGGTTATCAACCATTTTCCAGCGGCCCAACAGCGGAACACTTTTGCTGTCGGGGCTATGTTTGGTATTAGCGGGTGTGGTATTAGCGGATTTGATAATAGATGACTTGATAATCCATGGCAGTAATTGCCAATCGCCCCGCGTCCAGCGATGTTGGCGTTTGCTGACCACGTCATAGCGTGCCGGAGATTCCTCAACCACTTCAATATCCGAGGCTAAGCCCGCCCGGGCAAAAATCCCCTCAAACAAGTCATGACTGAGCAAAGTATTATCCGGCACCCGGCCCAGCAATGACGCTTCAAATGCATCAACATCATAAATACCTTTGCCGGTGTAAGAGCCTTCACCAAAGATATCCTGATAAACATCTGAAACCGCGGCGGCATAAGGATCCATCCCCCCCGGGCCGGAAAAAACCCATTGATACAATGAGCTACCCTTACCCATCGGCAATGCCAATGTCACTCGAGGCTGGAGAATACCGTAGCCATCAACCACCCGTTGTTGATCAGCACTAAAACGCGGCCGATTCAGCGGATGTGCCATTTTGCCAATCAAACGCAGTGCCGCATCGCGAGGAAGGCGGGTATCGGCATCCAGCGTAATGACATAGCGCACATCCGCGGGCACCTGTGGCTCACCGGCGGCGGTAGCAATAAATGAAGTATCTGTTGCTCCGCGTAACAGGCGGTTAAGCTCATGCAACTTACCCCGCTTGCGCTCCCAGCCCATCCAGCGATTTTCGCTTTCATTAAATATTCGCTGCCGGTAGAGCAGCAGGAAACGCGGGCCAGCCGGGCCGGGGCCATATTGTTGATTAAGCCGGGCTATGGCTTCATCAGCCAAGGCCAACAGTGGGCCGTCACTGGCCACCACTTGGGTGTCTGCATCAGCCCCATCCAGCAATAGGGCAAAAGTCAGAGAGCTGGTGGTGCCCGACAAATGATGAACTTCTAGTTGGTCAATTTGCTCCAGTAAATCTGCCTTACTGGTCAGCAATGTCGGCACCACCACCAAGGTACGCAACTCATCGGGTACGCCGTTGGTCAATTCCAACCCCGGCAAAATAGTGGCACCGAAGCTCCAGGTAATAACGCGATTTATCAGCACAGTCGCCACTTCAGTGGCCGGAATAAAGCCAACGAAGGCCAATAACACCAGCCATCCGGTAGCCAAACCGGGGAAAGAGAGCGCCCACAGCGCCAATGCCAGTAATCCAGCCGTGACCAGTAAAATCGCCCCCATATAGCCGCCAACCCCGAGGCGGATGCTCAAGCGGCTAAACCACAATCGTATTGATGGGCTGAATCTGACCTGCTCTTCCAATTCACGCCGCCCAGCACTAATCAAGTGATAACCGGGATCGCGGCAGCGGTCGACGTTTTCAGGTTCTGCCGTAGCGGCGGCATTCTGCGCTGCTTGCAAAGCAAGGCGGGCAATCTCCAGTTCAGTGAAAGTCGAACCACGGCATAATTGTTCGATAGCACTGCGGTACAGATTGCGGGTTTGAAAATCCATGCTAGCAAAGGCGCTTCCCTGCCGTAAGCATTCGTCTACCAGACTGACACTCTCAAACAAATCAGCCCAATCAATATCCGAAATCAGCCGCATACTGGTTATCACATTTCGGACTGAAACGTTGGAAGCCCCTTGCCGTAATTGGGCATTCTGCACCACCTCACTGACCGTTACGCCTTGTAATTTCAGGCGATCCTCCAGCCATCCTAACGCGGGGGTGGTACGCGGATCTTGGTCTCTAAGCCGTTTTGCCAACTGAGATGCAAATTGCTCAGATAAAGGCTCCGTGGAGCGCATTGCAATATCGGACTCCAGCGCTAATCGGCTGTCTCCTGTTTTTAATAGCTTATTTGCCAGCACCTCAGCATCTGCACGCGCTTTACGCCCTTGTGTTATTTGATCGGCAAGGCGACGTAAGTTCTCTATCAGCACGATACGCAAAGTGATCGCGACCGCCCATAACTCACCGATGGTCAGCGGTTGAACACGCTGATACGCCATAATAAAACGACATAAAGCATCGGGATCCAAGTGACTGTCAGTGTGCGCCACAAATGCCCAGGTAATCCCCAAAACACGCGGATAACCGGCAAAGGGCCCATCGGCTAATTTCGGCAATTGACGGTAATAACCCGGCGGCAAATCATCGCGAATCTCGCGGATCTGTTCTTCGACCAGATGATAATTATCCAGCAACCACTCTGCCGCAGGGACGACTGTGCGGCCCTTTTCCAACTCTGCGGCACTGGCCCGATACGCCGCCAACAAGGTATTGGCGTTATCATCCAGACGGGCATGCAAAGTAGATACCCGTGGCGGGTGGGTAGTTATCGACTGAGCTTTGGCGAGGCTTTCAGCATGCTGCTCCAGCCTCTCCACACTGAATAATTCTTCCCTAACCGGGGCAAAATCATGCCAAGGAGTGACTGTTGTTCGTGATCCCCACATGGGGCGCTGTCCAAGAATAGTCTTAAGAAATAATTTCATAGGTACCTTCTGGTCCGGTGCTCATGCAATCTTATGGCGATCTACATAACAAAAAATCGGGGATAGCTGGATAAAAGCCTATCCAAACGAATTGCTCAGGTGAGCCGCCTGAGCGGTGCGAGCCGCGTGATATTGAGCAGGAAACGCCACTGCAGTAGAATGCTGTCAAAAATGCTGAGTGAAGATGGAAAACAAAAGGCTGACACGTAAAAATGTTCAGTCAAAAAAGAGGTAGGTAAAGACTGACAATACGCATGAAGATGCAAGAGCAATAAAACTGAAAAGTATTAATTATAGCCCAAAGAAAAAAACAGGGATGCGGGCATGAAATGAGGAAGAAAAAACAAACAGTTATAAACATAACCAGAAAGGAAATTGAAATACCTGCTGCCTGCCGACAATAACACAAACAGCGGGTCATCACCCATATATCCGCATACTTCAAGCTAAATTTGCGTTGACCGCTTTCCTGTAACTCAAATTATTTAGGGTATAGTTTCAAAAACTAAATTCCATCCTGAAATTTTCGGGCTTTGGCGGTTTGTTGTTTTTCCAGTTCAAAAATAGCCCGTTGCAATCCTTTTTCTTGAATTGGGCTTAAGCGAGGGAATTTAAAACTCAAGCGCTGCACGGTGAGGGTTTCACCTTTGTTATTTACCACTTGTTTATCGATAGCTCGGATAAATTGCAAATCCAATTTAAAAATACCAAAGCCACATAAATCAACTGACACATCACGCAAAATGCCGCACCCTTGAACCGGGAACTCGCTACCTTTAGCGGCATAAACCCCCATTCCTCCCAAAGAAACATCCGCTAATGTGTAAGAGAATTTACTGCCGTCGGCGAATTTCCCTGCACAATAATAAGCAGGCCATTGAGGAATACTTACCCGGAAATATTCCCGACGTTGAATAAAGTAAAGGCTTTCAGGAATGAAAGTGCTGAAAGCGGGTAAAGATAAATACGTTATTTCTTTCAGTGGATTGCAGGTAAATTCAATTTTAGCACCGGTAGGCTCTGCAATAATTTTCAGTTGGCTAGCAGCCAGTGCTGCGATGTTCTCATGACTGACACTGCCAAAATCAAAAATAAATTGATCCGAGTCAGGAAGCACATCCAGAATGCGGCTAATGAATTGCCCACGGGCATGAGTGACCATCACTGCGGTATCGTTCTTCTTTAGATCACGAAGAATTGCACAGATTGCTAATTTATTGGTTTTTACAAAGTTCTCTTTAGACGTTTCGCTCACCTGCCATTCCCCATCTTTAATTTATTGCTCTGGCTAACTAGATTATGATTAAAAGCATATAAATATCAGACATTAGTATCGGCAGATTGCGGAAATACTTTAATGAGTATTTTATAAAACGTGAATCCCTGGTGTTGGTCTCACGCGGATTTGGCACACCGTTACAATCCCAATAGACCATAACGGTGTTTAGTCATGGCTAGTTCAGCGTCCAATAGGATTTATTAGCTTCAATTAAATCATCTAAAATCAGCTTCGCCACTTTGGCACTTGGAATAGTTTTAGACAATGTCAGTGCTTGCCACAATTTTTGGTAGGACTTTTCAATCCAAGCATCTACCACTAATTTTTCTACTGCATGCTGTTGATATAACAGGCCACGCTGGAAAGTCGGAATATCGCCAATAGCTAATGGCTCAACCCCTTCCGCACCTACCAGACAAGGTACCTCAACCATCGCATCATGATCAAAATTACTGATGATACCTTTATTAGGCACAATCAATAACATGCGGCGCTTGGTATTAAATGCAATAGCCTGTGCTAAATCAACGATATAAGACGCATGTTCATCAATTTTAAGTTGAGTATTTTCCGCACTGCCTTCAGCAATAATTTTACGGCATTCATCAAACACAAACTTTTCTCGGCCTTCCATCACTTCATTTGCGCGGGAATAGTCTGGTGAGGTATGTGCTACCATATCGTCGCCGTACAGATAATATTGCAAATAGGTGTTTGGGAAGCTGCCAGGGTCTAATGCAAAACTATCGCGAGCTTTAGCAAAAGTTTCATTCCAACTTATTTCTTCTTTACCCTCGCCTTGCTCATCAGCATAACCATATTGGCGTACGTGTTCAGCCAATTTTGGCATTAAATCTTCGCCGGTAGCTTTATCACGCACAGAACTCCACCAGCCAAAATGATTGAGCCCGTAATAACGAGTTTCTAAATCTTCCGCGGAAGAATAATGCAATATTTTAGCCATTGCCTCTTCAATACTGATAGGCATATCGCAAATATGATAAATACGGGCAGTAGGACGTAAGCGACGAGTGGCCTCGGCAACAATAGCGGCCGGATTAGAGTAATTAAGCATCCAGGCATTCGGGGAATATTCTGTCATATAATCAAGAATTTCCAGCACTCCACTAATAGAGCGCATACCATAGGCAATTCCCCCCGCACCACAGGTTTCTTGCCCAACACAGCCGTATTTCATTGGGATTTTTTCGTCTTTTTCACGCATCGGAAGTTTGCCCTGCCGAATATGTGCCATCACGAAATCAACCCCGCTAAAAGCAGCTTGAGGATCGGTGGTGTAGGAGAACTTTATTCCGCTGGATTGTTCACGCAAAATAATCTCACAAGCTTTGGCGATAACTTCTTGGCGAGGGCCATCATCGTCATACAGTTTTATTTCCGAAATAGGGAAACGGTGTAAATTATCCAACAGCATAAGAATAATGCCATGGGTATAGGTTGAACCACCACCAGCAATCAAAATGGATGATTTTTTCATCTAAAAACTCCTTAATTCATCAACTCTGCAAATTGTTCATAAATATGCGTTACATTGTTGCCAACAATTACCTGTACATCATTACCATTTTTATAAACCTCAATCGCGGAATAGGCTTTGAATGCTGTACTTGGTTGAACACGACTCATGTCTTTTACAACTAATCTTAAACGGGTAAAGCAGTGGGTATAGCTGGCAATATTGTCTTTCCCACCTGCAGCTTCTAAATAAGCACTGGCGCGCTGTTGGAACTCATCACCCTGACTTTCGCCTTTCTGCTTGTAATCTTGTTTTGAATAAAGCTTGAGATCACTGTCTTCACGGCCCAATGTTTTGAAATTAAATTTGAGAATCAAAACACGGAATATCAGGAAGTAGACGCCACTGAAAATAACACCAACAATAATTTGAGTTATCATGACATTGGCATGGTGACTGAACATCGGTATCCAGTTTTGTGTCGCCCACTCGAGTATTCCAGAACCAAAGTTCCCCACGACACCTAAGCTATACATCACGACGGTCATGGTGGCTGAAAGCATGGCATGCACCACAAATAGCGCCGGAGCAATAAACAGGAAGGTAAAGTCCAGCGGTTCAGTAATACCAATAAACATGCTGGTAATTGTTGCCGGAATTAGCAAGCCCGCAACTTTGGCTTTATTTTCCGGCTTTGCCGTGCTGTATATCGCCAACGCCATTCCTAAACCACCAAATACCGCACCATTACCCTGCATAGCAAAACCACCTGCTGGGAACAGCTGTTTTAAAGGTTCAGTAGATTGGCTGAATTCTTGTAAATGCGTGAGCCAATACAGGGTAGTACCACCGGGCACAGCAACATCCGTATATTGGAAAGGGCTATAAACAAAGTGATGAAGACCAGTAGGTAGTAAAATTTTTTCCAGGAAGATATAACACCAGATACCAAAGTTACCGGCATGCAAAATAAAACCTTGCAATGAAATCATGCCTAACTGCACTTTTGGCCACAGCATTAATGTTATAAAAGCCAGCGGTAACATAACAATAAAACCAAGAATATTAACGAAAGCTGCGCCTTGGAAGATACTGATATAGTCAGGTAATTTGGTTGAGTAATAACGGTTATGAATCCAGGTAACCAAACTGCCACACAAAATTGCGCCAATCACACTGGTATCCAGTGTTTTAATACCGCCAATCATCGCCAGACCGCTGGTGCCACCTGTTTCTTGTGCAAAATTAACACCCCAATGTGCGCCCCAAACTTCACACATTGCCCCGAGAAAAGCATTGAAGGTCAGATAGGTAATTAAAGAAACCAAACAGGCTGACGCTGGCGCTTTATTTGCTAATTTAATAGGTAAGCCAACAGCGAATAACAATCCCATATTGTTAAATACAGTCCAGCCACCGGATTCAATGATTTTTAATAATTGGAAAAATAAACCATCTGGACTGGCAAAGGTTGGATTTTGCAGCACCAAAGATAGCCCGACTATCATCCCAGCAAAAGGAAAGAGTAGCACCGCACCGAGCATTGCCCCGCCAAACCGATTAAACGAACTTAACATGACAGCGTCCCTCTTGAGTGTGAACAGTCATCACTCTATGGAATAGGAAGGTTATGATTTGGCGATTGATAAAAATATGTGACCAATATTGCATTAAATCGTTAGTCGCACTTGTATATTATTTTCTTAAAAGTTAGACGTTTTAACTTTTTTTCATACCGATTGAGTTTTACTGATTAATTATTAGTATGTTATGAAAATACTTGTGATGAACATCTCCATCCAAATAGGTATAAAAATGGTATATAAAAATCTAGTTACCAATATTCGAAAGTTAATAAATCATCAAGATGTTTCTGTGGGTGATTGCTTACCCTCTGAAATTAAGTTAGCTGAACGTTTTTCTGTATCACGAATGACTGTCAGAAAAGCATTGGATGTTTTAATTCAGGATGGTTTATTAGAGCGCCAGCAGGGTCGAGGCACTTTTATTATCGGGAAAGATCTTAAACACGACAATAATCATCTGAACAGTTTTACTGAACATATGAAAATGCTTGGCAAGACACCTCACACAGAAGTGTCTGAATTCAAAATCATTAGGGCTCCACAGGCTATAGCCAGTCAGTTAAATATCCAACAAGATGACAAAACCTATTATATCAAGAGATTACGCTATGCGGATAAACAGATTATTCAAATAGAAGAAAGTTATCTACCTGTCATTCTGATGCCGGATTTAACCTACCATCATCTTGAATCGTCAAAATATGACTTTATTGAAAAACAGGCTAATTATCAGATTGAGGGTTGCCGACAAACATTCTTACCCATTGTTGCCAACCAGGAGTTCGCTCTACAACTCCATTGCGACCCACGAACCCTATTAATGCAATTATTGGCCGTGTCTAATACTACTGATGGGGTGATTGTGGATTTTTCGGTGATTACCTTTAATCCGGCTGATTATAAAATCAGTTATTACCTCAAGCGCCATACGTTAGATTAAATATAAAGTAAGTGCACTAACCCATAGATTGGTAGATTAATGCACTCAGTGTTATATTGACCTAATGATATTGCTTATCATCCTACCCCGGCAATAAGCTCCCCAGACCAATAAACAAACCGGCAATAGTGGCACTCATCAAGTTAGATAATGTAGCCGCTAATAATGCACGGAATCCTAAGCGGGCAATTTCAGAGGCTCTTTCAGGAGCAACGGCGCTAAATGCCCCCACGACCACAGCAATCGAGCCAAAGTTGGCAAAACCACACAGAGCAAAAGAAATAACAGCAATAGTTTTTACATCTAACGTCCCGATAGTTTCTTTCAGATAAGGAGAGAAACTCAGATAGGCGACAAACTCATTAATTGCTAATTTTTGGCCAATAAAACCGCCAGCCAAAGAAGCATGTTCCCACGACACCCCCATAATATAAGCCAGAGGCGAGAACACATAACCAAGCATACTTTCAAGACTAAGGTGCTCAAAACCAAATAAGCCACCGATACCGCCAATAATACCATTAATTAATGCTATCAACGCGACAAAGGCCATCACCACAGTAGCCACCCCAACTGCAATTTTCAGCCCCAGCATCGCACCATTAGCGGCGGCCTCTATAATACTGGCTGGGCGTTTATCACTGAAAGTCATTTCATTAAATTCTACTTTTGACTCCTCAGTCGCAGGGCTGATAATCCGAGCAAACAGTATCCCACCAGGGATAGCCATCAATGATGCCGCCAATAAATATTCAATTGGAACACCGAGGCCAGCATATCCAACCAACATAGAACCCGCGATGGATGCCATGCCGCTACAAATCACGGTAAACAACTCATTGCTGTTCATCTTATTAATAAAGGGTTTTACTACGGCAGGAATTTCATTCTGCCCCAGGAAAATAGTCGTTACCGCGGCAAATGATTCAACTTTGCTGATACCCAGTAATTTTTGAAAAATAGAGCCGAGAATGTTGATCAACCAGCCCATAATCCCCAAGTAATAAAGGATGGAAATTAATGATGTTATAAAAATAATGGCGGGTAATACATGGAAAGCGAAAACAAAACCTGCGCCATCAAATAACTCATTCATTTTTGGGCTAACCAAACCACCAAAAATAAATGCGCTACCGGCGTCACTATAAGAAATAACTCTATTAACTGTATTAGCGATAGAGGAAATAAACCACTTCCCGGCAGGGACATAGAGCATCACTGCACCTAACGTTATTTGTAGTAATAATGCCGCTCCCACCGTCCTTAATCTTATTTTTCTTTTATTTACCGAGAAAATATAGGCGATAAGTAATAATATGCACATCCCTGCCAAACTACGCAATAAATCCATAAATCCCCCGAAGTATCTATATAGATAGGCCCATGCTCGAAAAGGTGCCCCTCGGACAACAAATGTGTCAGGGCACCTCAAGAATATGAGCTATTATTTAGCAACTGTAATAAGGACACTATTTAAGGCGTATTACCTTTCTATACATTAAATAACATTCTGATATGAACAGGCGATTTGGGCTGCCAACTTCGCATTATTAAATACCAGCTGAATATTGGCGTTTAAACTGTCACCACCGGTTAGTTCAGCTACTCTGGCTAATAGGAATGGTGTACTTTCCTTACCGATAACGCCCTGCTCTTCTGATTCTTTAACTGCCTGCTCAATAGCAGCATTAATCATACTTTCTGATAGCGCATATTGTTCAGGAATTGGATTAGCAACAACCATTCCCCCGCGTAGCCCCATTCCCCACTTGGCATTCATTGCTGCAGCAATTTGTTCCGCTGTGTTTAAAGTAATACTGACCTCAAATGGACTGGTACGGCAAAAGAATGCAGGTAGTGAGCGAGTTTGATAACCAATAACCGGAACGCCATTGGTTTCCAGATATTCAGTTGTTAAACCTAAGTCTAAAATAGATTTAGCCCCTGCACAGACCACGGTTACATTTGTTTTCGCCAGTTCTTGTAAGTCTGCTGAAATATCAAATGTCGTTGCCGCGCCCCGGTGTACACCGCCGATACCTCCAGTTGCAAAGACTTTAATATTGGCCATTTCCGCAATAATCATGGTGGAAGCCACTGTTGTTGCACCATGTTGCCCATTAGCCACCACAAAAGGTAAATCACGGCGGCTGACTTTCATGATGCTATGACCTTCCTTCCCCAACAATTCTATTTCATCACGGGATAAACCCGCTTTCATTCGGCCATTTATTACAGCAATTGTGGCAGGGATTGCGCCATTTTCACGAATTTTCTGTTCAACAAGTAAAGCCGTTTCAACATTTTGTGGGTAAGGCATCCCATGAGAAATAATAGTGGATTCCAATGCCACGACGGCTTTATTTTGCGCCAAGGCCTGCGCAACTTCTGGTGAAATATCTAAATAAGATTGTGCCACTTCATTATTTTTCATGGTTGTAATTCCAATAGTTTTTTGACACTGCCATTCGACAGATTGGGGTTATTGGTCAGTTCAGAGGAAAGCGTTAATGCTGAACACCCTTGAGCAAAACGAATACTTTCAGCAAACTCCATATCATCGAGCCAGCAACTTGCTAACCCTGACATCATGGCATCTCCGGCACCGGTCACATTAACAATGTTGATATTCAGTGGCAGTGACCAGCCGGTCTGCCCATCAATTTCGCTGAAATAAACGCCATCTTTACCCATACTCAGTGCCAACCGTTGGACACCTTGTTGATGGAACCAATTCGCTACGGCTGGAATATCATCGCGGCTATCAATCTTCATACCACTCAATATTTCTGCTTCAAGGCGGTTAGGTTTCAATGTATGAATATGAGATAGCCAGTTCTTAATTCTGGGAGCTTTGAATGCGGATACCGTATCGACAAAGACCGGTACATTACCGGCATTGGTAAATATCCATGAGAGCGATTCTTCTGTTAAATTACAGTCAATAACGAGAATTCCAGCATGCTGAATTAATTCTTTGGTGGTAGCCAATAATGATGGCGTTAATTTTTCTAAAATACGCATATCATTAATCGCCACCAACATTTCCCCACTATTATCCAGTAGCGAAACATAAGTTGAGGTATTTTCCCCATGAAGGCTGTGGCAATTGCTGACATTAACACCGGCTCGTTTGGCCTCATCAACCAATGTAGCACCGTAAAAGTCATCACCCACCACTGAAATTAAATGACACTCTTTTCCTAATAAAGCGATATTTTCGGCAATGTTTCGACCAACCCCACCCGGAGTACATTTTATTTTTCCCGGATTAGAGTCTTCATAAATAAGTTTGCTGGCAGCATAGCCACAAACATCCATATTGACAGATCCAATCACCACCACGTAGCTGTGCTCAGATAATATATATCCCTTCCCTTTGATATAGCCCTTTTGCATCAGATTCATAATGTGACCGGCAACACCCGAGCGACTTATGCCTATAATATCGGCAATTTCTTGCTGGGGGATCAACGGATCTCGTCTCAGAAGCTGCAATATTTGTTTTTCTCGGCTGGTCATAATGGACACTTGTTTGTTTTTAAACATGTGTCTGTTTTATTATTTTGTTCGGATAGAGTAAAGCATATTTTATTAGTCTGTTTCAAAGTTGGGAGAATGATCGTAAGCACGTTTTCAAGCAGTTACAGCCACTTTTTTGTGAAGTAACTCAAGTTATTCCTATTATTAAATTAAATTTAAACAGTAATAATCTTATATGCAGAATATCCACCTAAAAATAAAGATAGATAATCAACAAGATAAGTATTAATCAACAAATAACCAAACAAATGTTTGGTTGTCTATTTTTCAGGAAAGAATGTTATGAATAGCTATAACTGTGTTTCATCGAATAATGATCTATTTCACAATATAGAGGGTTTATTATCTCAGATTTTCTGCAGTGAAAAGTGGCAGGATAAAAATAAAGCGACATCGGCAGGTGCCAAATGTCGCTTTAAAGTGATTAAATATACCGGATATCTTAGATACGGATTAAATCATCGCCGTAACCAATCCACTTATAAGTTGTCAGTGCATCTAATCCCATTGGGCCACGGGCATGAAGTTTTTGCGTGCTGACTGCCACTTCTGCGCCCAAACCGAACTGGCCGCCATCAGTGAAACGCGTACTGGCATTGACATAAACAGCAGAAGAATCAACCGCACGAACAAAATGTTCGGCGCTACTCAATGAGCGGGTCAAAATAGCATCAGAATGGCTGGTGCCATGTTCACGGATATGGTCGATGGCAGCATCGATATCAGCCACAATATCCACATTGAGATCCAGAGATAGCCATTCATCGTCATAATCAGCGGCTTTCACAGGCACAACCTTGGCTTTACCTTCCGCCAGATACGGCATAGCTTGCGAGCTGGCATGCAGTGTCACACCCAAAGCATGCATTCTGGCACTTAACACCGGCAGGAAGCGCTCGGCGATTGCCTGATGAACCAACAAGGTTTCCAATGAGTTACACGCACTTGGGCGCTGAATTTTAGCATTTTCAATGACCAGCAGTGCTTTTTCAAAATCGGCACTTTCATCGACAAAGGTATGGCAAACACCAATACCTCCGGTAATAACCGGAATAGTGGATTGCTCACGGCACAGTTTATGTAAGCCCGCGCCCCCGCGTGGAATCAACATGTCGATATAGTTATCCATACGCAGCAATTGAGTGACCAACTCGCGATCCGGGCTTTCGATCGCCTGTACAGCTGCGGGCGGTAAGCCACATTGCTCCAGCGCTTGCTGAATAACTTTCACTGTCGCCTGATTCGTATGGTGTGTCTCTTTACCGCCACGCAAAATAACCGCGTTGCCGGTCTTCAAACATAAGCTAGCCACATCAATTGTAACATTGGGGCGAGCTTCATAAATGACACCTATGACACCCAGAGGTACGCGGCGGCGCTCCAGTTTCAAGCCACTGTCGAGCAAACTGCCGTCAATAACCCGGCCTACAGGATCATTCAGCCGGCATACCTGGCGCACATCATTTGCAATGGCGGCTAAACGCGTGGGGTTGAGCAACAACCTATCCAACAGCGCCTCACTCATGCCACTGTCACGTGCAACTGCCATATCTTGTTCATTAGCCTGTAAAATGGCCTGACTTTCAGACTCAAGCAGATTGGCTATCACGACCAAAGCCTGATTTTTCTTTGCCGTACTCAGCATCGCCAATTGCCAGGAGGCCTGTTTAGCGGCTTTCCCCATCTGTTCCAGCATGCTCATACTTGCTCCTTAGCTGACAATCATATCGTCACGATGAACAGCCACCGGGCCGTATTCATACCCGAGAATTTCACTGATTTGTTGCGAATGATGCCCTGCTAACATACGCAAAGCATCGCTGTTGTAGCGCGACACACCATGAGCCAAATCGCGCCCACTAAGATTGCGGATACGAATAACTTCGCCGCGCGAGAAATTCCCCAGCACACTGCGAATACCTTTTGGCAGTAGCGAACTGCCCCGTTCAATAATAGCAGTAACAGCACCATCATCGACGGTGATTTCACCCGCTGGCGGTGCGCCAAAAATCCAGCGTTTACGATTTTCCAGTGGTGTTTCCAGCGCGTGGAATCGGGTGCCAACCGGCGTCCCCTCAATCACATCAGCAATGACACCCACCTGACTGCCCGCAGCAATCACAACATCAATACCGGCACGACACGCCACATCCGCCGCCTGTAATTTTGTTGCCATGCCGCCCGTGCCCAAGCCAGAGACGCTATCGCCCGCCACCCCGCGCAAAGCATCATCGATACCATGCACTTCGCGGATTAATTCAGCTGCTGGATTATTACGTGGATCGGCGGTGTACAACCCGGCCTGATCAGTCAGTAACAGTAGCTTGTCAGCACCGGCCAGAATCGCGGCCAGTGCCGAGAGATTATCATTATCGCCCACTTTGATTTCAGCGGTAGCCACGGCATCGTTTTCATTGATTACCGGCACAATACGGTTATCCAGCAAAGCATTCATGGTGTCACGGGCGTTTAAGAAACGCTCGCGATCTTCTAAATCAGCACGGGTCAGCAACATCTGGCCGATATGGATACCGTAGATTGAGAACAACTGTTCCCAGAGTTGAATAAGCCGACTTTGCCCGACCGCGGCTAATAATTGCTTCGAGGCAATAGTGGCGGGTAATTCCGGATAACCCAAGTGTTCACGTCCGGCCGCAATGGCTCCAGAAGTAACAATAACAATACGATGACCTTTTGCGTGTTGCTGGGCGCATTGGCGCACCAATTCAACAATATGGGCACGGTTGAGACGACGGGAGCCGCCGGTCAGAACACTCGTCCCCAATTTCACAACCAAAGTCTGGCTGCCACTCATAATTTTTCTGCCGTTGGGATGAAGAATAAAAGAAAGGGTATAGGAGTCTTTTTAACAGGCGGGAGCCGTTATGCCAAGTACTTTGCGTATCAGCTTCTTAATTGGCATTGCAGGTTGGATATACGCCTGCAATGCCCGTTAAACAAGTCTATTTTTACGCCAACAACTTAACCGGCTGTTCGCTGAAATCTTGCGCTGGCTCCAATCTCATTTCAATGGAAGTCAGCATCTCGGCGAGGCGTTTATGGAAACCACGCAGCGTGGTCTCCAGTTTCTCTTGTACTTCAGGATCTTTAATCTTTTCCGCTTTCCAGTTGCCATCTTTATTAAACAGACCAAACTGGTAAACATAGGTAAAATGATCAGCCGCCGGTTCCAGTTCTATCCACCATCCCCAGAACTCACGCTTCTCTGGAGCAAGCTTCACATTGACGCACACAGCTAAGCAATCAAAGAAAAATCGGTCATTCTGGCACTGCCCTTCACGCAGGTATGGCCCTAAAGCGGCAAAACGTTTCATAAGCTTACTTTTAGGATGAGCACTGGTTGACGTCATTCTTAAATCTCCTTATGTAGGCCCACCTTTTTAGCAAACTGTTAAAAATTAGCAACTCATTAACGCATTTTATCTTCTAACCACTGACTGGTTTGCAATAATGCACGATGGAAATTGTCATATAGTGGTGTTGATGATATGGGTAATAATTTGCCATCAGCGGAAGAAGAACAAATCAGTTTAGCTTCCTCTTTCGGACTGAAAGGGTCATTTTCCCAAAAGCCTGCCAACATTGGTGTTTGACAGCGTCGCCCCAATAACCCCTGCGTTTTCAAAGAATAGCGGTTCATTTCTGCTCTGAGTATTTCATCCGCAGCATCTGCCATTCCCAAGCGGCTAGCCATCACATCCATATACATGTCGGGCATTTTGCGCTGACTATCGGCATTACACAGAAGATGGTGCACAATCGGGCCGAGGCACGCCACAGCACGCACACGTTGCGGTTCTAAATACCCCAAACGAACCGCCACATTGGCACCAAAACGGAAACCAAAAACACTGACGCGCTGGTGATCAATCCAAGGAACTGTTGGCAATGCTTGCAACACTTGCTGATGCAGGAAACTGGTGTCTTGAGTAAGTTTCCACTTTGACGAAGCCCCGACGGACGGCATGTCGATGGTCAACATCGCTATCCCTTTGGGAGCCAGATAGTCTCGGAACAGGCGATAATAATCACTTTGCAATGTATCCAGCCCGCCGCACATCAGTACCGTCGGGAATGGCGCGCTGCCGATGGTTGGCAGATGCAGGAACCCATTAAGAGTCCCGCCATCTGAAATATCAAAACTAAGCTCTTTCAAAGTGTAAGGCAGATGCTTGGCGGCGGCTTCATAAGCGCGGTTAGACAGCACCTCGACTTGCTCGGCCAACTCATCACCTTTCAAATGTGGATAACCGGCGATGCTGTATAAATTAGCCGCATTTAGCCAATACTGGCCGGCATTCATTGGGTCCGCTTCATCCATGGCTTTTTGCTGCCACTGCATCCCCTGATGGGCCCATTCATAAATCCAATTACCGTTACGATAACCCACCACGGTATCCAGCAAGTCATTATCGCTGTGTTCCGCTTTCGAGCAGGCAATCCGTGATAATACCTCTTCGATTTCCAGAGGATCAACACCACGCCAAGTCCAGATAAGGCGGTTAATCATGCGGTACCAATGATGGGTAGTATCGCCATCCAGTGCCGAGTGAACCGTCACCGCATTATTGCAGTGAGCATGCCGCACTAAAGTAGAGGTTTCAGGATGCTTGAATTTTGGTTTGAACAGAATTTCAGAAAGGTTGGCTTGTGCCATAGTAACAATAGCCTCCATAAGCCGTGATTCAGGCCCGTTAAGGGCTGGTCAGATGGGGTCAGTGTACTCATACTGCGCGGAAAATGAAACGCCCGGTAGGCACCGGGCATTTAAATTACACTAAATTATTTGCCGCTCAAAGGCGCGACGAAAGTTACCGCCATATCCCACGGCTGCTCAATCCAGGTACCTTGAGGAATATCAATCACATAGTCATCGACTAGTGGACGACCCGCTGGTTTGGCAAAGATGGTCACAAAATGTGCTTTAGGATACATTTCACGGATAGCTTTCGCCGTACCGCCAGTATCAACCAAGTCATCAATCACGATAAAGCCTTCACCGTCGCCTTCTGCGCGCTTCAAAACTTTAAGCTCACCTTGGTTATCATGGTGATAGCTGGCGATGCAAACGGTATCGACATAACGAATACCCAGCTCGCGCGCCAGAATACCCGCCGGCACTAACCCACCACGGCTAACCGCGATGATACCTTTCCATTGTTCAGCAGGCAGTAAACGCTGTGCCAATTTGCGGGCATGAATTTGCAACATATCCCAAGTAACGACGTATTTTTCGCTCATAAAGTGTAATCCCAGCCAGTATAGAAGTGGCTTGCCATGATTCAGAAAGGGGAAAAAAGGTTGCGCGAGATTATAGAGAGCCAGCCGAATAAAAACCAGCAATTATCCGGCTAATTAGTAAAAATTGCGGGTATCAAACTGGTATAAAAAGCAAAAGTCACTGTCAAAAATGCCATCAAATGGCGTGTGGTCGAATGCTTCAAGAGAAGCTGTAAAGTCGAAGACCCCCGCCATAATCAGAAACATTGATGACCACAGTGCTTTGTTGTTTAACAACACCAATTTTAACAAAAATCTAAATTTTAAAATGAAAGAACTGCGGTAATAATTTAATGATACTTTTACAGAATACTCAATAAGACCACATAACATCTCATCATAAAATCTTAATACATAACAATTAGTTAAGTTTTATTGGCAGCTCACGAATCAGCCTTAGACACACAAATCTACTCATCATCAGATATACACAACAAAATGGTGGGAAAAGAATGATGGGGAAGTCGCCCACACCACATATGTGCCGCCACTCAAATAAATAACACTAAACTAATTATCACGTTTCGCTTGTAATTCTAGAGTATAAATACGAAAATAACTGAAATATGTGGGATTGTTATAACACAAAAATCTGGGTTGTTGAGTCAAAATATGACGCCCCTTAAGCTAAATGGAAATTGTGTAGAAACGCCCGCAATTAGCCACTAAGATAAGAGCGCAATATCAGTGCGTTGGCAGCTGTAAGCCAAGGGCGGTAGCGTGGATAATTGCGTTAGAGGTAGAGTACACATAGACCAGAACATTTCTCTAAGTATATTTATCCACTAAGAAATTGGTTTTTTAGTTGTTCTTCCTTTAGGACTTACTCCTATTCCATAATTACTATTTGTAAATCATATCATGTTAATAAAACAAGTTGCTTCTCATTAATAAAAGAAGAGTTGAGCTTTACTAAAAAATACAATAATTAGATAATTAATATACAGATAAATATTAACACTTTTAGTCCGTAATAGGAAAAAGATAAATGATCGATTAAAATACAACCATTGAATCTCTGAACTGCATCAAGGGGGAAATTTGATTTAAAATAATCAAACCCCAAACTCTTCATGGCATTTTATTAAATAATCACCCTGCAAGAACATTGTTATTATTCAAAAAACAAAATTAACCATTATAAATTATAATGGTTAATTTTGGTTTTAGTCATTGTTATAGTAAATATTTCAACTAAGACATGTCAATTAAACTTAAATTTTAAGAATATATAATTTGGATTAACCATGAAAACAATAATTACATTTGGAACATTTGATGTTTTCCATGTAGGTCATATAAATATATTGGAACGTGCGGCATCTTATGGAGATAAACTTATTGTTGGTGTTTCATCAGATGAGTTAAACTTTAGCAAAAAGAAAAGATATCCTATTTATTGCCAAAATGATCGAGTAAAAATTATTAGCTCATTACGATTTGTTGATGAAGTATTCATTGAGGAATCTCTAGAGCTAAAACTAGATTACATCAAGCAATATAATGCAGCAATTTTAGTCATGGGCGATGATTGGGTCGGGCGTTTTGACTGGGTGAAAGAAGCCTGTGACGTCATTTACTTACCAAGAACACCATCAATATCTACCACTGAAATTATCGAAGTTGTAAGGTCAATGCCCAAATGATAAGTAAAAAAAAAGCCGCTAGAATTATAAAAAAAGTAATTAGTGCTATAAGTGGAATCATACCTAAAAACAATAAAAAAATAATATTTAAGAGTCGACCAGATATCTCAGGGAATGCTAAAGCACTAAGTGAATTTATAAGTAAAAATCACAATGATTACAAAATAATTTGGCTCGTCGAAAGCGACTGTAAAGCTAATGATCTCAATATTAATATAATTAAAACAGGCACATTTAAGTCTCTCTACCATTATTTTACTAGTAAATACATTATTACAACCCATAATGAAATGATTGGAACTAAAGCAGCTTCACAGATATATATTAGTTTATGGCATGGAATGCCTCTGAAAAAAATATGCTATCTAGGTGAGTTTGATAACGTAGGTATGGAAGACTACTCTGCAAATAGAATAGCTACATCCGAGATCATGCGTTCTATAATTTCAGCCTGTTTCAGAGAGAAAGCAAATAATGTATATATAACAGGGCAACCTAGAAATGATTTTTTATTTCAAAGTCGACCGATAGATGTTACAGATAAAAAATCCAGAATTAATAAAAAGAAAATAATATATGCTCCAACCTTTCGAGAGAATCAAACAGCATTGCAGTACTCGGATGGCAGTGCAATTAAAGAAAATAACTTTTTACGTGTCACTGACTTTAACATAGAAGCTCTGGATACTTTCCTTGATGAAAATAATGCAGAACTTTTTATTAAACTTCATCCTTTCGAAGAAAAAACATTCATTTCAACTGAATTGACCAATAATATAACAATAATAAAGACAGAGACCTTACATGAAATAAATCTAGATATCAATCACTTGCTAAACAAGATGGATATTTTAGTTACGGATTATTCCTCTATCTATTTCGATTATATGCTGCTCGATCGGCCTATTTGTTTTCTTGTCCCCGACATTGATGCATATGGGAACTCAAGAGGTGGTTTTACACTTGAACCCGTTAAATTTTGGATGCCAGGAGCTCACACCTTCAGTCAGTATTCCTTGCAAGATGAATTGAAAAAATTGCTCGATGGACAAGATGATTATCAGGAGCAGCGTAATATGGTTAACAATGTAATTAATTTTTATAAGGATGAAAATAGCAGTGAGCGAGTTTTCCAAAAATTCTTCATCTCCAATCAATAAAAAGATAGCAATCAAGATTTTATTAGGAGATATTTCATCCAGAGGAGGAATAGAGAGGGTATCTGTTTCTTTAGCTAATGCACTTTCAGATAATTATGACGTTGAAATAATTAGTTTATATAAAACAAACTCCGAATTATATTTTCAACCGTCGAAAAAGGTTAATATTCACATTCTGAAAAATGAATATGAAGAAAGCATGTATAATAGGAAAAAAAAACTTATTGAAGGCATGTTATTTGATTTAAGATATATAAATAAAAAAAAGAAGTCGCTAGAAAAATCAATTGGACACAATGACATTGTCATATCATGTGATACAAAAATGTCACTATTAGCAAAATTATCCGGTAGCAAACACATCATTGCTATTGAACATTTTGAATATGACGTTATCAATCCAATTTTAAAATATATTCGAAAAATTATTTATAAAAAAATATCAGCAGTTGTTACTTTAACTAATGAAGATGCAAAGAAATACTCTTGGCTTCCCTCGCATAAACATAAAATAATTCCAAACATTGTTGAAATACCAGAAAAAAAATCATTAAAGAAAGAAAATAATGTGTTAGCTATAGGGCGTTTTGTCGAGCAAAAAGGGTTCGACCTCTTGCTTTCAGCCTGGTCTAAAATATCAACTGAAGGCTGGTCTTTGATAATAGTTGGGGATGGGCCAGATAAACCTCTACTTGAAAAATACATTAACGATAATAAATTAAGTAACGTAGTGCTAGCCCCATTCACTGATAATATAGGAAAGCATTACGAACAAGCTAAGGTATTCGTTTTATCATCACGCTATGAAGGCTTGGGCATGGTCCTTATTGAAGCCCTTTCATATGGTCTACCTTGTATAAGTTTTAATTGTCCAGCAGGACCGAAGTCAATACTTAACAAAGATAATGGAATTTTAGTTAAAGCGGAAAGCAGTGAGGAATTATCAATAGCAATTAAAAAGCTTATGGATGATGAAAGCTTAAGAGAACTATACTCCGCCAAAGCAGTACCCAGTATCAAAGAGTATACTAAAGAGCAGGTATTAAAGCTCTGGGTTGAAATCATTGAGCAGGATGTTAAATGAATACTTACGATTTTATTTTTATTACTAATGTTCCTGCATTCTATAAAGTGAATCTTTTTAATAGACTGGCCAAGCATTGTCGAATCAAAGTGATTTTTATCGCAAAAAAATCAAAAATGCGAAATGATGATTTCTACAATTATAATCATGAGTTTAATAGTGAGTATATAAATACTGGTGATTTTGAAAATCGTGATAAATTAAAAACACTTATCAAAATATATAAAACAATAAGAAATGATGAGTTCACGAAACTTGTTTACCCAGGCTGGGAAATAAAAGAATTATTATTTTTATCTTTTCTAGTGAGAAGGGATAAAAATTCTGTTGTTATTGAAAGTAGTATAAATGAAACAAAAACAGATGGTTATGCATGGTTATTAAAAAAGTTTTTCTTAAAAAGAATGAGTTCAGCCTACCCTTCTGGAGTTTTACAAAAAAAAATACTAGAAAAAATAGAGTTTAAAGGAAAAATAACATTTACTCATGGTGTAGGTATTCCTAATTATATAAGGAGTCCTTTTAAATATTCTTATAAGAAAAAAGATGATTCAACATTAACCTATCTGTATGTTGGAAGATTATCTGAAGAGAAAAACTTGTCATTTCTAGTAGATATATTTAATGAAAGACCCGAAAAGTTGATTATTGCCGGCGATGGGCCAGAAGCAAATAACCTAAAAAGAAAATCTAAGAGTAATATTAGTTTTTTAGGTTATATAAACAATACAGATCTAAATCAGATTTATAAATCAGCTGATGTTTTTGTTCTTCCATCTAAGTCGGAACCATGGGGACTAGTAATTGAGGAAGCGCTTACTTTTGGTTTACCTATCATAGTAAGTAATAAAGTGGGGTGTAAGGACGATTTGGTAACTAGCGAAAACGGACTGGTTTTTGATATCGATAATAATAATTCATTTGAAAATTGCTTAGACGAGATGAATAAAAATTATAAAAAATACTTTGAACATGTAAATGCTTCAGATATGTATTTGATATACGAAAAACAAGTTGAATCCTATTTGATATCGCTAAAATAAAAATGAAATCTAAAACATTAACAGATTTTTTTAATTATGCTCTTGGTGATGTATTCGTTAAGGGCTTCTTATTTATTTCCCTACCGCTACTTTCTCGTTTACTTGACCCGATACAATATGGATATCTCTCTCTAATTAATACAGCAACAATAATTTTATATGTATTTATTAGTTTAAACTTGCAAAATGCAATAACTAATAGATTCATGATAACGAGTGAACATTTTGATAGCTATTTATTAAGTATTCTTTGTTTTATTATCCCATTTCAGATCATATTGATAATACTAGAACCTTTATATAGAGCCCCCGTCAGCTCCTTTCTTGGCATAAATGAGAAAGACTTTATATCCGTATTATCAATATGTGTAATGCTTTCATATATATATATATACACATGTTATCTACAAGCATCGAGACAAAGTAAACGTTATGTCATTTTTAATATAGTCGCTAAAATTAGCGAAATGATACTAATTTTTGCTTTTGCATATTTTTTAACATCAAATCAATATATGTCAAAAATCTATGCTCAGATGATTGTCAATA
This sequence comes from Yersinia rochesterensis, assembly GCF_003600645.1. Taxonomy (NCBI): domain Bacteria; kingdom Pseudomonadati; phylum Pseudomonadota; class Gammaproteobacteria; order Enterobacterales; family Yersiniaceae; genus Yersinia; species Yersinia rochesterensis. The sequence continues at coordinate 3,267,011 of NZ_CP032482.1, forward strand.
TAATCCTTATTACATACGTTTCAATGATTTTATGGAAGCTAAGTCGTGGTAAGTTCAATTTTCTCTATCTAAAAGAAGCACTAATATTTTCGTTACCCTTAATTGTACATGTTCTTTCAAATTCACTTTTATCGCAAGCCGATAGACTTATTATCAATAAAATAATGGGCACTTATTCAGCGGGCATCTACTCTTTTGCATATAATTTAGGTATGTGTGTTATTGTTGTTATTATGGCATGGAATTCATCATGGCAACCCAAGCTTTATAAATTAATCAATATTAGAGATGATGAGGCAATAAAAAAAGCAACATATGCAAGTACAGTATTGATATTCTTAATCTGTGCCCTCAGCATGTTGTTTTCTAAAGAAATGGTGGTATTTCTCGCTAGTGATAAATATTATGATAGCATTCCAATATTACCATTAATAATTATTGGGAATTCATTAATTCATATCTATTTGGTTTATGTTAATTTTATTTTTTATAAAAAGAAAACAGTTATTATTTCTTGTGCTACGTTGGGAGCATTAGGGATTAATATCATCTTAAATTATTACTTAATTCCAAAATTCGGTATTGCCGGTTCTGCTTGGGCTACCGTTGTAGCTTACTTTTTCTTAGCTGCACTCCACTATACAACAGCTACTTATATTACTAGAAATAATATCATTCCATTTAAATATCTTATTTTCTATAGCGTTGGGTTATTATTAGTTTATCCCGTAACATTATATTTAAATGAGATGGACTTAATTTCGGGACTAGTCTTAAAACTCATAATTTTTCTAATGGTCATAGTGTTTGTAGCCAAATCTAAAATTTTAAAATCACTAAGTGAGTAATATGATAATTTATGGTTTGTTTTCCGTACTAACATTACTCATTGCTAATATTGATATTGCTTTTTCTAAAAATAAATTAATTGTTAAATATGTTTTATTCTTACTAATTATTTTAGTGATTGGATTACGTTATGAACTCGGGGTAGATTGGCTTTTTTACCGAGACTCTTTTAACGGTAATAGTACAAATACTTTAACAATAGAACCGGGATACCAACTGCTGTCCTCATTTATAAGTTATTTGGGTTTTGGATTTTGGTCTTTTGTATGCATGATAAGCATATTTATATTATTTATCCTTTATCGGTTCTTTAAAAAATACTCACCTTTTCCACTTTTTTGTTTAACTATTTATTTTATTTCATCTTTTGGTTTTAATATTGAAGCCTTAAGGCAAATCATTGCTGTTGCTATTTTCTATATTGCACTTAGTTACTATTTAAATGGTAAGAAGAAACATTATATAGCTTTATGTTTACTCGCTTCATCTTTCCATATATCAGCGATAATATTGATAATATTACCATTTATAGATAATGCAATATTTAAGCGACTAATGAAAATTAGTGTGCTGTTTGGTGTAGTAATGTCCGTGGTTGGATTATATCCAATAGAAATTATTTTAGAAGCATTAACATTATTCTCTTATAATCCCTATCTTGAAAAGATTCATCTTTACACTTTAAATGCTAGCACTGGAAATATATTTACATATAATCTACTCGTCAAAATTATTATTATTTCTTATTACTTTATCAAGAAAAAGCACATTTACTTTGAGTTTGCCAATAAAAAATTACCATTAAACTTCGCATCTAGTTTAGAAACGATTATATTAACAATGCTAATCATTGATGTTTATTTTGGCAAATATGGAACTATCACCTCCAGAGTTGATGAATACTTTGCTCCAATATTTATAATATTAGTTAGTTACTTAATAATGATAAATAAAAGTATAGCTAATAAAGTAGCCTTCTCAATTTTATTTTCTTGCTATATACTAATCGCTTTTATTAGATTCACCTCAAATGAATATTTCCAAAATCAGTATCTACCCTATAGAAATTCTCTCTATTCTAAAATAATAGGTGAAAATGCGTCGTTGGCTCGAGAGCAAGCTGTAAAATTACATTGGATTGAAAGGAAGAAATGATGCTATTAGTCAATGCCAGTAACTTATATATTGGAGGGGGACTCCAAGTTGGTATTTCAGTTATTGAAGAATTTACTGCACTAAAAGTTAATTTTATTGCTGCGGTATCACCAGTGGTTTTTGAACAATTATCCAGCCAAGCACAAAAATCATGCGAAGTGATTGAATCAACACCATCAGGTATATTCAACTTCTCAACAAGAAAAAGATTAGATGAGCTGGTAAAACAATATCAAATAACAGATGTATTTACTATATTCGGCCCAAGTTACTGGAAACCTAAGGTTAAAAATCATTTAGTCGGTTTTGCTCAAGCTTGGTTAATTTATAATACATCTGTTATTTTTAACAAGCTTTTATTAAAAGAAAAAATAAAAATTATAATTCTTAGTTTTATTCAACCTTTTTATTTTAAGAATAACTCAACTAAACTTGTTACTGAAACAGATGATGTTAGGCTAAAAATTGGAAAGCGTCTTAAAATTAATCCTCAAAATGTGTTTACAGTTTCAAACACAATTTCATCTGTATTTTACGAACCGAAAAAATTTGATCGCCAAGTTCTAAATAGACTTCCTATTAAAAATGATGATATTTGGCTACTCACAATCTCACATGATTATCCGCATAAAAATTTAGCTATTATTGCTGATCTTGTAGAAAAGCTTCCTTCTAGATTTAAATTTATTTTAACAGTCAGTGACGAATTTAAGAAAAATATTCCAACAAAATATCAAGATCGGCTTATCACATTGGGTAAAGTAAGTAGTGCACAGTGCCCTCCTCTATACGAAGTATGTGATGCATTATTCCTGCCTACACTATTAGAATGTTTTAGTGCCTCCTATGTAGAAGCGATGTACATGGGAAAACCTATTTTCACTTCAAATCGAGCATTTGCAAAAACGGTATGTGGAGATTCGGCTTATTACTTTGATCCGCTAAAAGCCGATGATATTGCCAATACTATTATTACAGCCTATGAAAATCCATTAGTTATAAATAAAAAATGTTTGGATGGAAAAGAACTCGTAAGTCGGTTTCCATCCGCAAGAGAACGAGCTGAAAAATATTTGAGTATTTTATATGCTAAATGATATTAAAGAAAAAAGTATTGTTTTACTTGTTGATGACTATATTCCTGATAGTACAAAAGTCGCAGCAAAAATGATGCATGAACTTGCTTGTGAATTAGTTCAACGAGGATATAAAGTAACAGTAATAACACCATCTAGTCATTTAAAAAGTAATTATCATAGTGATTATATCGATAATGTTGAGGTTGTAAGATTCAAACTTGGCCCAATAAAAAATTGCTCACTTATCAAACGAGCTATAAATGAATCACTTCTTCCATTTAAAGCATGGTTATACACAAATAGACATCTGAAAAATAAAAACTTTGACTTAATTATCAGCTATTCACCATCTATCTTCTGGGGATGGTTTGCTATAAAACTTAAAAAGAGATTTCAGTGCTCTTTGTATTTAATTTTGCGTGATTTCTTTCCTCAGTGGATCATAGATAACGGAATTATAAAAGCCAATAATCCTATCACTAAATATTTCAGATTTATAGAAAGATTAAATTATAGCTCCGCAGATGTTATCGGAATTCAGTCTATTGCTAATATTAAGTATTTCAAAGAGTGCTTTAGTGACCGTTACAAAACTCGCCTGCTATTTAATTGGGTTAGCCCTAATTTAGAGAAAAATAATATAGACTTCAAAAAACACTTAGGTCTAGAGAATAAAGTTTTATTTTTCTATGGGGGAAATATTGGCAAAGCACAGGACATGAAAAACTTAGTGAGACTTGCCAAACGCCTTCAGCATAAATCGGAAGCACATTTTGTTTTTCTGGGACAAGGAGATGAAGTCACACTTATTAAGGATATGGTAATTCAAGATAAAATAAATAACGTCACTATATTACCATCGGTATCACAACAAAAATTCAAAGCTATTTTGCACGAAGTCGATGTAGGTCTATTCTCTCTTTGTCGTAATCATAAAAGTCATAACTTTCCTGGGAAAATACTAGGCTATATGGCTAATAGTATACCTATCTTAGGAAGTGTAAACAAAGGAAACGATCTGCAAGAAATAATACAAGAATACAATGCAGGCTTCGTTACTATTAATGGTGAAGACGATATTCTTTATCACAATGCACTGACTCTTCTTGAAAATTCTTTATTAAGAAAACAGTTAGGAATTAATTCAAACCGTCTATTACATGCAAAATTCACAGTTGCTGCTGCTGCTGATGAAATTATCAATAATCAAGGTTAAAAATGTTCAATTCAAAAACATTACTTATTACCGGTGGGACAGGCTCATTTGGCAACGCTGTCCTCGATCGTTTTCTGGAAACGAGTATCTCTGAAATTCGAATCTTTAGTCGTGATGAGAAAAAACAAGATGATATGCGTAAGAAGTACAAAAATGATAAATTGAAGTTTTATATAGGTGACGTTAGAGATTACCAGAGCATTTCTAACGCAATGCGTGGTGTAGACTATATTTTCCATGCAGCGGCTTTAAAACAAGTCCCTTCTTGCGAGTTTTATCCTCTTGAAGCAGTTAAGACAAATGTCTTGGGGACTGAAAACGTTATTGAATCCGCAATAAATCATAACGTTAAACGTGTTGTTTGTTTAAGTACAGATAAAGCAGTTTATCCTATTAATGCAATGGGTATTTCTAAAGCCATGATGGAAAAAATTATGGTGGCAAAATCCCGTAATTTATCTTCCTCTAACACAGTTGTTTGTGGTACTCGATACGGAAATGTGATGGCATCACGTGGTTCTGTTATCCCGCTGTTTGTTAATCAGATTTTAAAAAATGAGTCTGTCAGTGTAACTGATCTTGAAATGACACGCTTTATGATGACTCTTGAAGATGCCGTTGATCTGGTTATCCATGCTTTTACCCATGGCTCAAATGGTGATATTTTTGTTCAAAAAGCACCGGCAGCAACAATTGAAATTTTAGCAAAAGCTATTACTGAACTTATGAGTAAACCTGAGCATCCGATAAATATAATCGGAACGCGCCACGGAGAGAAACTCTACGAAACATTGTTGACCCGAGAAGAGATGCTTCATGCAGAGGATCAAGGAAACTATTACCGTATTCCCGCAGATAACCGTGATTTAAATTATGGTAAATTCTTTGAGAATGGTGAGAAGAAAATAACTGAAATTGCTGATTATAACTCTCATAACACAACCAGACTAAACCTTGAAGATACAAAGAAATTACTACTAAAACTGAAGTTTATGCGGGAAATAGTTAGTGGTAATACTGTACAGCCGGAGTATTAATTATGCGTAAAGTACTAATCACTGGCTCTAATGGTTTTATAGGTAAAAACCTGAGTGTAGCGCTTAAAGAACGTGGTCTCATAGTGCTAACGTTTACACATGAAGATGATATATCTGAGCTTACCAATAAAGTCATAGCCGTAGATATAATTTATCACTTAGCTGGCGTTAATAGGCCATTAACTGATGATGAGTTTGTTAGTGGAAATACTGATTTTACAGAAACTCTAGTCAAAATTATTGCTGAGAGAAATCCTAAAGCCTCACTGATTTATTCATCATCAATACAAGCTGAAAAAGATAATGCCTACGGAAAAAGCAAATTAAATGCTGAAAGAATAATTCAGGAGGCAGTGACAAAATCAAATATTAATGCATCTATCTACCGTTTACATGGGGTTTTTGGTAAATGGTGTCGACCAAATTATAATTCAGTAGTTGCTACTTTTTGTCATAATGTTATTAATGATATACCATTAACCATCGACAATCCTTCATTTACCCTAGAGATTGTTTATATCGATGATGTTATTGAGGCATTTGTTAGCCATCTGGATATTAAAAATAACAATGATATCTTTTATGATATTCCAGTTAAATATAAAATATCACTCCAAGATTTGGCGGATAAAATAATAGGGTTTAAATCTTCACGCAATGATTTAACTATAGATTCGGTGGGTGAAGGTATTAGCCGTGCCCTTTATGCTACTTATCTTAGTTATTTGCCCCCTGAAAAATTTTCATATTCCGTTCCGGTATATGAAGATCCCCGAGGTAGTTTTGCTGAGTTGCTGAAAACACCAGCTTATGGCCAATTTTCATTTTTTACCGCTAAACCAGGCATAACTCGCGGTGGACATTACCATCATACTAAGAATGAAAAATTCATTGTTGTATCTGGCAAGGCACTATTTAGGTTTGAACATATTATAACTCATGAAGTTATTGAGTTTGAAAAAAACGCTGCCAATATTGAAATTGTTGAAACAATACCGGGTTGGGCACATAACATCAAAAATATAGGTTCTGATGAACTCATTGTAATGTTGTGGGCAAATGAAATTTTTGATCGTAATAAACCTGACACAGTAGCTTGGGATATGTCATATGAAAAATAAATTATGCGTGCTTAGTGTTGTTGGGACACGACCTGAAATTATCAGACTCTCAGCAGTCCTTAAGAAGCTTGATGTACATTGTGAGCATATCATTGTTCATACGGGTCAAAATTACGATTTTGAATTAAATGAAATTTTCTTTAATGATCTTGGTGTTAGAAAACCAGATTATTTTCTTAATGCAGCAGGTGATAATGCAGCAACCACGATTGGTAATATTATTATTAAAGTGGATGAACTACTTTCTAAAATAAATCCCGATGCTATGTTAGTGCTGGGTGATACCAACAGTTGCTTAGCTGCATTGCCTGCCAAAAGAAGAAAGATACCTGTTTTTCATATGGAAGCAGGCAATAGATGCTTTGACCAGAGAGTTCCAGAGGAAATTAATAGAAAGATCGTTGATCATATTTCAGATGTCAACTTAACCTATTCAGATATTGCTCGTGAGTATCTTATTTCTGAAGGTTTAAGCCCAGATCGTGTAATAAAAACTGGCAGTCCAATGTTTGAAGTTATTAATCAGCATATTGATAAAATTCATAAATCAGATGTACTTACCCGAATTAAACTCGAACCTGGTAAATTTTTTATTGTCAGTGCTCATCGTGAAGAGAATGTAGACAGCCCAAGCAACATTAAAAAATTAGCAGATATCTTAAATAAGATTGCAGAGAAATATAATTTTCCGGTTATCGTTTCAACACATCCTCGAACTCGGAAACGTATAGAAGAAAATAATCTTACTTTTCATCCCAATATTCAACTTCTAAAACCTTTAGGCTTTATTGATTATATTAAATTACAACTTGAAGCCAAAGTGGTACTTTCGGATAGTGGCACCATTACGGAAGAATCATCTATTCTTAACTTCCCAGCATTAAATATTCGTGAAGCACATGAAAGGCCAGAGGGAATGGAAGAAGCTTCGGTAATTATGACTGGTTTAAGTGTTGAAAGAGTTATGCAGTCATTGTCTATTTTGGAAAGCCAGCCAACTGGTGAACATCGTTTACTACGACCAGTGAGCGACTATTCTATGCCCAATGTTTCGGATAAAGTTGTGCGTATAATACACAGCTATGTTGATTATATTAATCGTGTCGTTTGGAAAAAATATTAATTTCTTATCGCGGAGGTTAAGTGTTCCTTTTTGACGAAAAATTTAAAATTGATTTATATAGTAAAGCTGCTACATCCCCGCGTCGACGTGATCATTTCAATATTCATAATGATTATCAGGACCCAGTACAAAGGATTGCTATTGCTTTACTGCATGGAACATACATTCCACCGCACAAACATACACAATCTCATCAATGGGAGTTTTTCCATGTTGTTGAGGGAGAAGTAAAACTAATACTCTTTTCAGAACAAGGGACAGTAACAGAAATCTATTTATTAGGTGATAAACATAAAGTTTTTGCCGTGCAGCTTCCACCCAATATATTTCATACCTTGGTTTGTATCTCAAGCAAAGCATTTATTTTTGAATGGAAGCAAGGCCCATTTGTTCTCGATACTGCTAAGGAGATGCCACACTGGTCTATGCCTGAAAACGACATAAATATATCTTCAAAAGTTCAACACCTTGAAAAGGTGATCATCGGTGATAACTTTACTGATAACATTTAAATTTTAGCGACTTTTGTCCTATCGGGTAACATTTTTATTACCTACCATAAAGTATTGTTATCTTAGTCGATATACGCAGTAGTAATAACCTCATGATTTTCTGAGGAGAATATATTTAGTTTTCTTTATTTTTAATAGATTGGATATTTTAAATATGAGTGATAATAGTAATAAAAATGATACTGCGCCGATAAAAAGTCAATATTATGACTTCTCTACATTATCTCCGCAAAAGGATGATATTAACTTCTTTGAATTGATTACAGTTATTTTAAATTCTAAATTTAAAATAATAATAGTTACTCTTTTATTTATAGCGGCCGGTTTTACTGTAGCTTATACGCTTCCTAACCAATGGACAAGTACTGCTATTGTAGTCAAACCAAGTGATGAATCAATTCAAGTTCTAGATAAAATAACCTCTGATTTAGCGGCATTAGATATTGCAATAGATATTGATTCGGATTATTTATTATCCACATTTAAGCAAAATTTTGACTCTCGAGATATGCGTGCTGAATATTTGGTCAGTACTAACTATTTTAAGAGGTTAATGGAGGAGGATCCACAAAATGAGGCACGGAGAAGATATCTAATTGAAAAAATAATCAATCAAGATATTAACTCTGTTGGTTCTCAACAAGATAAATCTGATGATAAATCTGAATACCGTTATTATAAATTATCTCACAGAGCAGATACGGCTAATGATGCCCACGATCTTTTACTGGGATATATAAATTATGTAAAGAAAATCGTTGATGCTGATATTACACGAAAAATAAAACGAACTATTGATACAGCTAAAAACCTTAGTACAGAAAAATATAATTTAGATTTATTAAGAGCTAAAAACAATCAAGAAGTTAGAATTGAACGATTAAAATATGCAATTGATATGGCTAATGCCGCTGGCATTAAAAAGCCTATATATGGTAGTGGCACTGTGATTAATGATGACCCAGACTTCCCGATTACTATTGGTTCAGACACATTGAACAAAAAGTTAGAAATTGAGAAATCCATTACCGACCCAGCTTTAATTGATCCCGACCTTTTGAATCGTAAGTTATATATAGAAAAGTTGAACGGATTAAAAATTGATGATATCGATATAGTTCCCTTTAAATATCTACAGCAACCGACAGAACCGACAATAAAAGATGCATCTAAACGTTTACTGGTTCTAATATTCTTTACACTGATTGGTTTCGTGGGTTCTGTAAGTTTCGTTTTGATAAAGCATTTTATGCGTGAGTGGAAGCAAAAAAATCAAGATACCCATATTGGTTGATATCAACAGTTAAACACGGCTCATTTATCCAATAGCTAAAGTAGCTTCACCGCCGAGCTATTGGATAAGATCATTACCAAGATAGAAATCCATTACTTTGTACGCGTAATAAACTAACAATATAACCAGATGATTTATATAATAATCATCTGATATCAATCTCGATCTAACTTTGTACAGGAGACTTACAGTGTCTGAACTGTCTCAACTTTCGCCTCAGCCGTTGTGGGATATTTTCGCAAAAATCTGCTCGATTCCCCATCCGTCTTACCACGAAGAAGCACTGGCACAGCATATTATGACGTGGGCCAAGGAAAAAGGTCTACATGCGGAGCGTGATAAGGTCGGTAATATCCTGCTGCGTAAGCCAGCTACCAAGGGGATGGAGAACCGTAAGCCCGTTGCGCTACAAGCTCACTTAGATATGGTGCCACAAAAGAATAATGATACGGTACATGACTTTACCAAAGACCCTATCCAACCCTATATCGACGGTGAATGGGTTAAAGCCCGTGGCACCACATTAGGTGCGGATAATGGCATTGGTATGGCCTCCGCATTGGCGGTGCTGTCTGACGATAGCGTCGAACACGGCCCACTTGAAGTGCTGCTGACCATGACCGAAGAAGCCGGTATGGATGGCGCATTTGGTCTGCAACCTAACTGGTTGAAAGCCGATATTCTGATTAATACCGATTCCGAGCAGGAAGGTGAAATCTATATGGGTTGCGCCGGGGGTATTGATTTTATTACCACTTTAGCACTAAAGCGCGAAGCGGTTCCTACCGGTTACCAGACGTTGAAGTTGACCATTAAAGGTTTGAAAGGCGGTCATTCAGGCGCTGATATCCATTTAGGGCTAGGTAATGCCAATAAACTGCTGGCCCGATTCCTGTTCGACCAGGCCAAAGATTTAGACCTGCGGATATTGGATTTGAATGGCGGCACGCTGCGTAATGCTATCCCACGTGAAGGTTCTGTGACCTTGGCGATTGCCGCAGATAAAGTCGATCAGCTGAAAAACCTGAGCCAGGAGTATCTGGCAACCTTGAAAAATGAGCTGGCCGCAGTTGAAAAAAATCTGACTGTATTGCTTGAGCCGCTATCTATTGATAATGCTAAGGCTCTGACAAAAGATACCCAGCAGCGCCTGATCGCCTTATTGAATGCCACGCCAAACGGTGTCATTCGTATGAGTGATGCAGTAAAAGGTGTGGTTGAAACCTCACTGAATGTGGGTGTGGTTACCATGAATGAGAATGAAGTAGAAATCATCTGCCTAATCCGTTCTCTGATCGACAGCGGCAAAGATTACGTGGTGGGAATGTTGACTGCGATTGGTCAGTTGGCTGGCGCAGAAACCTCGCCAAAAGGCGGCTACCCTGGCTGGCAACCTGACCCAACCTCGCCGGTGATGGCATTGGTGCGGGAAACTTACCAAAAATTGTTTAACAAAACACCCAATATCATGGTTATCCATGCCGGTCTGGAATGTGGTTTATTTAAAAAACCTTACCCAGAGATGGATATGGTGTCGATTGGGCCAACTATGACAGGGCCACATTCACCGGATGAACAAGTTCATATCGAAAGTGTGGGTCAATATTGGCAATTACTGACTGCGCTGCTGAAAGCGATTCCTGAGCGCGCATAAGAAACCCGGTTTTGTTTTATATGATTAACGGCGGCACTTAGGCCCGCCGTTTTTTATTCGTCAGAGTTATTCCCAACTCAACAGTAATTGCCGCTCGAGTTGCGGATCCAGCAAAGTGACATGTAACCCCACCAAACGCACCCCCCGCTCCGCCCGCCGCTCATTCCATGCTGCCCGCGCTACTTGCAATAAGTCCGCTTTATTCAGCTCCGGCCAAACATGCTCTTGTGTAGTTTGCTGAAAATCATGAAATTTTAATTTTACCCCTTGTCGGGCGATATGCAGATCCGGCCTAACCTTACGAAGACGGGTTTCCAGCTCAATATAAAGCTTTTCAATCAATAACTCACAGCTTTCCCAATCATGAATATCCTCAGCCAGTGTCCGCTCGACCCCAACCGATTTGCGCAAACGGTCGGGAGAAACTTCGCGCTCATCAATACCGTGGCTGCGCTCCCATAGCACATGACCAAACTTACCAAAGCGCTTTAATAATTCAGCCTGTGGATAGTTTTGTACATCACTACAGGTTATCAGCCCCAGCTCTTGCAGACGTTTCGCGGTCACTTTGCCCACACCCGGAATTTTACTCAGCGGCAAGTCAGACAAGAAAGGCAATATTTTATCTGGGGTTATCACATACTGACCATTGGGTTTATTTAAATCAGACGCGATCTTGGCTAAAAATTTGATGGGAGCAATGCCCGCAGATGCAGTTAGATTAAGCTCCATAGCAATAGACTGGCGGATTTCTTGTGCAATTAATGTGGCGGAACCACTGCATGCCAGACAATCAGAAACATCCAGATAGGCTTCATCCAGTGAAAGTGGCTCAATCAAAGGGGTGTAGCGCGCAAAAATCTCACGGATATGTAGCGACGCTTCTTTATATGCCGCCATTCGGCCAGGGATCACTTTCAGTTGTGGGCAGAGTTTCAGCGCCATAGCGGTCGGCATCGCGCTGCGAACCCCATAACGTCGAGCAGGATAATTGGCGGTGCTAATGACACCGCGCCTGTCCTGACTACCGCCAATCGCAATAGGAATATCACGCAAACTGGGGTCATCGCGCATTTCAACAGCCGCGAAGAAGCAATCCATATCGACATGAATAATTTTCCGCATGTTTATCCCCCGCCAAAACCACTGTATAAGAATACAGTTAAATCGGAGAAATTCAAGATTAACCGAGATCCTGACCACGCAAATTTCGTGATAGCGAAAAACTAGCCTGGAAGCAGAGCAACCGCTTCAATTTCCAAGGCCAAATCATGATGTAAAACGGACACTGGCACCACGCAACGAGCCGGTTTGTGTGGCCCTAACCAATCAGCATAAAGCGCATTGAAATGTGGCCATAGGGCAATATCACACAGATAAACTCGCACCTGAACCAAGCTATTTACACTGCAATGGCAGTCCGCGAGTATCCCTTCAATATTGGCAAAAACCTGCATAACCTGAATATCAAAAGGTTGGTTTGATAATGCCACGCCCTGCGCCGTGACGGGCAGTTGGCCAGAAAGATAGACCATACCGCCCGCGCAGACAGCATGGCTATAATGGCCTGCTGGCGGCAGGCCCGCTGTTGAATTTATTAAGATAGGCTCGGACATCATCAAGACTTATCAATAAAGTGGGCCAAACGCGCTAAATCGACATTGCCGCCCGAAATAATCACCCCGACTCGTTTACCACGTAAATCCAGCTCATCACCAAAAGCGACAGCCGCCCCTAAGCAACCGGTGGGTTCAACCACAATCTTCATTCGGCTGGCGAAAAACTTCATTGCCGAGATCAATTGGTCATCGCTGGCAGTCAGAATATTATCAACCCACTCCTGAATAACCGGGAAAGTATAGTGACCCAAAGCCTGAGTTTGCGCGCCGTCCGCAATAGTCACTGGCGTGTCAATTTTAACAATTTTTCCGCTGCGGAAACTCTGCTGCCCATCATTACCGGCGGCGGGTTCCACCCCAAATACCTGGCAATTGGGATAGAGCGCTTTGGCCACCGTGGCACAGCCGGACAATAACCCGCCGCCGCCCAATGGCACCAGCAGCACATCCAGCTCGCCCACTTCTTCAAATAATTCTTTTGCCGCCGTCCCCTGCCCGGCCATCACATCCGGATGGTCATAAGGTGGAATCAAGCTTAGCCCCTGCTCTTGTGCCAGTTTACGGCTAATGGCTTCACGGTCTTCAAGATAGCGGTCATATAGCACCACTTCGCCGCCATAACCTCGTGTCGCCGCGATTTTAGCTGCTGGCGCATCTTTAGGCATGACAATAACCGCGCGAATACCTAATTTACGCGCAGACAAAGCAATAGCCTGCGCATGATTCCCCGACGAGAAAGCAATAACCCCTTTTGCTTGCTGTTCCGGCGATAATTTCACTAACGCGTTATAAGCGCCACGGAATTTAAACGCCCCCATATGCTGGAAATTTTCGCATTTAAAAAACAACTGCGCACCGGTCTGCTCATTGGCGGTGGAGGAAGTCAATACTGGGGTTTTAAGTGCAAAACCTGCAATCCGCTGATGTGCTTGGATAATATCGTCATAACTGATGACTAATGGGGCCATCTTCAACTTCCTTCAGTAGGGAGATAGGTATAAACAGTAGAGCGGGCGACGCCCAGATTATTAGCAACCACGGTCTGGGCATTCTTCAAATCCATCAAACCCGCTTGCGCCAGTTGACGGACAATTTCACGTCGCTGTGCCGGGTTTAGCGCGCGTGGAGTGGTATTGTGCGCGGCAGCGAATTGCTCCAGTTGAGTGCGCAGCATCTCAAGGCGAGGTGATGCCAGAGACTCCTGAACCTCTGCCGGTGTCGTTTGGATCAGTTGAGATAAACTGGCGCTAACGGCGGAAAACAGCGAGATATCCATATTTAGACAAAGTGCCCCGATGAATTCCCCTTTGCTATTTTTCAAGCCAATTGATGTACTTTTTGCCGGGCGACCATCAGGAAATTGATTCGGATAGTTAACAATAACTTCAGGAAAGTTAGGGTCGGCAATACGGCTCAACCCCAGTTCAGTCGCTGGCTCACCGATTTCACGACCGGATAAATTGTTTGAAATCGCCGCAATGGCATGTTCAGGTTGAGTCAGGTCATGCAAAACAAACTCCACTAAGGGTGCAAATGTTTTTCCCAGTGCCTCAACGATTTTTTTGCTCTCCCGCAACAGGAGTTGATCTTCTGTAAGTTTCATAATTAAAATATTGTCATTTATTGACGATTTGTCAAGTCAATTCTAACAGCAATAAAAAAGCTGCCCGAGGCAGCTCTTTTTTCAGAGAATAGCGGTAGTCAGTCTTATTTCAGGATGGAGCTTTTCAGCGACTTATCTTGCTGATGGCGCTCTAAAGCCAACTCAATCAGTATGGTGATCAATTCTGTCGAGCCCACACCGGTGGCGCGCCATAATTTGGGGTACATACTGATATTAGTAAATCCAGGTAACGTATTTATTTCATTGATAATTACGCGGTTATCTGGGGTTAAAAAGACATCCACCCGCGCCATACCACAGCATTCGAGCGCTCGAAATGCTGCTAAAGCTACCGCGCGAATATTGTCACTGGCAGCACTGTCTATTGGCGCAGGAATGATGACTTGAGCACCGGTTTCATTTATGTATTTAGTGTCATAAGAATAAAACTCGTCGCTGATAACTACCTCGCCACACAAACTGGCTTGCGGGTTGTCATTGCCCATGACGGCACATTCAATCTCCCGCCCAATAATAGCCGACTCCACCAACACTTTATGGTCAAAATCAAAGGCTAACGTCACCGCCTGTTGATATTCGGCCGCATTGCGCACTTTACTCACGCCCACCGAGGAGCCCTGATTCGCCGGTTTAATAAATAAAGGTAATCCGAGTTTTTCTGAAACCTTTTCAAAATCGTAGCTGTCTTTATTGCCACGTGTCAGTGTAATAAAAGGGGCGATATTCAACCCAGCATCACGCAGTAACCGCTTAGTGATGTCTTTATCCATACTAACCGCAGACCCCACGACACCTGAGCCGACAAAAGGAATATTGGCCATACGCAACAGGCCTTGCAAGGAACCATCTTCCCCTAATGTCCCGTGTACAATAGGGAAAATGACATCCAACTGAGCCAATGCAGCTGCATTATCCGTAGCAATGAGTTGCTGACTCTCTTGGCCAAGGATCAGCGCTACATTTTTGTTTGAATGATTCAGGGAAATCAACGCCGGATTTTCTGCATTTAACAAGTAACTGGATGCATCATTAATATGCCATTTACCTTGTTTATCAATGCCCAACAGTGTCACTTCAAACTTTGCTTTATCAATCGCATCCACGATATTTTTGGCCGACTGCAATGACACTTCATGTTCAGCCGATTTACCGCCAAAAATCACACCAACTCGCAATCTCGACACACTACATTCCTCTTTAGGACCGAGTACTTAGGGGCACGACCACCCCATAAAATTACACGTATACCCTAATACAACCTTTAGCTGCCCAACTAATGTTTTTTAAGATTTATTAAGGATTTTCTCATTATGCTGTGGGATGAGCTTTGCCGCCTTAGACGTGAATTTAGCCCCCAACCTCCCTCAAGAACATCACAAATGAAATCGCCATCGGTGATATTAACAATTATCCTAATCAATATGACAACCATTTTAGAAAAAAACAGAATTGAATTCTGTTATTGGTTTTTTTATTCTTTTTGTCATTTATTTTTAATGAGAAATCATTAAATTCGACAAAGCCGAAGAATATTGGCTATATGATTAACATCAACTTTTAAAAAATTCATTAGTCAGTCAATGGATGGAAACTAAATATTATGCGAAATTATATAATGGCAACTTTATTACTCTCTGCTAGTTGTGTCACAAATGCTAATTCAGCTTCTTCAACGGCCCCTCAACAAACACCACAAATTATTGCTCACCGGGGTGGAACTGCCGATGCCCCTGAAAATACGATTCCAGCCATCAAGAAAGCATTGGCTAATGGTGCGGATGCAATCTGGATAACAATACAGTTATCAAAGGATAATATTCCGGTTTTGTATCGCCCATCTGAACTCCAGGAATTGACCGATAAGTCGGGTAAAGTTTCTAGCTATACCGCGCAGCAACTCGCCCAAGCCGATGCCAGCTTTAAGTATAATAAAACTCATAATATTCAGCCAAAAACAGGTTCACATATCGGCATCCCTACGCTTGATAACGTATTGAAAACATTTCCTAAAACACAATTTTACCTCGATATTAAATCCCCAGATGCAGACCCAGTAACACTCGCCAAAGCGCTGAAAAAAACACTGGATGCAACCAGTAAAAATGAAGAAAACCGACTGAGCCGAACTCGCGTCTATTCAACTGATGATAATTATTTGACAGCGTTGGATAAAGTGAATGAAAGCAGCGATGCTGCACATAAAATCCAACGATTTGAAAGCCGTGATTTTACACGAACACAATTAGCCAATATTACTATGGATCATAAGTGTGAATTACCGGCGGACAATAAAGAGCGCTGGTATGGTCTGGAGTTACACCGAAAAGTTGAGGTTGTAGAGAAATATACTCTCGGTGAAGGCCGCTCTAACGCAATATTAAGTTGGGATAAAGAAGCCGTTGACTGTTTCCGTAAAAATACCAACGCACATATTATTTTCTTCGGAATTAATACCCCAGAAGATTATCATAAAGCAAAAGAATTAGGTGCCAATGGCGTGATGGTTGATTCTCCGGCCAAATTTAAGAAGATAATCCACGACAATAAATAATTACACCCGCCATACTTCAAGCTGTATGTATGTTGGTTTACTGCAACTCAAATTATTTAAGATATATAAAACAAAAATCCCCGCTCAACTCCATATTGAACGGGGATTTTTATATACAGAAAGACAAATCATATGTCCGTTAGAGAATGCGATATTGCTCCAATGCTTTCTGGCGCGCAGCCTCTTTAGCTAACCGTTTTTTGCGTGAATCACAAGGCTCGGGGCAATCACACACTTTTTCCATTCCCAAAGCCCCAATACCTCCGCAACTGCCCTGCAAGGTTTTACGTTTTACGATATAACCCAGTGACAATCCCGCGATGGCTAAGAGAAAAAAAACAAAAGACGCGATAAAAACAGTCAACATAATCTTCTCCTATCAAAGCCGCTTTTGTAGATACGGTTTGAATGACTCAGAAGAGTGTTCCTCAAAGCCTTCATCAGTTTTGACTATCATAAACACCGGAATACCCAGCAAATTAGCCAATGCCATCCCGCGTTCTGGCCCAAGGACACCTAACCCCGTCGAGAGCCCGTCGGCCGTCATACAACTCGGATCTAAAACCGTAATTGAGACTAAACGATGGTTAATTGGCCGACCTGTTTTGGGATCAATGGTATGTGAGTAACGCACACCATTTTGCTCAAAATAATTACGATAATCACCAGAGGTGGCTACCGCCATGCGACCAGGTTCGATAACCTCTTGAGTACTTTGTGAGGAGCCGGCAACAGGTTTTTCAATTGCGATGCGCCAAGGTTTATTTTCCCCATTATTACCCCGGGTCCGGACTTCCCCGCCAATATCGACCATATAGTTATCGATATTCTTCGCTTCCAAATATTCAGCAACCACATCTACGCCATACCCTTTAGCTATAGCAGAAAGATCGACATACAGCTCGGGAATGCGTTTTACCAAGGCACCATTTTCTACTGCCAAATTATCAATGCCAACCCATTCCTGGCGTTTAGCAATTTCAGCATCTGTCGGCACCACATTTGGCCGCCCTTCAGGGCCAAAGCCCCATAGATTAACCAATGGCCCGACCGTCACATCCAGCGCCCCATCAGTCAAACGGTTAATACGGATAGCCTCCCGTACCACTTTGGCTGTCGCGGCTGAAACAGGAAATGCCGTATTCACTTTCTGACTTTTGTTGAAACGGCTCAATTCAGAGTTTGGCCGGTACGTCGACATTTGATCATTAACCTGTTCCAGCTTGCGGTCTATTTCCTGCTGTAGCTGCTCCGGGCTGAGAGTTTTTGAGTCACTCATATACTTAATTGAATATGAGGTGCCCATGGTTTTACCTTCGAGATTGATTTGCTCAGGGCCACAACCCGTTAGCAGCAAAACGCCCACCGCAGCCATCAACCAATGCATTATATGTCTTCGCGCTATATGTCTTCGCACAATATCCCCAATTGCAGTCAAAACCCGAGTGGCGGCAAATCAGCCACCGAAGTCGTCGAGCATAATGTTTTCATCTTCCACACCAAGGTCTTTTAACATCTTGATGACTGCCGCATTCATCATTGGCGGGCCACACATATAGAATTCACAATCTTCAGGTGCCGGATGATTTTTAAGATAATTTTCTAATAACACGTTATGAATGAAGCCGGTATAGCCCGTCCAATTGTCTTCTGGTTGCGGGTCAGACAAAGCAACATGCCAACGGAAATTATCATTTTCAGCCTGTAACTGATCAAAATCTTCTTCATAGAACATCTCGCGCCGTGAGCGCGCGCCATACCAGAAGCTAATCTTGCGCTTAGAATGCAGCCGTTTAAGCTGATCAAAGATATGCGAACGCATAGGCGCCATACCCGCACCACCGCCAATAAAGACCATTTCGGCATCAGTATCTTTGGCAAAAAACTCACCAAATGGCCCAGAAATAACGACTTTATCACCCGGTTTCAGTGACCAGATGTAGGAAGACATGATCCCCGGAGGAGCATCCGGAACTGACGGTGGCGGCGTGGCGATACGCACGTTCAGCATGATAATACCGCGTTCTTCTGGGTAGTTTGCCATGGAATAAGCCCGCACGGTCGGCTCGGTAACTACTGACTCAAACCGGAACAAATTGAATTTATCCCAGTCGCCGCGATATTCCGCTGGTACATCAAAATCAGCGTATTTTACTGTATGAGGCTCGGCCTCAATTTGAATAAAGCCCCCAGCACGGAATGGTACAACCTCACCATCAGGAATTTTAAGTTTCAACTCTTTGATAAATGTCGCTTTATTATCATTAGAGATAACTTCACATTCCCACTTTTTCACCCCAAAGATTTCTTCCGGCAATTCAATTTTCAGGTTTTGCTTCACACTAACCTGACATGCTAACCGGCAACCTTCTTTTGCTTCCCGCTTGGAGATATGAGAAAGCTCGGTCGGCAAAATATCCCCGCCGCCTTCTTTGATGGTTACCCGGCACTGCCCACAAGAACCGCCACCGCCACACGCAGAGGAAACGAAAATGCCATGGCTGGAAAGCATGTTGAGCAGCTTATCCCCTGCCGGAGCAGTAAAACTTTTATCCGCATCTTCATTAATATCAACTGTGATATCACCGGTATTCACCAACTTTGACTTGGCAAATAAAATCATCACCGTCAATGCTAGTACAATGAGGGTGAACATGACTACGCCCAGAATTATTTCCATGAATTATTCCTACCTTTATAGGTTTACGCCAGAGAAAGACATAAACCCTAAGGCCATCAATCCGGTGGTGATAAAGGTGATCCCTAAGCCCTGTAAACCTGCGGGCACATTGGCATATTTCATCTTTTCGCGAATACCCGCTAACGCGACAATCGCCAGCATCCAACCGATACCAGAGCCAAAGCCATACACAATGGATTCAGGGAAGTTGTAATCACGCTGGGCCATAAATGACACACCGCCGAAAATGGCGCAGTTCACCGTAATCAGTGGCAGGAAAATACCCAGAGCGTTGTACAGTGCGGGGAAATAGCGATCAAGAATCATCTCCAAAACCTGTACAATGGCAGCAATTACGCCAATAAAAGTGATGAAATTCAGGAAGCTGAGATCAACACCTTCAACCAATGCGCCATCTCGCAGAACCAGGTTATAAACCAGATTGTTAGCAGGTACGGAGATGCCCAACACCACTGTTACTGCAATGCCCAGGCCAAAAGCAGTCGAGACTTTCTTGGAAACCGCGAGGAAAGTACACATCCCCAAGAAGAACGCTAACGCCATATTCTCGACAAACACTGCGCGGACGAACAGACTGATGTAATGTTCCATCGTCAATTACTCCTTCTCAATCTGCGCAGGTTTCAGGGTTCGTAAGCCCCAAATCAGCAAACCAATGATAAAGAATGCGCTAGGTGCCAGCAGGAACAATCCATTAGGCTGATACCAACCACCATTCTGGACAGTTTCTAACACTGTTACGCCAAATAATTTACCCGAGCCAATCAACTCGCGGACAAAGCCTACCAGCACTAGCACTACGCCATAGCCCAAGCCATTGCCGATGCCATCCATAAAGCTTTCGATTGGCGGGGATTTCATTGCATAAGCTTCGGCACGCCCCATCACAATACAGTTAGTGATAATCAGGCCAACAAATACTGAGAGCTGTTTAGATATCTCATAGGCATAGGCCCGTAGGATCTGATCCACCACAATCACTAGCGAAGCAATAATCACCATTTGAACAATGATGCGCACACTGTTTGGAATATGGTTGCGAATCAGTGAGATGAAGAAGCTGGAGAACGCCGTAACCAAGGTGACCGCCAGTGTCATCACTAAAGCGGTTTCCAGTTTGGTGGTGACGGCCAGTGCTGAACACACGCCCAGAATTTGCAGCGCAATTGGGTTGTTATCAAATAACGGCCCCAATAAAACCCGTTTAATTTCTTTGCTATCAGCCATTTTTTAACGCCCCTTCGCGTACTTTTTTCAGGAACGGGCCAAAGCCGTTTTCACCGAGCCAAAAATCAAAGCTGTTTTGTACACCATTGGAGGTCAGCGTTGCGCCGGACAAACCATCTATGGCATGAGGATCGTTAGCAGGCGCTCGCCCTTTAACAATACGAATAGCCGGTTGCCCTTGATCATCAAATAACCGCTTACCAATCCATT
Source organism: Yersinia rochesterensis (assembly GCF_003600645.1). Lineage (NCBI taxonomy): Bacteria > Pseudomonadati > Pseudomonadota > Gammaproteobacteria > Enterobacterales > Yersiniaceae > Yersinia > Yersinia rochesterensis. Next base: position 3,287,983 of record NZ_CP032482.1, read on the forward strand.
GGTTACGCCAGATAGGGTTCTCAATTTCTCCCCCTAGCCCCGGTGTTTCGCCTTGATCGTAATAGGTAATACCGCGGACTGTTTTACCGTCAGTATCAATGGCAATAAAGGCATACATCATTGACCACAAACCAGAGCCGTAAATCGGTAACACGATTTTGTTTATCTGCCCGCTGTCATTGCGTACCAGATAAATTTCAACCACATTAGCCCGGCGGCGGATACCCGCAATATCCTGTGCTGGTGTCAGCGCAATGCTCATTTGGTTATCGCGTAGTGCCTGCGCGCGATCAAATGTCGCAGGATCTTGTTGAATAAACTCACCACTTTGCAAATCGAGCAGGCGCGGTTCAATCCGCTGTGCAAACTCACTCTGCACTTTTTCTGCTGGCATTCTCGGTTGCAGTAAACCGGCCACCGCCAGAATATTACGTTGCTTATCCAACAAGCGCTGTTCTTGTTGCTTGGCTTTCAAACCTACCGCCGCGCCAGCCACGATGACTGAACACACCAAACACAGCACAATCACCACCAGCAGTGTTTTGCCAATGCTGTCATTGTTTCTTGGTTTATCATTCGCCACGGGCTTTCCTCCGCTTGATATTGGCCTGAACAACCACATAATCGAACAGTGGTGCAAACAGGTTAGCGAACAGAATCGCCAACATCATTCCCTCCGGATACGCCGGATTAGCCACGCGGATCAAAACACACATCGCGCCAATCAAGCCGCCATACCACCACTTGCCTTTATTGGTAAAGGAAGCGGACACCGGATCGGTCGCCATAAAAATCATGCCGAAAGCAAAACCGCCGAGCACCAAATGCCAATACCACGGCATAGCGAATAATGGGTTGGTAGTTGAGCCGACCCAGTTAAACAGGTAGGCCGTCGCCACCATGCCAATCATCACCCCGGCCACAATTCGCCAAGATGCCACGCGCCCGAAGAGGATAATGGCACCGCCAATCAAGATCATTAACGTGGAGACTTCACCAATAGAACCAGGAATATTGCCGAGGAAAGCATCCATCCAAGTGATAGGTTGGCCGCTAATCGTATTGACCAAACTGTGGCTACCATTAACACTCCATTGCGATAAAGGCGTCGCACCAGAAAAACCATCGGCGGCAGTCCAGACCAAGTCACCGGATATTTGTGCTGGATAAGCAAAGAACAAGAAAGCGCGCCCCGCCAGCGCCGGGTTGAGGAAGTTGCGCCCTGTCCCGCCGAAGATCTCTTTACCAATTACAACCCCAAATGAGATCCCCAGCGCCGCCTGCCATAGTGGCAATGTCGGCGGAACTATCAGGGAAAACAGAATCGAGGTCACAAAGAAACCTTCATTGATTTCATGCTTGCGAATGATAGAGAACACCACTTCCCAGAAGCCGCCCACCACAAACACGACGGCATAAATAGGCAGGAAGTAGACCGCCCCCAGCACCATTTTACTTACCCAACCAGCATCTGATGCCAATGAAGCGCCCAGCATTTGTGCCAGCCGGTAATGCCAATCGCTGGCAATAATCTGTTGCAGCTCCGCGCCATGGTAGAGTTGGTTCAAGGCCGGAATCGCCTGCCCACCGACGTTATACATCCCCCAGAACATTGCTGGGAATACCGCCAGCCATACCAAAATCATCATTCGTTTCAGATCAATAGCATCGCGAACGTGAGAGGCACCCGGTGTCACTTTACCTTGCGTATAAAAAATAGTGGCAGCAGCTTCATACAGCGGGTAATACTTCTCGAGCTTCCCACCGACTTCAAAATGGTGCTCTATTTTTTCAAGAAAACTTTTCAGGCCCATCGGTTATCCTTCCTGCTCAATCTTGGTCAGTATGTCGCGCAATACCGGCCCATATTCATATTTACCGGGACAGACAAATGTACACAGAGCCAAATCTTCTTCATCCAATTCCAGACACCCCAGAGCTGCCGCGCTGTCGGTATCGCCAGATAACAGGTCACGTAGTAAATGAGTGGCCAGAATATCCAGTGGCATAACGCGCTCATAGTTACCAATCGGCACCATAGCGCGCTCCCCACCGTGCATATCAGTGGAGAAAGCAAACAATTTACGCTTGAAGAAATGGCCCAATGTGGTGCGAGTAATGGAATATTTATCACGCCCAGGCATCACCCAGCCGAATAGTTCTTTCTCTCGCCCTTCGCGGATGACGGACACTTGCTGATGGAAACGCCCCAGATAACCATGAGTGGCAGAGAAAGCGGTGCCGCTGAGCACCGAACCGGAGATAATGCGGTTATCCCCCTCTTTCAGCCGACTGGCGGTCAATTCAGATAAACTGGCCCCGAGACGAGTGCGCAGCAAAACTGGCTGATTTACTTGTGGGCCTGCGACAGCGACGATACGGTCAGTCCACAGCTCACCACGGGTAAATAGTTTGCCAATGGCAATGACATCCTGATAACCCACATGCCAGACAATCTTGTTCAGACTGACCGGTTCAAGGAAGTGGATGTGAGTCCCGACCAGACCGGCGGGATGCGGGCCGGAGAACTCATTGTAAGTCACCTGCGCATTGGGATGACTGGCCACTATTTGCCCCGGCGCATGACAAACATGCACTTTGCCCTCCGTCAGACGGGCTAATACTGTTAAGCCTTGATTGAAAGCATCAGACTCGGTGGCAATAATCACTTGCGGATCAGCAGCCAGCGGTTGGGTATCCATGGCGCTAACAAAAATAGCCCGTGGACGGCTATCAAGGGCCGGAGTTTTGCTGAAAGGCCGGGTCCGCAATGCTGTCCATAAGCCGGATACCTGCAAAAGCCGCTGCACTTGTTCTGCACTCAGTTGGCTGAGAGATAATTCATCATAATGCTCGAACGGGATTTGCTCATCGCCGTCAATGTCAATCACAACAGATTGTAAAACCCGGCGCTCACCGCGGTTGATGGCGCTCACTTTGCCACTAGCAGGGGCGGTGAATATCACGCCTGGATTTTTTTTATCTTCAAATAGCGCCTGGCCTTTCTTAACCCAATCACCTTCCTCGACCAACATTGAGGGGCGCATTCCCACGTATTCTTCACCGAGCAAGGCCACATGATGAATTGTTGGCCCCTCTTCTATGATCTGTGCGGGTGCTCCAGCGATGGGAAGATCTAGTCCTTTCTTTATTTTAATCATAGAGTTGAACTACTTTATTAGTTATATCAAATGCTGCACTTAGCCCAGAATGTACAGCCACACAAAGGGAAGATTCTTTCATAGTTCAGTTAAATGGCACTTTAATACTGAGTCAATTAGACAAACATGAATATCGACTGAAAGAGCCTCAGAAATTAATGCTGACACCCATACAAGGTGTTAATGAATAGAAAATAACCATTAATTGAACAGGTCATCAGCAGTGGGCAATTTTAGCATTTCCCTTTGGCACTGTCTGACAAATGCAGTGACCTGAGTCAAGCAAATACAAATAATTTACTGCAAATTTGTATATGTATTCGGTAAAATCGTATTGTCAATTCACCTTTACCGACTTTGTATTTATTTTATACAAAACATATATTGCTAAAAAATTTCTGACTGATAATCTGCGCCTATAAATCAAAGAATGCAGTGGCATAATTTACATAATATAAGTAGGAATAATAAATGGGCAAAATCGCGCCGTTATTTACGACGAGAATGTTTGCGATGAGACTCTTTGCAACCATAACGTTTGCAGCGATAATTTGTTTGCCTGCGGTATCTTTCACCAGCTCAGCCAGCGAGCCGGTGGCGGTATCCAAAGAGCTAAAACAGCAATTACTCGGATCCTCAGTCTATATTCAAATCTTCAAAGAAGAACGTACCCTGGAATTATATGCCCGGTTACAAGGTGAATATCGTTTGGTACAAAGCTACCGTATCTGTGAATTCTCAGGTGGACTTGGCCCAAAGCGCCGTGAAGGGGATTTTAAAAGCCCGGAAGGTTTTTACACTATTGATATGCGTCATTTGAAACCTGACAGTAAGTTTTATCGGGCAATCAATATTGGCTTCCCAAATGATTATGATAAGTCGCAAGGTTATTCAGGCAAATATCTGATGATTCATGGCGCTTGCAAATCAATCGGCTGTTATGCAATGACCGACGCCTATATGGACGAGATATTTAACTACGTGCAAACGGCATTTATCTTTGGTCAGGAAAAAGTAGATATCAATATCTACCCTTTCCGCATGACTGAGCAAAATATGCAACGTCACCGTAACTCTTCGGATTATAACTTCTGGCGTCAATTGCAGCCGGGTTACGAATATTTTGCCAAAAACCGCATGCCGCCGTCAGTTTCTGTGGTCAACGGGCAGTATGTGCTTAGCCGCCCGCCAACCTCCAGTGCGCCAGAGTCGCAATACGCCCTGATAAAATCAGATGCTCTGACCAAAACCAATGCGCTCACCAAAACAGAATAATGCAAACTCACCTGGTGCAATTTTGTGCCAGGTTTCATTACCGGTTAAGGGCTGCGTAGCAATCACCGTGACCACATCGTTGGGTGTGGTCTGGCGCTGAAAATCGATTTCAACATCTTGATCCAGTAAAGTCGCTTTACCGAAAGGGGCGCGGCGCGTTATCCAATATAAATTGGTCGAACAGAACGCCATGACAAAACGCCCATCCGAAAGCAACATATTAAACACCCCTTTAGCACGCAATTGCTCACACAAGGTGCCAATATAGCGAAATACCGCGGGCCAGTTACTCGGCGTGCGGGGGTAGCGTTTTGCCAGTTGATTCAGTAGCCAGCAGAAAGCATATTCACTGTCTGTTTGGCCAATAGGCCGGAAAGTTCCGGTATCCCATTGGCGATAGCCTCTAAGTTGGCCATTATGAGCATAAGTCCAGTTTCGCCCCCACATTTCGCGGGTAAAAGGATGAGTATTTTCTAATGCCACTTCACCCCGATTTGCCTGACGGATATGGGAAACCACCGCACAGGATTTGATGGGATAATCTTGCACCAACCGAGCAATGGGCGAATTAAAGCTGGGTTGGGGATCTTTAAACGTGCGGCAGCCATTACCTTCATAGAAAGTAATTCCCCAGCCATCTTTATGTGGGCCAGTTCCCCCACCCCGCTGCACCAGACCGGTAAAGCTAAAGCAAATATCCGTCGGAACATTTGCGCTCATTCCGAGCAATTCGCACATATATTCCTCCGCGCACCGAATAGGGCTTCAAGCGCCGTATTGTTCACTCAGCCACAAGGTGATCAACTGACCGTTGATCACCCCAGAAAATCAGGCTTTTACCATCTCTTTTTCAATCAACTGAATCAAGATGTGAATCACTTTAATATGAATTTCCTGAATACGATCTGCATAGCCAAAATGAGGAACACGAATTTCGATATCCGCAGAACCCGCCATTTTGCCGCCATCTTTACCTGTCAGGGTAATGACTTTCATGCCTTTAGCACGCGCAGCTTCAATTGCTTTAATGATATTACCGGAATTCCCTGAAGTGGAAATACCGAGCAGCACGTCGCCTTCACGGCCTACAGCTTCAACATAGCGAGAGAAAACATAGTCATAGCCAAAATCGTTACTGACACAAGAGATATGGCTGACATCTGAAATCGCAATCGCCGGATAACCAGGGCGGTTTTCTCGGTAACGGCCGGTCAGTTCTTCGGCAAAATGCATGGCGTCACAATGGGAGCCACCATTACCGCATGACAATACTTTACCGCCAGCTTTAAAAGAATCAGCCAATAATACGGCTGCGCGCTGGATGGCACCGATATTGGCATCATCTTTCAGAAAGTTTGCCAGTGTGTCTGCGGCTTCGTTCAGTTCACTGCGGATTAAATCCTGGTACATGGGAGCCTCTTTATCGTTCTATACCTAAATATTCGTCCGCCATCAGTGTACCGGATAGCATAAACTGCGAGAAGCACTGTAATGAACTTGCCAGTAGAGTTTTGAACTAACCCATATAGTTTTGAACTAACCCATGGAGTTTTGAATTAGCCAGTACAGTTTTAGCGGTTAGCGCTGCCAATTTGTGAGGTGAGTTGTAAATAATATGTAATGGTATTGATAAAAACAATGAGATGAACTACAACAAATGTATCACTCAACAGGTCAGACCTCCTACATCTCAGGAGCTTCATTATGATGGTTCTTAGCATTGTTGCCTTGCTGGTTCTTATTGGTGTGCTGTTTTATCACCGGGTGAACCTGTACCTCAGTAGTTTGGTTTTGGTGGTTTACACCGCCGCTATGGGTGCTGCGCAGTTATGGTCATACTGGGTATTATTGCCGCTGGTGATTGTTCTGCTACCTCTGACCCTCACGCCACTGCGCCAATCCCTATTTTCAGCACGTGCATTGCGCATGTTCCGTAAAGTCATGCCGGCCATGTCTCGCACTGAAAAAGAAGCGATTGATGCGGGTACCACTTGGTGGGAAGGGGATTTGTTCCAGGGCCAGCCGGACTGGAAGAAGCTGCACAATTATCCCAAACCGCAATTGACCGCAGAAGAACAAGCTTTTATCGATGGGCCGGTTGAAGAAGCCTGTCGGATGGCGAATGACTTCCAGATTACCCATGAATTAGCAGATTTACCGCCAGAACTGTGGGCTTATTTGAAGGAAAATCGCTTCTTTGCGATGATCATTAAGAAAGAGTACGGCGGCCTTGATTTCTCGGCCTATGCTCAAGCCCGGGTACTGCAAAAACTGTCTGGCGTGTCGGGTATTTTGGCCATCACCGTCGGCGTACCTAACTCCCTTGGCCCCGGTGAATTACTGCAACACTATGGGACTGAAGAGCAAAAAAATCATTATTTACCGGGTTTGGCCCGTGGCGACGAAATTCCTTGTTTCGCCCTGACCAGTCCGGAAGCAGGTTCAGATGCCGGTGCCATCCCAGATACCGGGATAGTTTGTATGGGGGAATGGCAAGGTAAACAGGTGCTGGGCATGCGCCTGACCTGGAACAAACGCTATATTACCCTCGCGCCTATCGCCACTGTACTTGGGCTGGCATTCAAATTATCTGACCCTGAGCATTTACTGGGTGAAACCGTTGATTTGGGGATTACCTGCGCGCTTATCCCGACCAATACTCCAGGGGTAGAAATTGGTCATCGCCACTTCCCGCTGAATGTGCCATTCCAAAATGGCCCAACTCGCGGTAATGATATCTTTGTGCCCATTGACTACATTATTGGCGGGCCTCAAATGGCCGGTCAGGGCTGGCGGATGCTAGTAGAATGTCTGTCAGTCGGGCGCGGAATTACATTGCCGTCCAACGCCACAGGTAGCTTGAAAAGTGTGGCGATGGGGATTGGCGCTTATTCCTATATCCGCCGTCAGTTCAAAGTCTCAATCGGTAAAATGGAAGGGATTGAAGAGCCATTGGCGCGCATTGCCGGTAACACTTATGTGATGGATGCTGCCGCCACCTTAATTACCAGCGGCATTATGTTGGGCGAAAAACCAGCGGTATTATCCGCCATCGTCAAATACCATTGTACTCATCGTGGCCAACGCGCGGTCATGGATGCGATGGATATTGCTGGCGGTAAAGGTATCTGTCTTGGCCCGGCCAACTTTATTGCCCGCGGTTATCAGGGCGCACCTATCGGTATCACCGTGGAGGGCGCTAACATACTGACTCGCAGCATGATTATCTTCGGTCAGGGCGCTATCCGTTGCCATCCATTCGTGCTTGATGAAATGGCAGCAGCACAATCTAACGATGTGGCCGCCTTTGATAAAGCGCTGTTTGGTCATCTGGGCCATGTGGGTAGCAGCAAAATCCGCAGCTTCTGGCTGGGGCTGACCAGTGGCCGCACCAGTGCCACGCCAACCAAAGACAGCACTCGCCGCTATTATCAACATCTCAACCGGCTGAGCGCCAATCTGGCATTGTTATCTGATGTCTCGATGGGGGTACTGGGTGGCAGTCTGAAGCGTCGCGAACGTATTTCTGCCCGCTTGGGGGATATTCTTAGTCAAATGTATCTGGCGTCGGCTACCTTGAAACGCTATGAAGACGAAGGTCGTCAGAAAGAAGATTTGCCGCTGGTACACTGGGGTGTGCAAGATGCCCTGAATCAGGCGGAACAAGCGTTGGATGATTTACTGCGTAACTTCCCGAATGGCTTTATTGCCGGGGTAATGCGGTTGGTTGTCTTCCCATTGGGTCGTGTACATAAAGCACCATCAGACCGTCTGGATCACCAGTTGGCGCAACTGCTGCAAGTGCCGTCGGCCACCCGCAGCCGCATTGGTCGTGGTCAATATCTGACACCGAGTGAGTTTAACCCGGTGGGTTTACTGGAGGCGGCATTGCTGGATGTCATTGCAGCAGAGCCGATTCATAAGCGTCTGAGTAAAGAAGCGGGTAAGAGCCTGCCATTTACCCAACTGGATAAACTGGCTAAACGCGCATTGGCTGAAGGGAAAATTAATGCTGAGGAAGCTGCAATACTGACCAAAGCAGAAGCTAGCCGCCTGCGCTCTATTAATGTCGATGAATTCGAGGCTGATGAGCTGGCCGCCAAGCCGTTGGTAAAGCAGCCCACGAAACAACGGCAGACTGAGGCCGCATAGTGGTATTAACCTTATTGATGTGAGTGTCTAACTCTTAACATAAAGCTCTGCATTATTATGCAGGGCTTTATTTTGTGACAATGATTATCTATCGCGCCGAGGTACGCAATTTCATTACCCATTTTGCCGAATGCGGGCAATAAACTCATCAATACTATCAATGTGCGATGCGGCCAATATCAAAGTACGCCCCAAACTCAAAACCTGGCGTTGGCATGCCCTGCGCATCTCATTATCAACAATGCTATCAAGATCAGCCACATGGGCCAGTCCAATGGTGCGGCGGATCAATTCACTGCCACAATATCCCACGGCATCTTGCCAAACCTGCTGCAAAAATAGCTGCGCATAACCAGCAGTTGCCAAAGCTGTATCCTGCGTTTTTTCCTCACTTAAGGCCAGAAAACGGCTGGCGAAGGTATTCCACAGAATATGAATATCTTTCAACCGCTGTTCACGACCGGCCGCCGCATCACGCGGGCCAGCTAATCCCGGTAAGCCACAGTAATTAAGCAATAAATTTCCCAGAGCTGTACCGACATCAAAACCTATTGGGCCATAGAAACCAAACTCGGCATCAATGGCTTTTAGCCGCCCCTCAGCAACAAAAATGGAGCCGCTGTGAATATCGCCATGCAGCAATGCCTCGGCCTTGCTCAGGAAACGGTGCTTTAGTGAAGCCACCGCTAGCTTGAGTGCATTATCCTGACGTAAAACCAACACATCGGCCAATAGCGCCGGATCGAAATTATTACGCTCATGGTCAATATAGGGGTCAGTAAAGAATAAATCTTCGGTGATTTGGCACAACTCCGGGTTGGTATAGCGGCTCACTGCGGCCTTTTTAGCTTGGGCCGACTGATAAAAATCGGAGGTATAAAATAGGGTTTGCGCTAAATACTCAGCCAATTGCCCCGCAGCCTGCGGATAGTATTTTCCCTTAACCAATTCATTGCGCCAAATTTGATGGTCAGATAAATCTTCCTGCACCATCACTGCCAGTTCTGCATCGTGGTGCAGGACATTAACCGTATGTTGTGGGCAGAATTGGCGGTGGGTTAGCAGAGTTTCGGCTTCAATTCTGGCGCGATCCAAGGTCAGCGGCCAGGATTCCCCCACACAACGCACGTAAGGCAGCGCCTGTTTCACAATCACCCGGCTGATTCCGGCAGCATCGCGAATTTTAAACACCAGATTGAGATTCCCATCCCCAATTTCATCCGCTGACACCAAAGCCTGTGGATCGGCCATCTGACCAAATTGACGAGCATATTCAACGGCATCCGTAGCAGTAAATGTGTGGTAGCGCGACATCTTCAACCTCATTATTCTTTATCTGATTCTGATTCTGATTCACTCACCGCCAACCATTTGCTTAGCCGTGAAATTATTCCCTGTTCGAGCAAAAAAATCCGTATTTAGGCGTAAAACCATATAGACGTCTACACATCCGTAATATATGTTGGCAGAATAAGAAACCAGATGCAATAACGCAACATGGATTTAACTGACAATGCAGACGCTTAACACGATCGATTTACAAACCACCAGCTTAAAAATTATCGATAATCAGCTTTGGATACTCGACCAACAGGCTTTGCCACAGCGCCAGGAATGGCTATCCGCCGATAGCGTGGAATTACTGATTGAGCATATTCAAGCGCTGCGGGTGCGTGGTGCGCCATTGATCGGTTTATCAGCCAGCTTACTGTTGGCTTTGTTGGCCGATCGCGGTTTACCGCAAGCTCAGCTTGAGCAAGCGCTGATTGCGCTGCGGGAATCACGCCCAACCGCAGTGAATTTAATGAATAATCTGGCGCGGATGCAGCAAGCGCTATTGCAAGCCAATTGGGTTGAAGCCATGGCTCAAGAGGCACGGCGTCTGGTCGAAGAAGACCGCGAGTTATGTGAACGCATTGCCCAGCACGGCGCACAATTAGTTAAACCCGGCAGCAACTTGCTCACTCACTGCAACACCGGCGGCCTCGCCACTGCGGGCATTGGTACGGCTATCGGCGTATTACTGCGCGCTCATCAGCAAGGCAAAATCCGCCAGGTGTGGGTCGATGAAACCCGACCTTTGCTGCAAGGTGGGCGCTTAACCGCCTGGGAACTGGGCGAGTTGGGTATTCCATATCAATTAATTTGTGATTCAATGGCGGCCAGCCTGATGGCTCAGGGCAAAGTAGATGCTATCTGGGTTGGCGCTGACCGCATTGCTGCCAACGGCGATGTCGCGAATAAAATTGGCACCTACAGTTTGGCGGTATTGGCGCATTATCACCGCATTCCATTCTATGTGGCGGCCCCACATACCACTCATGACCCCGCCTGCCCGAATGGTGCGGCAATCCCCATTGAGCAACGTGATGCCAGCGAAGTCAAAGGGGTTTCTGGGGGTTTTGGTCATTGCCAATGGGCACCTGAGAATGCACCGGTGTACAACCCAGCATTTGATGTCACCCCAGCCGCATTAATCAGCGGTTGGGTATTAGACAGCGGCGTTATCACGCCAGAGCAAGTCGCAGCGGGCTTCTTCCAGCCGAAGAATTAAGCAGTATTTGAAATTTTATCCCCAAAGTCATTGGAGTCGCAGGTAGGCGAGCGCAGCTAACGCCCCTGCGGCTTTAAGGACTAAGGGGATTAATTCAGACGTGGGTAGGCATCGGCAATCTTATCGCCGGTAAAACGCGCTATCCAACCCTCGGGATTATCAAATACTCGAATAGCCGTGAAATTCGGTGCTGACCCCATATCAAACCAATGGCGAGTATCTGCTGGCACTGATAGCAAGTCATTCTTTTCACACAAAATTTGATAAATCTTGCCATTCAGATGCAAGCAAAATAACCCGCTCCCCTCGACGAAGAAACGCACTTCATCTTCACCGTGGGTGTGTTCTGATAAAAATTTCTCGCGCAATACTTCGCGCTGCTCATTATCAGGGCGCATGCTGATCACATCCCAACTCTGATAGCCTTTTTCCGCCACCAGCCAGTCAATTTCATGCTGATAAGCTGCAATCACCGCTTCCGGTTGTGGGTTTTCGCCCAGTTCGCGATCCGCCTGCCAGCGCTCAAACCGCACACCAATAGCGGTCAATTGCTGTTGAATTTCCTCAGCATTGCGGCTTTGCCACAGCGGCTGTTCTGGCTGCTCATCACTAAAAATGGTTAATCCGCTCATGCTGTAAAACCCTCTATGTCTATCTCATCAAAACGGCTGACTTGGGGATGACGGCTTTCGCTGTCGGGAAGATCTCGAATTAACTGACAAGTTTGCCAACCGGCAAGCTGTGCGGCGTCCAGTTCCTGGCGAATATCAGATAAAAACAGTAATGCTTGCGGGGCAATGGCCAACTGATTGGCAATATTCTGGTAAGCGCTCACTTCGCGCTTCGCCCCAACATGGGTGTCAAAATAACCATTGAATAATGGCTGTAAATCCCCCGCATCACTGTAACCAAACAATAATTTCTGCGCAGCAACCGAACCGGATGAATAAACATACAGTTTCAGCCCTTGCTGCTGCCAGTCCGCCAGTTGCGGGGCAACATCTGAATACAAGTGACCGCGAAAATCCCCTTGCAGATAACCGCTGCGCCAAATAATGCCCTGAATGGCTTTTAGCGCGGTGGATTTGCGGTCTTCATCCATAAAACCATGCAACGTGGTGGTCAGCGTTGCAATATCGGCATCCGGCTGTTCAATCTCGTGCCGTAAACTGGCCAATGCGGCGGCAACCTCTGCATCCTGTTGATGTTGTTGCAAAAAAGACGTCAGCCGCTCGCGGGCATAAGGGAAAAGCACTTGGTGGACAAAACGGATGTCGGTGGTGGTGCCTTCAATATCGGTCACTATTGCCTGAATCATTTTGCCTCCGCTTTATAATTTGTGTCCAACAGGCGGCGTTGCAGTTCACACTGGAACAAAAACTCCAGCCCTTCCAAATGGCGGCGGGCTTCAGACACGCTATTGCCCCAGCAATACAAACCGTGCCCGCGCACCAAAAAGCCGTAACGCAATGGATTATTATCCGCCAGCGCAGCAACCCGCTGTGCCAATGCAGGAATATCCTGATCATTATCAAAAATGGGGATCACCACGCTGTCCAGGTGGCTGCGCTGCCCCGCGAGAGATTTCTGCATCTCATAGCCGTGCAATACCAACTCATGGCTGCGCTCGACCCGTGATAGCACCGTGGCATTCACCGAGTGAGTATGCAAGACCGCATTGATTTCTGGATACAGACGATAAAGCAAAGTATGCAGGCCAGTTTCCGCCGACGGGGTGCGCCCGCCAGGGACATGGTTAGTCGCCGTCTCCACCAGCAAAAAATCATCGGCGGTCAAACTCCCTTTATCTTTGCCCGACTCCGTCACCAAACATTGGGCTGAATCCAATCGCAGGGACATATTGCCGCCAGTCGCCGGGCACCAGCCCTTCTCACCAATCCAGTGGCAGGCGGCTAACAGCGCGCCAAGTTGTACATTTTCGGTCATTGCATATCCCTGTAGTGGTTTTGGCTGTAGTGATGTTGGCTGTAGTGGTGTTGGCTGTAGTGATATTGATATCAGAACATATTCCCATGGCAAGCGGCCTGACGATTACCCTTAGCACAAATTTATCTATACTTAGTCAATTAAGTCATTTAGCCGTTTAAACATCCAAACGTCTTGATTGCCAAATATTAACATCGTGATATATTTACGGCAACATACAGCGCCAGGAGTATTCACCTGCCATGAGCTCTTTATCTTTTATTCCAGACAGTAAATTACCCACACAGGGCACCACAATATTTACGCAAATGAGTGCCTTAGCACAAAAGCATCAAGCTATTAACCTGTCGCAGGGCTTCCCGGATTTCGATGGCCCAGATTATTTAAAGCAACGATTAGCCTACCATGTGAGTCAGGGGGCTAACCAATATGCTCCGATGACCGGCGTGGCTCCGCTGCGCACGGCTATCGCGGCGAAAACAGCTAAAATCTACGGCTGGCAGCCCGATGCCGACAGCGAAGTCACTGTCACCACCGGTGCCAGTGAGGCCTTATTTGCTGCCATTACCGCGCTGGTGCGCCCTGGCGACGAAGTGATTTGCTTTGATCCCAGCTATGACAGCTATGCTCCGGTGGTTAAATTGGCTGGCGGCATCCTCAAGCGCATTGCGCTCAAACCTCCGGCATTCGCCACCGACTGGGCGGAGTTTGCCGACCTGATTTCTGAGCGCACCCGGCTGGTGATTGTGAATACGCCGCATAATCCATCGGCGACGGTTTGGCGTGCAGAAGATTTTGAGCAACTGTGGCAAGTGATTGCTGAGCGCAATATTTATGTTCTCAGTGATGAAGTTTACGAACATATCTGTTTCAGCCCGGCGGGCCATGCCAGCGTATTGGCACACCCACAATTACGCCAGCGGGCCATTGCGGTTTCCTCTTTTGGCAAAACTTTTCATATGACCGGTTGGAAAGCGGGCTATTGCATCGCACCAGCCGCGATCAGTGCAGAAGTACGCAAAATTCATCAATATTTGACATTTTCAGTCTGTACTCCAGTACAGTTTTCACTGGCTGACATGCTTAATAGTGAGCCGGAACACTGGCAACAATTGCCGGAATTCTATCGCGCTCGTCGCGATCGTTTCGTCAATGCGCTCTCCACCAGCCGCTTCAAAATTCTACCCAGTGAAGGAACCTACTTCCTGCTGGCCGATTACAGTGCTATTTCAGATCTCGACGATGTTGAGTTCTGCAAATGGCTGACCGAGCATGTGGGTGTGGCCGCAATACCTTTATCCGTCTTCTGCGAAGGCCCCTTCCCCCATAAACTGATCCGGCTGTGCTTCGCCAAACAGAATGCCACGCTGGACGCCGCCGCGGAGCGATTGTGTCAACTTTAAAACTGACTTTGCTGCAACAACCGCTAGTGTGGCTGGATGCAGCGGCGAATCTGCGTCACTTTGAGATGCTGCTAGAATCCATACAGCAGCGTGATGTCATCGTGCTGCCAGAAATGTTTACCACAGGTTTTGCGATGAATGCGGCGGAAAATACCCTGCCAGAATCCGAGGTTATCGACTGGTTGCGCTATTGGTCGGCGCGCACCGATGCTCTGATTGGCGGCAGTGTGGCGCTAAAAACAGCCGACGGCGCAGTTAACCGTTTTCTGTTAGCGCAGCCGGATGGGAAAATCCATCACTATGACAAACGCCACTTATTCCGCATGGCCGGTGAGCACCATCACTATCTGGTCGGGGCCGAGCGCAAAATTGTCGAGTGGCGCGGCTGGCGAATTCTGCCGCAAGTCTGTTATGACCTGCGCTTTCCGCTGTGGTCACGCAATCAGCAAGATTATGATTTAGCTCTGTATGTGGCTAACTGGCCAGCCGCGCGCGCCAAACATTGGCAAACCTTGCTGGCGGCGCGGGCGATAGAAAATCAAGCTTATGTCGCGGGCTGCAATCGGGTAGGTGATGATGACAATGGCCATTATTATCAGGGTGATAGTGTCATTTTAGATGCTCAAGGTGAGATTCTGACCCAAGCAGAAGTGGGGCAAGCGGCGCAACTGGATGCGGAATTATCTTTGGAAGCGCTGCTGAGTTACCGAAAAGCATTCCCGGCATGGCGTGATAGCGATAAGTTTTTGTTGTTGTAAATAGTGAACTATCCATTGGTGTATCCCACTTATTTATCTAATACTGTTTCTCTTCTCAATTTCGAATAATTTCTCATGATACAAAAAACTGAAAAACTGGGGCTGAGTCCAGCCTTGATCGCGCTAATGTCGGTCGCCACCGGACTGGCCGTCGCCAGCAACTATTATGCACAGCCATTGCTGGAAACTATCGCGCAAGCCTTTAATCTTTCAGTCAATCAGGCCGGTTTTATCGTGACCGCCGCCCAGTTGGGCTATGCGGTGGGGCTAATGTTCCTGGTTCCTTTGGGGGATATGTTTGAACGGCGCGGGCTGATTGTCAGTATGACCCTGTTGGCTGCGGGTGGGATGTTGATTACCGCCATGTCGCAAAATCTCACCATGATGATTGTCGGCACCGCCCTCACCGGCTTGTTCTCTGTGGTAGCACAATTACTGGTGCCATTAGCCGCCACACTGGCCGCCCCCGAAAAACGCGGCAAAGTAGTCGGTATTATCATGAGCGGCCTGTTGCTGGGTATTTTACTGGCGCGAACCGTGGCGGGCGCATTGGCCTCGATTGGCGGCTGGCGCACCATTTATTGGGTTGCCAGTATCTTGATGATAATTATGGCGTTGATTTTATGGCGCTATCTGCCGCGCTATAAGTATCATAGCGGCCTGAATTATGGTCAGTTGCTCAGCTCAATATTTTCTTTATTTATCCGCACTCCGGTGCTGCGCACCCGCGCCTTGCTTGGTGCTCTGTCATTTGCCAACTTCAGTGTCTTGTGGACCTCTATGGCTTTCCTGCTGGCTTCGCCACCTTTTGGTTATTCAGAAGCCACTATCGGGTTGTTTGGTTTAGTCGGGGCGGCGGGGGCATTAATGGCCACTAAAGCAGGCCAATTGGCAGATAAAGGAAAAGCCCGCATCACCACCAGTGCCGGCTTGGTATTATTGCTATTGTCATGGATACCAATAGCTTTGGGGCAACATTCAATCATCGCACTGATTATCGGGATTATCGTGTTAGACCTGGCCGTTCAAGGGGTGCATGTCACCAACCAGAGCGTGATCTACCGCATGATGCCGGAAGCCAGAAATCGCTTAACTGCGGGCTATATGACCACTTATTTTATTGGTGGGGCTTTGGGTTCATTGATTTCTGCCGCCGCCTATCAACATGCGGGTTGGTATGGCGTCGCCAGCGCCGGGCTGGTGTTATGTATTTTGAACATTACCACCTGGCTACTCGGTAAACGATTTGATCCCCCGGCCAATCAACCTGTGGAGTGATCTTGATTAGTTAGCTAGCTAATAATCAATTGAGATATAAATTTGGGTTATAGGGTATTAAGACAATTACCACTCTGGTAATGTGACTTAACTTTATCCCGTAGCCCAAATAATCTATAGATGATTCTATGCCAAGCCAAATCACCGACGCCCCCTCGACGGATCAGTCGACAGCTACATTCACTGAAGGAATAACAGATAGCCTCCCCATTGTTATTGGTTATTTGCCCGTGGCTTTCGCCTTTGGTTTGAGTTCGGTAAAACTTGGCTTCACCCCCTGGGAAGGCATTTTCTTTTCTTGCATCATTTATGCCGGAGCCAGCCAATTCGTCATCACCGCCCTGCTCAGTGCCGGGATGTCCTTGTGGGTTTCCGCATTAACTGTCATGGCAATGGATGTTCGCCATATCTTGTACGGCCCCGCACTGAAACACCGCATTGTGGCAAAGTTATCCGGCAAAAAAACCGCCCTGTGGGCCTTTGGCCTGACGGATGAAGTGTTTGCCGCCGCCACCACCAAATTAATGAAAGACCAACGGCGCTGGAGTGAGAATTGGATGCTCGGCATCGCGTTCACCTCTTGGTTGTCTTGGGTGGCAGGCACCGCCATCGGCGCGATGTTTGGTAATGGCCCGCTGGAAAATTATCCGGCCATTGAAGCTTCTCTTTCTTTTATGTTGCCAGCGCTGTTTCTCAGTTTCCTATTGGCATCATTTAAACGCCAATACAGCCTCACGGTGATGGCCTCTTTGACCGGCGCATTGCTCGGTGTGTTGTTGTTCTCTATTCCAGTGGCTATTTTGGCCGGAATTGGCGGCGGATGTCTGGCGGCCTTACTCCAACCCGCGCCAGAAGCGGCCGTAGAATATGCTGAGAGTGATAAACAGGAGCAGAAACCATGAATTTGGATGTGCTGATTATTGGCCTGGTGGTGGGAACTGTAAATTACCTGTTTCGCTATTTGCCGTTGCGCCTTGGGCCAGCACGCAAACAAGCGGGTCTGCAACGCGGTAAAGTGTCACTGTTGCTTGACAGCATCGGGATCGCCTCGATTTGTGCTTTGTTGGTGGTATCCAGTACACCGGAAATTATGCATAACCCACAAAAATTAGTTCCTACACTTATTGGTTTTTTGGTTATCTGCGGATGCTTTTATAAAACTAACAGTATTATCTTTGCCACGTTACTGGGGGCAATCAGCTACGGCCTGACATTTAAGTTACTGATGATTTTAGCGTAACAATTTGCCTGATTTCTTAACTAAAACATAATATCCTTACAATCAATAAGACTAATGACTCACACACAGTGACTGAATAACACTAATTGCTAAATTTTTCTCTTATTAACCCGTTTACATTATTAGTCACTACCGTTACTGTACCACTTGAAATCAATGAGGCTCCTTATAATGGAAAGTTCCTTTAGTCCCATAGAACAGATGCTTAATTCTCGAGCCAAACGCCAGAAAGATTTCCCTTACCAGGAAATCCTACTGACGCGATTATGTATGCATATGCACAGTAAATTGTTGGAAAACCGCAACAAAATGCTGAAAGCGCAAGGAATTAACGAAACCCTGTTTATGGCGCTAA
The DNA here is from genome assembly GCF_003600645.1 of Yersinia rochesterensis. NCBI lineage: Bacteria > Pseudomonadati > Pseudomonadota > Gammaproteobacteria > Enterobacterales > Yersiniaceae > Yersinia > Yersinia rochesterensis. The sequence goes on from NZ_CP032482.1 coordinate 3,306,106, forward strand.
TTACGCTGGAAGCACAAGCGAGCCACAGTATTCAGCCGTCAGAATTAAGTGCTGCATTGGGGTCTTCACGTACCAATGCCACCCGTATTGCTGACGAGTTGGAAAAGAAAGGCTGGATTGAACGTCGTGAAAGCCACAATGACCGCCGTTGTTTGCATTTGCATCTAACCGAAGCGGGCCTTGAGTTTTTAAATCAATTACTGCCCCCACAACATAAGTGTCTGCATTTTCTTTGGTCAACACTTGACGCCGACGAGCAGCAACAGCTTGAAACGCTGACGCGTAAGTTACTGACGCGTTTAGACCAAATGGACATATCGGAACAATAATTCCAATATATCTACACCCTAAATAATTCGAGTTGCAGGAAGGCGGCAAGCGATTGATAAATGGGTTGTAAACCATTTTGAACAGCGCTTGCGCTGGCCTGCCAGCAGAGCCTCTGATGAGGCTCATTAGTACTGGAAGATCCCCAACTTAATGCTTTGATGACCCCAAAGCTTGCAAACCTCACCTTCGCTAAAACAAGCGGCGGCGCGATGAACTGTTGATTAGCCAGTCACAATATCTACAACAGCAGCAATCCTAACTCAGTGCCAGCAACAATTTATTGCAGGCCAAGATTGGTTTGATCCGTTCACTCGGCGGTGGCTATCAAGCGCCCATCAGTGATGGTTCACAAAATAAAACAAAATAATATAGAGCGTGGAGAACACCATGAGTGCAAACGCGGAAGCTCAAGTGCCGCAACAACCGCAGAATAAAAAGAAGCAACGTAAACGCGTGCTGCTGTTACTGACGGGTATTTTTATTATTATCGGGGTGGCTTACTTTATTTATTGGTTCCTGGTGCTGCGTCATCACCAAGAGACTGATAACGCCTATGTTTCGGGCAATCAGGTACAGATAATGTCGCAGGTTCCCGGCAGTGTCGTCAGTGTTAATTTTGAAAATACTGACTTGGTCAAAAGTGGCGATATTCTTCTGATACTTGACCCAACTGATGCCGAACAAGCTTATGAGCAGGCAAAAACCGCACTGGCAAATAGTGTGCGCCAAACCCACCAGCTCATGATTAACAGCCAGCAATATCAAGCCAATATTGCGCTGAAAAAAACCGAGCTGAGCAAAGCACAAAATGACCTGAAACGCCGTGTGGTGCTGGGTTCTGTTGATGCCATTGGCCGCGAAGAACTGCAACACGCCCGTGATGCCGTGGATGCTGCACAAGCTTCATTGGACGTGGCGATTGCACAATATAACGCCAATCAGGCGCTGGTGCTGAACACTCCGTTGGAGAAACAACCGGCCGTCGAGCAAGCTGCTGCCAAGTTGCGCGATGCCTGGCTTGCCCTGCAACGCACCAAAGTGGTCAGCCCCATCACCGGTTTTGTGTCGCGCCGCAGTGTGCAAGTGGGCGCGGAAATTGCCAATGGTGCGCCACTGATGGCGGTTATTCCAGCTAACGAAATGTGGATTGACGCCAACTTCAAAGAAACACAGTTAGCCAATATGCGAATTGGCCAACCCGCCACGGTAGTGACTGATTTCTATGGCGATGATGTGGTTTTCCAAGGAAAAGTTGTTGGCCTAGATATGGGAACGGGCAGCGCTTTCTCACTGCTCCCCGCGCAAAATGCTACCGGTAACTGGATCAAAGTGGTTCAGCGCTTGCCGGTGCGTATTCAGCTTGATGCCAAACAGTTGGCTGAGCATCCGCTGCGCATTGGCTTATCGACCAGGGTGCGGGTAGATACCGCCGATGTCGAAGGCCAAGTGTTAGCACAAAACGTGCGCAAAGAACCGGCATTTGTCACCAACGCGCTGTCCTTGGATTTAGCGCCGGTTAATCAAATGATTAGCGATATTGTTCATGCAAATGCGGGTTAATATTGATGCAAATGCAAGTTAAGCGCACCGGGGGCCACTGTGGCACAAAAACCGCTTGAAGGTGCCCAACTTGCCTGGATGACCGTCGCGCTATCATTAGCGACTTTCATGCAGGTGCTGGACTCCACTATTGCTAACGTAGCTATTCCGACCATTGCCGGGGATCTTGGCTCGTCCAACTCCCAAGGTACATGGGTTATTACTTCATTCGGCGTAGCAAATGCGATTTCCATCCCTATCACCGGTTGGCTGGCAAAACGCATCGGTGAAGTCAGATTGTTCCTGTGGTCGACGGGGTTATTCGCACTGGCCTCATGGCTGTGCGGCGTGTCAAACAGCCTGGGGATGCTTATCTTCTTCCGGGTTATTCAAGGGTTGGTCGCAGGCCCATTGATCCCATTGTCACAAAGTTTGCTACTGAATAACTACCCGCCCGCGAAGCGAAGTATGGCCCTGGCATTGTGGTCGATGACGATTGTTGTCGCCCCAATCTTTGGGCCGATCCTCGGCGGTTATATCAGTGACAACTATCACTGGGGCTGGATCTTCTTTATCAACATCCCAATCGGGCTGGTGGTCATTTTAGTGGCGGGCAGCACCCTGAAAGGGCGCGAGACCAAAACTGAAATCAAACCTATTGATACCGTGGGGTTGGTATTATTGGTGGTGGGTATCGGTGCCCTACAAATCATGCTTGACCAAGGTAAGGAGCTGGACTGGTTTAACTCGACCGAGATAATCGTCCTGACGGTCATTGCCGTGATCGCCATTATCTTCCTGATAGTGTGGGAGCTAACCGACGACCATCCGGTGATCGATTTGTCATTATTCAAATCGAGAAACTTTACCATTGGTTGTTTGTGTATCAGCCTGGCCTATATGTTGTACTTCGGCGCGATAGTCTTGCTGCCACAGCTATTACAGGAGGTATATGGCTATACCGCCACCTGGGCCGGCTTGGCATCAGCGCCGGTGGGGATATTACCGGTGCTATTGTCACCCATAATTGGGCGCTTCTCACATCGAATTGATATGCGTCAATTAGTCACATTCAGCTTCATTATGTATGCGGTTTGTTTCTATTGGCGAGCATATACATTCGAACCGGGAATGGATTTTGGTGCCTCGGCGTGGCCGCAGTTTGTGCAAGGTTTTGCTATTGCCTGCTTCTTTATGCCACTGACGGCGATTACTTTGTCCGGTTTACCGCCAGAGCGTATGGCGGCGGCATCCAGTTTATCTAACTTCCTGCGAACACTGGCGGGGTCGATTGGTACTTCAATCACCACCACTTTGTGGACGCAAAGAGAATCGATGCACCATTCACAGTTGACGGAATTTGTTAACCCGTTTAACCCGAATGCCACGCAAATGTATCAGGATCTCGAGAAACTGGGGATGAATCAGCAGCAAGCATCGGCTTATCTGGCACGGGAAATTACCAATCAAGGGCTGATTATCTCGGCTAATGAGATTTTCTGGCTCTCGGCGGGCGTGTTCCTACTGCTACTGGCACTGGTGTGGTTTGCTAAACCGCCATTTACCTCCGGCGGCGGAGGCGGTGGCGCGCACTAGCAGCAAAAACTGACTAATAAAAAAAGGGCGCTGACTTATCATCAGCGCCCTTTAAGGTTATCAACCAAGCTATTTTATAGTTCGGAGATTAGCGGGGTGACTGCACCAATGGGCGCTCCGACGGCTTACGCCGTTACGACCCATTCGGCACATTTCCCCGCTTATCAACTTGTTACTTTATATTTTAGCTATTGCAACGACGAATGAATTAAGCCTGATTTTGACGCCACCACTCCGACAGCAAAATACCGGTCGCCACTGACACATTCAAACTTTCAACTTTGCCAGTACCGCCAATAGAGACACTCACATCGCCCTGCTGCCAAGCGCTGTCAGTCAGGCCATCACTCTCTTGCCCTAAGACCAACACCATTTTGGCTGGTAGCTCAGCTTTCGCCAGACTGACACCTTTATGGCTTGAGGTGGTCACTATGGTGTAGCCCGCTTTACGGAAAGTATCCAACACAGAAAGGAAGTCATCAGCATTGATTGCTTTGATATGCTCTGCACCGCCTTCTGCTGTACGAACAGCCGCACCAGACTCCAACACTGCGGGGTCTTGCAGCAACACGCCATTGATACCAAAATGCGCACAGGTCCGCATAATGCCGCCCAGATTATGTGGGTTACCCACATCTTCCAGTGCCAACACGCAATCTTTCGCCTGAGTCTGTTGTTGCAGATAAGTTTCTGCATCCAAACCCTGACGTTTTTTAATCAGGAAGCACACGCCACCGTGGTGTTCAGTGCCAGATGCTTTAGCCAGTTCATCTTCTTCAACCACATGGTAAGCCTTGCGGTTAGCCGCCATCCATTTCAATGCTTCACGGAAACGAGGGGTAACTGACTGCACAAACCAAGCGCGCACAATAGCATCAGGACGGCTTTCAAACAGCGCTTTACAGGCATTTTCGCCATAAACGCGTGTTTCTTCAGCCCGCTGACGGCGCAATTGCGCTGGGTCTACATGGCTTTTACCGCTGATACCGCCGTGATCAAACTCGGGTTCTTCAGTGGGGGCGCGAGACACCGTTTTCCACGGTGAATCGTAAGGGCCACTGCTGTCAGAACGCGCCGGACGGCTAGGACTCGTGCGTTCATTACGGCCTGAATCATTACGACGTGAGTCATTATTACGCGATGAGCTGCCGCGACCGGCATTATCACCCGGGCGGCCTTTGCCTGCCGGACGCGGGTTTTTACCACGGTTATTGTTACTACGGTCGTCGCTGCTGTTTTCGTCACTACGGACGTACATCACTTTAACTTTGCCGTTTTTGCCACTAAATGAATCGTTCATTGTCTTCTCCACCAACGCGCAGGGCGCGAAGATTACCTGATGTCTGCTCGGTTAGCCATAAGCAAGCGCTAAAAGCTAGCAACTATCGTATTCATCGAATAAACCATTTTGGCACTAACTTCATTTATATCCATAATAGATAACAACAACGAAACAATTCAGGTCACATTGACTGTATGGTTTCCCTCAATCTACTCAGATACTCAATAAAGGCTAATTTATGAATACGGTATGTACAGCTTGTATGGCGACCAATCGCCTACCGGAAGCACGTATTGATGACGGCGCTAAATGTGGGCGCTGCGGCCACTCTTTATTTGATGGCGAAGTCATTAACGCCACCGCCGAAACACTGGATAAACTGCTGCAAGATGACCTGCCGGTGGTCATAGACTTCTGGGCACCATGGTGTGGCCCTTGCCGCAGCTTCGCGCCCATCTTTGAAGATGTTGCCGCAGAGCGAGCCGGAAAAGTTCGCTTCGTTAAAATCAATACTGAAGCAGAACCCGCACTCAGCGCGCGTTTCCGTATCCGCAGCATTCCCACCATTATGCTGTATCGAAACGGCAAAATGGTCGACATGCTTAGCGGCGCATTGCCAAAGGCACCTTTTGATAATTGGTTAAATGAGCAATTATCAGTGGAACCTACCGCGCGCTAAGCTAGTTTAACTCATTTATCACCCTTCGGGGCCACTCAAGTGCCCGATAAAGTGTGGTTATAATCCAAAACAGCACCCTGACAGTTTTCTGTTGGAGTGTTGTTTTTTCTTTTATGGTATGACTGGGCACAAGGGTTGATTAGAATAGCGCTATTTCTTCAGGAGTCCGTCGTGACTGAATCATCCACCACCGACCCTATTTTACCGACGGTCATAAATGCTTTACCGACGGAAAATGCAGTATTGCGTTTGCGCCAGCAGCGGTTATCCGCATCCACCCGCCCTTATCGCGCCCGTGGTTGCCGTGCTATTCGCTGCCAAGGCTGTCTGTTAACTGAGCGATTTTGCTTGTGTGACACCATCAAACAACAGCCGGCCAACAGCCGTTTTTGCCTGATAATGTTTGATACTGAACCCCTCAAGCCCAGTAATACTGGCCGCTTAATTGCTGATATTCTGCCAAACACTCAAGCTTTTCTCTGGGCGCGAACAGAAGTTTCCCCTGAGCTGTTAGCCGCGATACGCGACCCTCAGCGCCAACCTTATGTGGTTTTCCCAGAAAAATATGCCGACCCCGAGCGGCAAGTCTTCAATCAATTACCTGTCAGCGATAAACCACCGTTATTTATTCTGCTGGACGGTACCTGGACTGAAGCTAAAAAAATGTTTCGTAGAAGCCCGTATCTTAGCGGACTACCGATATTGTCGCTGAATGTCAGCAATACCTCGGATTATATGCTGCGAGAAGCAGCACGCCCGGAACAACATTGCACCGTCGAAGTTGCTGCAGCCCTACTCCAGCAAGCTGGTGATATTCATGCCGCCGATGGATTAACTGCCCATTTTCATTATTTCCGCCAGCAATATTTAGCAGGAAAACCTCACCATCCAGTGGGCCGAGTCACAGCAAATACCGAAAAAATCGCATAAAATCAATAAAGCTGTCTTTGACTGACCCCCAATAGATTTGAGGGGACAGGAAGACGGCAAGTAAGTGCATCCCGATAAGTCTATTTATTTTAAGGTCACTGACCAGTCAGTGATTCGGGAACAAATTTGAACGCTGTTTGCGGCAACCTCGTAGAGGCGATGGCCATGAATGGGCTGAGTAACCGGACGCAATCAACACTCCTGCAACTTGAAAGATGACGGGGATAATATGAGCCAACGTGGATTAGAAGCCCTACTACGCCCCAAGTCTATTGCGGTCATTGGCGCATCTGAAAAACCGGAGCGCGCGGGTTTTCTAATGATGCGTAATTTGCTCGATGGCGGCTTTAATGGCCCGATTCTACCTGTTACTCCTACTCATAAAGCCGTTTGTGGTGTGCTGGCTTACGCAAATATCGCCAGCCTACCCATTACCCCCGACCTGGCCATTTTGTGCACCCATGACCGCCGTAACCTATCACTGCTGGAAGACTTAGGGACTCGGGGTTGTAAAGCGGTGATTATCCTGTCGGCGGCAACTGAACAATTCCCTGAACTGAAAGCCTGCGCGCAACGCCACCATATGCGCTTACTTGGCCCAAACAGTCTGGGTTTACTGGCTCCGTGGCAAGGGTTAAATGCCAGCTTCTCGCCAGTGCCTATCAAAAAAGGGCGGCTGGCGTTTATCTCCCAATCAGCGGCAGTTGCCAACACCATTTTGGACTGGGCGCAGCAACGCGAAGTGGGATTCTCTTACTTCATTGCTCTCGGTGATAGCCTGGACATTGATGTCGATGACTTGCTCGACTTCCTCGCCAGAGATGGGAAAACCAGCGCTATCATGTTGTATCTTGAGCATATCAGTGATGCGCGCCGCTTCTTATCCGCCTCCCGCAGTGCCTCGCGCAATAAACCCATTCTGGTGGTCAAAAGCGGCCGCAGCCAACGTGCCCAACAATTACTCAATGGCCAACAAGGGTTGGATGCTGCCTATGACGCAGCCATTCAGCGCGCGGGTCTGTTGCGGGTTCAAGATACTCACGAGCTATTTTCGGCAGTCGAAACACTAAGCCATATGCACCCATTGCGCGGGGAGCGGTTACTGATTGTCAGCAATGGCGCAGCCCCGGCGGCAATGGCCTTGGATGAGTTGATTAGCCGTAATGGCAAGCTGGCAACACTGTCTGATACCACGCAATCCGCCCTGAGCGCGGCACTACCGCCTTTTGTTTCCTTACGAAATCCGATTGACCTGCGGGATGATGCCAGCGCTGAGCGCTATTTAGCGGCGCTTAAACCCTTATTGGACAGCACCGATTACGACGCGCTGTTGCTTATCCACTCACCGAGCGCAGCGGCACCGGGCGGTAAAACCGCTGAGTTATTGATATCGGCCATCCGCCAGCACCCGCGCGGTAAGCGCATTACCTTGCTAACTAATTGGTGCGGTGAATATTCATCACAAGATGCCCGTCGTTTATTCACGGAGGCCGGTATTCCGACCTATCGCACGCCAGAAGGCGCGATAACCGCCTTTATGCACATGGTTGAATATCGCCGTAACCAAAAGCAGTTAAAAGAAACTCCAGCCTTGCCTATCGGCCTCACGGCCAATACCGCCCATGTGCACCAGTTAATTCGCCAGGCCCTGGCAGAAGGTACGACCCAACTTGATACCCATGAAGTGCAGCCGATCCTTGAAGCCTATGGCCTCAGCATGTTGCCAACCTGGATTGCCAGTGACAGTGTCGAAGCAGTACATATTGCTGAGCGGTTGGGCTATCCGGTTGCCATCAAATTACGCTCGCCAGATATTGCGCATAAATCCGAAGTTCAGGGAGTCATGTTATACCTGCGTACCGCAATCGAAGTGCAACGGGCAGCGGACGATATTCTTGATCGCGTGAAACGCACTTATCCCCAAGCCCGTATCGACGGTTTATTGGTGCAAAGTATGGCAAACCGCGCTGGGGCGCAGGAGCTACGGATTGCTGTGGAACAAGATGCCATTTTTGGCCCACTCATTATGCTGGGGGAAGGCGGCATTGAATGGCACCATGAAACGCAGGCCGCAGTTGCATTACCGCCCCTCAATATGGCATTAGCCCGCTATCTGATAATCCAGGCGGTCAAAGGTGGAAAAATCCGCAGCCGCGGCTCACTGCAACCTCTCGACATTCCTGGCCTGAGCCGTTTGCTAGTACAAGTTTCCAACTTGATTCTCGACTGCCCTGAAATCTCGCGTTTAGATATTCACCCCGTGCTTGCTTCTGGCAGTGAGTTCACGCTGCTGGATGTATCAATGCAGTTAGCTCCCGTCACTGGCGACCCACAAGCGCGACTGGCTATCCGCCCCTACCCGCACGAGTTGGAACAAACCGTGATACTAAAAGACGGCTCTCATTGCTTATTCCGCCCTATCTTGCCGGAGGATGAGCCGCTGCTAAAACTGTTTATTGATCAAGTCACTAAAGAAGATCTCTACTATCGCTACTTCAGTGAAATCAACGAATTCAGCCACGATGATTTGGCGAACATGACACAGATTGACTATGATCGGGAAATGGCCTTTGTTGCGGTGCGTCAAAATGCAACTGGCCCGGAAATTATTGGTGTCACGCGCGCGCTATCTGACCCTGACAATATTGATGCGGAGTTCGCTGTCTTGGTGCGCTCAGATTTAAAAGGACTGGGGCTGGGGCGGGAGTTGCTCGAGAAAATGATCCAGTACACCCGCAGCCATGGGTTAACTCGGCTAACAGCAGTCACCATGCCCAATAATCGGGGTATGATTGGGTTGGCGAAGAAACTGGGTTTTAGTATTGATGTGCAAATGGAAGATGGCATTGTTAACCTAGAGCTGACACTTTGATTTCAATCACCTGAATCGCTGTGATATAGCCCACATAGATAAGTGATTCGGTCTACGGTTGGCAAAACTTGCGCACAATCCGGAAAAGTAGTGGTATTATCGCCCGACTCTATGGATTAGTGTTTTTTTGGATATGGCGGTTCTGCCATCAAATAACAAGAGAAGAAGCGCACTGTGATGTTGTCAAAATTCAAACGTAGCAAACATCAACAACACCTTGCACAACTGCCCAAACTCCCCCAGTCAGTTGATGATGTCCAAACGCTTTATTGCCCCAAGGTTTTCCGCTCTACTCTGCTGGAATTAATAGGCCAGGCGACCAAACGTATCTATCTGGTGGCGCTTTACCTTGAGCAGGATGATGCAGGCCGTGATGTGATGAGCGCTCTCTATCAGGCCAAACAGCGGCATCCTGAGCTGGAAATTTGTGTATTAGTGGATTGGCATCGCGCCCAACGAGGCCGCATCGGGGCCGCCGCTGTTAATACTAATGCAGATTGGTATTGTGAGATGGCAAACAAGCACCCAGATATCTGTGTTCCGGTTTACGGTGTCCCGGTGAATACCCGCGAAGCCCTTGGTGTGTTGCATCTGAAAGGTTTTATCATTGATGATACCGTAATTTACAGTGGTGCCAGCATCAATGATGTCTATCTCTATCAAAACGATAAATATCGTTATGACCGTTATCAATTAATTACGAATCAATCATTAGCCGATATTATGGTTGATTATGTGAAGCAACGAGTTCTGAGTGCAGGTGCCGTTCAGCGTCTCGATCGCATTGATCGCCCCACTAATCCTGAGATCAAAAACGAAACTCGGCAGTTTCGATCATCACTGCGAGATATCGGTTATCAATTTCCAGCACAAGCTGGCAATGATGAATTAGCAGTCACTCCGCTGGTTGGGCTAGGTAAAAAAAGCCAACTCAACAAAACTATTCATCATTTAATGGCTTCCGCTGATGAACGCCTCACTATTTGTACGCCCTATTTCAACCTGCCCGCATTGTTAGTTCGTAATATCATTTATCTACTGCGCGAAGGTAAACAGGTTGAGATTATTGTTGGTGACAAAACAGCGAACGACTTTTATATTCCCGAAGATCAGCCGTTTAAAATCATTGGTGCTTTACCATACCTATATGAAATCAACTTGCGCCGCTTCCTTAGCCGCTTACAGCGCTTTATAGATAATGGTCAACTGATTGTTCGTTTATGGAAAGATGGCGACAATACTTATCATCTGAAAGGGATGTGGGTAGATAATAACTGGCAGTTGATCACGGGGAACAATCTGAATCCACGTGCATGGCGTCTGGATCTGGAAAATGCCATTTTGATCCACGATCCTAAGCATGAGATGCATGAGCAGCGTGCAAAAGAGCTGGAATGTATTCGAACTCATACTAAAGTTGTTTCACACTACCTTGAACTTGAGAATATTCAGCAGTATCCGGTCAAGGTGCGTAAACTGATCCGCCGCTTACGCAGAATTCGTATCGACCGACTCATTAGTCGTATTCTGTAAAATTCAAACAAAAAACCCGGCTCTATTACCGGGTTTTCTGTCTCCAGCCAGGGGAGGAACGGCATGTGGTGCCCACCTTATCTTCGCCCTTTAATTATTGCCCCGCTACTTTTCACCAGCTCTGCATGTACCCATATGGCCAACGATAGCTGGACGGGAAAAGATAAAGCCCAACATTTTTTTGCCTCTGCAGCACTAGCCGCTGCGGGTACAGCTTATGGTGAACATCAGAATTGGTCAGATGCCAAAAGCCGCAATTTCGGTTTACTATTTTCGATAAGTATCGGCGCAGCTAAAGAGCTATATGATAGCCGCCAAGCTGGCACGGGCTGGAGTTGGAAAGATTTTGCCTGGGATGTCGCTGGCGCAGTCACTGGCTATAGTCTTTATCAGGCAGTTAACTAAGATTACCTATAGAACTACTGGCGCTAGTCTAACCGATCAATATACTCATATTGTATTTTGTTTTAAGTGGATACATAAAAAAAGCCCTCTGCGCAGCAGAAGGCTTTTCTCTTTTTCTTTTCCACATAGCAAAAACCCCACGCTTTTGGCATGGGGTCTCGGCTTTATTTGATGCCTGGCAGTGTCCTACTCTCGCATGGGGAGACCCCACACTACCATCGGCGCTACGGCGTTTCACTTCTGAGTTCGGCATGGAGTCAGGTGGTTCCACCGCGCTATGGCCGCCAGGCAAATTCTGTTTCAATTAACCCGCTATGCAATATCACACAGCCAGCCAATCCAATCTCGGAACTTCGCTGAAAATCTTAATTTCTCTCAAATCACCAAAACACCTTCGGTGTTGTAAGGTTAAGCCTCACGGATCATTAGTACTGGTTAGCTCAATGCATCGCTGCACTTACACACCCAGCCTATCAACGTCATAGTCTTTAACGTTCCTTCAGGGGGCTTAAAGCCCCAGGGAAGACTCATCTCGAGGCAAGTTTCCCGCTTAGATGCTTTCAGCGGTTATCTCTTCCGAATTTAGCTACCGGGCAATGCCATTGGCATGACAACCCGAACACCAGTGATTCGTCCACTCCGGTCCTCTCGTACTAGGAGCAGCCCCTCTCAATCTTCCAACGCCCACGGCAGATAGGGACCGAACTGTCTCACGACGTTCTAAACCCAGCTCGCGTACCACTTTAAATGGCGAACAGCCATACCCTTGGGACCTACTTCAGCCCCAGGATGTGATGAGCCGACATCGAGGTGCCAAACACCGCCGTCGATATGAACTCTTGGGCGGTATCAGCCTGTTATCCCCGGAGTACCTTTTATCCGTTGAGCGATGGCCCTTCCATTCAGAACCACCGGATCACTAAGACCTACTTTCGTACCTGCTCGAGCCGTCACTCTCGCAGTCAAGCTAGCTTATGCCTTTGCACTAACCTCACGATGTCCGACCGTGATTAGCTAACCTTCGTGCTCCTCCGTTACTCTTTGGGAGGAGACCGCCCCAGTCAAACTACCCACCAGACACTGTCCTCACCCCGGATTACGGGGCCGAGTTAGAACATCAAACATTAAAGGGTGGTATTTCAAGGTTGGCTCCATGCAGACTGGCGTCCACACTTCAATGCCTCCCACCTATCCTACACATCAAGGCTCAATGTTCAGTGTCAAGCTATAGTAAAGGTTCACGGGGTCTTTCCGTCTTGCCGCGGGTACACTGCATCTTCACAGCGAGTTCAATTTCACTGAGTCTCGGGTGGAGACAGCCTGGCCATCATTACGCCATTCGTGCAGGTCGGAACTTACCCGACAAGGAATTTCGCTACCTTAGGACCGTTATAGTTACGGCCGCCGTTTACTGGGGCTTCGATCAAGAGCTTCGCCTTGCGGCTGACCCCATCAATTAACCTTCCAGCACCGGGCAGGCGTCACACCGTATACGTCCACTTTCGTGTTTGCACAGTGCTGTGTTTTTATTAAACAGTTGCAGCCAGCTGGTATCTGCGACTGGCTTCGGCGCCGGGAGCAAGTCCCATTACCTAATGCCAGCGTGCCTTCTCCCGAAGTTACGGCACCATTTTGCCTAGTTCCTTCACCCGAGTTCTCTCAAGCGCCTGAGTATTCTCTACCTGACCACCTGTGTCGGTTTGGGGTACGATTTAATGTTACCTGATGCTTAGAGGCTTTTCCTGGAAGCTTGGCATCAACTACTTCATCACCGTAGTGACTCGTCATCACACCTCAGCGTTGATAAGCAACCGGATTTACCAAGTCGCTCCGCCTACATGCTTAAACCGGGACAACCGTCGCCCGGCTAGCCTAGCCTTCTCCGTCCCCCCTTCGCAGTAACACCAAGTACAGGAATATTAACCTGTTTCCCATCGACTACGCTTTTCAGCCTCGCCTTAGGGGTCGACTCACCCTGCCCCGATTAACGTTGGACAGGAACCCTTGGTCTTCCGGCGTGCGGGTTTTTCACCCGCATTATCGTTACTTATGTCAGCATTCGCACTTCTGATACCTCCAGCAACCCTCACAGGTCACCTTCAACGGCTTACAGAACGCTCCCCTACCCAACAACACCTAAGTGTCGCTGCCGCAGCTTCGGTGCATGGTTTAGCCCCGTTACATCTTCCGCGCAGGCCGACTCGACCAGTGAGCTATTACGCTTTCTTTAAATGATGGCTGCTTCTAAGCCAACATCCTGGCTGTCTATGCCTTCCCACATCGTTTCCCACTTAACCATGACTTTGGGACCTTAGCTGGCGGTCTGGGTTGTTTCCCTCTTCACGACGGACGTTAGCACCCGCCGTGTGTCTCCCGTGATAACATTCTTCGGTATTCGGAGTTTGCATCGGTTTGGTAAGCCGGGATGGCCCCCTAGCCGAAACAGTGCTCTACCCCCGAAGATGAGTTCACGAGGCGCTACCTAAATAGCTTTCGGGGAGAACCAGCTATCTCCCGGTTTGATTGGCCTTTCACCCCCAGCCACAAGTCATCCGCTAATTTTTCAACATTAGTCGGTTCGGTCCTCCAGTTAGTGTTACCCAACCTTCAACCTGCCCATGGCTAGATCACCGGGTTTCGGGTCTATACCTTGCAACTAGACGCCCAGTTAAGACTCGGTTTCCCTACGGCTCCCCTATTCGGTTAACCTTGCTACAAAATATAAGTCGCTGACCCATTATACAAAAGGTACGCAGTCACACCACGAAGGTGCTCCCACTGCTTGTACGTACACGGTTTCAGGTTCTATTTCACTCCCCTCGCCGGGGTTCTTTTCGCCTTTCCCTCACGGTACTGGTTCACTATCGGTCAGTCAGGAGTATTTAGCCTTGGAGGATGGTCCCCCCATATTCAGACAGGATGTCACGTGTCCCGCCCTACTCATCGAGTTCACAGCAAGTGTGTTTTTGTGTACGGGAGTATCACCCTGTACCCTGCGACTTTCCAGACGCTTCCACTAACACACAAACTGATTCAGACTCTGGGCTCCTCCCCGTTCGCTCGCCGCTACTAGGGGAATCTCGGTTGATTTCTTTTCCTCGGGGTACTTAGATGTTTCAGTTCCCCCGGTTCGCCTTGCATGGCTATGTATTCACCATGCAATAGTGCAACGAATTGCACTGGGTTTCCCCATTCGGGTATCGTCGGTTATAACGGTTCATATCACCTTACCGACGCTTTTCGCAGATTAGCACGCCCTTCATCGCCTCTGACTGCCTAGGCATCCACCGTGTACGCTTAGTCGCTTAACCTCACAACCCGAAGGTGTCTTTGCAGACAACTTGCGTTGCGATTATTTGAGAGACTCTAATACAGGTTAATCCTTATCTCAGTACATCTACGGAGAGATAAGTTTCAGCTGTATTGTTTCAATTTTCAGCTTGTTCCAGATTGTTAAAGAGCAATATTTCACAACACACTGAGTCTTGCGACCGCAGTACGTTTTGAAATAGTTTTATATGGTGGAGCTAAGCGGGATCGAACCGCTGACCTCCTGCGTGCAAGGCAGGCGCTCTCCCAGCTGAGCTATAGCCCCATATAAAAAGCAAAATACCTTATCGGCATAACTCATTCTCAGACAAGGCGCAGTCACGCGACGTTTATTGTTATAAACGAGTGTGTCTGTAACGCAGTATGAGGATGAGTTGGTGGGTCTGAGTGGACTTGAACCACCGACCTCACCCTTATCAGGGGTGCGCTCTAACCACCTGAGCTACAGACCCAACAAGGTACTAAAGCCCGACTAATTTCTCAGCCCGGCCTTATTTGCTCGTTACTTTCTATCAGACAATCTGTGTGGACACTACGCAATGCGTATCGTTAGGTAAGGAGGTGATCCAACCGCAGGTTCCCCTACGGTTACCTTGTTACGACTTCACCCCAGTCATGAATCACAAAGTGGTAAGCGCCCTCCCGAAGGTTAAGCTACCTACTTCTTTTGCAACCCACTCCCATGGTGTGACGGGCGGTGTGTACAAGGCCCGGGAACGTATTCACCGTAGCATTCTGATCTACGATTACTAGCGATTCCGACTTCATGGAGTCGAGTTGCAGACTCCAATCCGGACTACGACAGACTTTATGTGGTCCGCTTGCTCTCGCGAGTTCGCTTCACTTTGTATCTGCCATTGTAGCACGTGTGTAGCCCTACTCGTAAGGGCCATGATGACTTGACGTCATCCCCACCTTCCTCCGGTTTGTCACCGGCAGTCTCCCTTGAGTTCCCACCATTACGTGCTGGCAACAAAGGATAAGGGTTGCGCTCGTTGCGGGACTTAACCCAACATTTCACAACACGAGCTGACGACAGCCATGCAGCACCTGTCTCACAGTTCCCGAAGGCACCGAAGCATCTCTGCTAAGTTCTGTGGATGTCAAGAGTAGGTAAGGTTCTTCGCGTTGCATCGAATTAAACCACATGCTCCACCGCTTGTGCGGGCCCCCGTCAATTCATTTGAGTTTTAACCTTGCGGCCGTACTCCCCAGGCGGTCGACTTAACGCGTTAGCTCCGGAAGCCACGCCTCAAGGGCACAACCTCCAAGTCGACATCGTTTACAGCGTGGACTACCAGGGTATCTAATCCTGTTTGCTCCCCACGCTTTCGCACCTGAGCGTCAGTCTTTGTCCAGGGGGCCGCCTTCGCCACCGGTATTCCTCCAGATCTCTACGCATTTCACCGCTACACCTGGAATTCTACCCCCCTCTACAAGACTCTAGCTTGCCAGTTTCAAATGCAGTTCCCACGTTAAGCGCGGGGATTTCACATCTGACTTAACAAACCGCCTGCGTGCGCTTTACGCCCAGTAATTCCGATTAACGCTTGCACCCTCCGTATTACCGCGGCTGCTGGCACGGAGTTAGCCGGTGCTTCTTCTGCGAGTAACGTCAATCAATCGTGCTATTAACACGACTGCCTTCCTCCTCGCTGAAAGTGCTTTACAACCCGAAGGCCTTCTTCACACACGCGGCATGGCTGCATCAGGCTTGCGCCCATTGTGCAATATTCCCCACTGCTGCCTCCCGTAGGAGTCTGGACCGTGTCTCAGTTCCAGTGTGGCTGGTCATCCTCTCAGACCAGCTAGGGATCGTCGCCTAGGTGAGCCATTACCCCACCTACTAGCTAATCCCATCTGGGCACATCCGATGGCGTGAGGCCCGAAGGTCCCCCACTTTGCTCTTGCGAGGTCATGCGGTATTAGCTACCGTTTCCAGTAGTTATCCCCCTCCATCAGGCAGTTTCCCAGACATTACTCACCCGTCCGCCGCTCGCCGGCAAAGTAGTAAACTACTTCCCGCTGCCGCTCGACTTGCATGTGTTAGGCCTGCCGCCAGCGTTCAATCTGAGCCATGATCAAACTCTTCAATTTAAGATTTGTTTGATTTGCTATGAGTTAACATAGCGATGCTCAAAGATTACTTTCTGCAAATATGCATTCGAACCGAAGTTCAAATGTGTACTGCTTTGGTCACTCTTCAAGACTTTGATATTTCTTCTGCCTGTCGAAACAGGCTTCGATATCGTCTTGCGAGTGCCCACACAGATTGTCTGATAAATTGTTAAAGAGCGTTCGTTACCCGTTTGCCTTTCGGCGAATCTTACGGTAACGCGGGAGGCAGATAATACGCTTTCCCGCTACAGAGTCAACCACTTAATCAGTTAATTTCCTCTGTTCTCCCCAGCCACTCTGTGAAGTTGCTCACAGCGCCGTGTCGATGGATGCGCATTATAGGGAGCTGCTTCAGAATGGCAAGGGTTTATATTAAAGTTTTTTCCGTTTGCTGACTATTTAAACGAAACGACTATTTGTGACGCATTTTTATCGCTTTTGGCAGGTCAGCCAGGCTATTTAGCACCCAATCTGCCGCTGCTTCACCTTCTGCAGTCACAGGCTTACCGGTGCGGACTAACACTTTAGTACCGATATTTGCCGCTAGTGCTGCCTGCATATCTTCAATTTTGTCGCCAACCATATAAGAAGAAGCCATATCGATGTTCAATTCACTTTGTGCTTGCAGTAACATGCCTGGCAATGGCTTACGGCATTCACATGTTTCGCGAAACTCCGCTACACTGCCATCGGGATGATGTGGGCAGAAATAGATACCATCTAAATCAACACCACGATCAGCAAGAGACCAATCCATCCACTCGGTGAGGCTCAAAAATTGCTCTTCGGTAAAAATACCGCGCGCAATCCCTGATTGGTTGGTAACCAAAACCAGAGCAAAACCCATTTCTTTCAATTCACGGCAAGCATCAATAACACCATCGATAAACTGAAAATTATCAATTTCGTGGACATAACCATGATCAACATTAATTGTTCCATCACGATCTAAAAATATTGCGGGGACGGGCTGAGTCACTTATCTGCTCCTGAGGGCTGTAAACTTGGTTAGTATCGCATGTTTTCTTACCGATTGAGAATGGCAGAGAATCAGTGTTGCCAGTTGACTTAGCCGTCTAGACGCCTTAACATCCAATCTATACTTTGGGTTCTGCCAAAGTTTACTTTTTATCTAGCCACGGAAATGACGATAAAATAAGAATAATATGATTAAACTTTCTCATATCAGCAAAGTATTCCAGCAGGGTTCGCGCACCATTACCGCGCTTTCAGACGTGAGTTTGCACGTCCCAGCTGGGCAAATTTATGGCGTTATTGGTGCCTCAGGTGCCGGTAAAAGTACCTTGATCCGATGCGCCAATATGTTAGAACGCCCCACCAGCGGACAAGTACTGGTTGATGGGCAAGATCTGACAACGTTATCTGAAGGCCAACTGACTCGCGCTCGTCGTCAGATTGGCATGATTTTCCAGCATTTCAATTTGCTCTCCTCGCGCACAGTGTATGGCAATATCGCGTTGCCACTTGAACTGGACAACACATCACGTGCAGATATAAAGAAGAGAGTCACTGAGCTGCTGGATTTAGTCGGGCTTGCCGATAAACAAGATGCTTACCCTGCAAATCTGTCCGGTGGGCAAAAACAACGCGTTGCTATCGCCCGCGCTTTGGCCAGTAATCCTAAGGTTCTGCTGTGTGACGAAGCCACCAGTGCGCTGGATCCTGCAACCACCCGTTCAATTCTGGAATTGCTAAAAGATATTAATCGCCGTTTGGGTCTGACCATCTTGCTTATTACCCATGAAATGGATGTGGTGAAACGCATTTGTGATCAAGTTGCGGTTATCAGTGATGGCAAATTGATTGAGAAAGACAGTGTCAGTGAAGTGTTTTCTCATCCAAAAACACCACTGGCGCAACAATTTATTCAATCAACCCTACATTTGGATATTCCAGAAGATTACGCACTGCGTATGACCCAAGAGCCAACCACAGACCGAGTCCCGCTGCTTAAACTGGAGTTCACCGGTAAGTCTGTTGATGCGCCGTTGATTTCACAGGCTGTTCGTCGCTTTAATATTGATATTGGTATCCTTAGCTCGCAAATGGACTATGCCGGCGGTGTTAAATTTGGTGTCATGCTGGCTGAGCTGCATGGCGACAATCATGATGGCCTCGCAGCTATCAAATTCTTGCAAGATCATCATGTAAAAGTAGAGGTTCTGGGTTATGTCTGAGGCAATGATGTGGTTAATGGGCCGAGGCGTCTGGGAAACTCTAATGATGACGTTTGTCTCTGGCTTCTTTGGTTTTGTGTTGGGGCTGCCTGTCGGGGTTCTATTGTATGTCACTCGCCCAGGGCAAATTATTGCGAACAATAAGATTTATCGCACCTTGTCTGGGGTAGTGAATATCTTCCGCTCCATACCTTTTATTATCTTATTGGTATGGATGATTCCATTCACTCGGATGATCGTCGGCACCTCTATTGGTTTACAGGCGGCAATAGTCCCGTTAACGGTAGGTGCCGCTCCGTTTATTGCTCGCATGGTGGAAAATGCTCTTTTGGAAATTCCATCAGGATTGGTTGAAGCAGCCCGTGCTATGGGTGCTACACCCATGCAAATCATCAAAAAAGTGTTGTTACCCGAAGCGCTACCAGGTTTGGTAAATGCAGCCACAATTACTTTAATTACCTTAGTGGGTTATTCCGCTATGGGGGGCGCAGTCGGTGCCGGTGGTTTAGGTCAAATCGGCTATCAGTATGGTTACATTGGTTATAATGCCACGGTAATGAATACAGTGTTGGTGCTATTAGTTATTTTGGTTTATCTGATTCAGTTAAGTGGCGATCGGATCGTAAAAGCCGTTACCCACAAGTAGTTATTGATACATATATTACCCAAAGGACTTGGATCTACAGGTAGGCAGCAAGCGAATGAATCCTGATGAGCTTATCAAGTAAGTGATTCAGGTGAGTGAACGTAGCGAACAACCCTGTAGCCCAAAGTACGAAGGGTATAGCGACGGCCTCACACAGCGGCGCATCTTAACAAGTGTTTATAGAGGAAAGGATATGTCTTTAAAATTCAAATCTATTGCGGCAGTTAGTGCATTAATCGGTACTCTGGCACTGGTGGGTTGCGGCCCAGCGGAAAAAGATCCAAACCATATTAAAGTCGGTGTAATTGTGGGTGCTGAACAGCAAGTTGCTGAAGTTGCACAAAAAGTAGCAAAAGACAAATATGGCCTGGATGTTGAATTGGTCACCTTCAATGATTATGTATTACCGAATGAAGCACTGAGCAAAGGCGATATTGACCTGAATGCTTTCCAGCATAAACCTTATCTGGATCAGCAAATCAAAGATCGTGGCTACAAACTGGTTTCTGTTGGTAACTCATTCGTTTACCCGATTGCTGGTTACTCTAAAAAAATCAAATCATTGGAAGAACTACAACCTGGCTCTCAGGTAGCATTGCCAAATGACCCGACTAACCTGGGCCGCTCACTGTTGCTGCTGCAAAAAGTCGGTCTGATTAAACTGAAAGACGGCGTTGGTCTGCTGCCAACAGTGCTGGATGTGGTTGAGAACCCTAAAAACCTGAAATTGATTGAACTGGAAGCGCCTCAGTTGCCACGTTCTTTGGATGACCAACAGATCGCATTGGCAATCATCAACACCACTTATGCTAGCCAAATTGGCCTGACACCGGCTAAAGATGGCCTGTTTGTCGAAGATAAAGACTCACCTTACGTTAACCTGATCGTGGCCCGTGAAGACAACAAAGATGCGGAAAACGTGAAGAAATTCGTTCAAGCTTATCAATCTGACGAAGTTTACGACGCAGCAAACAAAGCATTCAATGGTGGTGCAGTTAAAGGCTGGTAATAGTCAGTTAGCTATTTTGCTGAATACTGAATTTGCTGAATATAGGTTTCCTAAATTCACTGTTTGCTAAATATATTGCAAGACGGGCTATAGCCCGTCTTGTTATTTGCATAATAGATTGCTTCAATAGCGCCTCTTAAATAAAAAGGCTGAGGAATTTCTATGCGTGCGTTACCTCTGTGTCTGTTAGCTCTCTCGCTAACTGGGTGTTCCGTGCTTCAATCAAAGCCATCCACCACAGAAAATCCGGTTAAGCAACCGTCTCCGGTTATCAAATCCAGCCCTACCGTTGCCCCTCGTCCGGCTCCGGTAAAACTGTATAAAAGTGCAGAAGAGCTTGTTGGTAAGCCTTTTCGCGATTTAGGCGAAGTGTCCGGTGAATCTTGCCAATCCACCGTTCAGGACTCCCCACCGAGTATTGCAACCGCTCGTAAGAGAATGCAGACTCGAGCATCCTATATGAAAGCCAATGCAGTCTTACTGCATCAATGTGAAATACAAAGTGGTGTCCCCGGCTGTTATCAACAAGCCGTGTGTCAAGGCTCTGCACTGAATGTTTCATCAAAATGAGTGTTTTCTCCTTTAATCAGATTGGCGTCATCCGCTCACCCTATAAAGAAAAGTTTGCCGTGCCGCGCCAACCGGGTCTGATTGAAGATGGTGGTGGCGAATTGCACCTATTAGCTCCCTATAACCAAGCGGAAGCTGTGCGAGGTTTGGCTGATTTTAGCCATTTATGGGTGATGTTCGTTTTCCATCAAACCATGGATGGTGGTTGGCGGCCTACGGTTCGCCCTCCGCGCCTAGGTGGTAATACTCGAATGGGGGTATTTGCCACCCGCTCCACCTTTCGGCCTAACCCGATTGGCATGTCCCTCATAGAGTTGAAAGGGGTGCATTGCCAAGGAGGACAAGTCATTTTGACGCTAGGCAGTCTGGATCTCGTTGATGGCACGCCAGTGATTGATATCAAACCTTATTTGCCTTTTGCGGAGAGCCAACCCCAGGCGCGCGCGGGTTTTGCTCAAACAGCACCCGATGCAGACATGCCGGTGAGTTTTTCTCCTACCGCCGAACAACAGTTAATACAGCAACAACAACGTTATCCACATTTGCGGCGTTTTATCACTCAGGTTTTAGCGCAAGACCCGCGCCCAGCCTACCGAAAAAGTGATAATGAAAGCCGAGAATATGCGGTTCTACTACTAGAATTTAACGTGCGCTGGCGGGTTATTGCCGGCCAAACGGAAGTGTTATCACTCGACCCATACTAAATTTCACCCAGCTCTCTTTTGACAACCCGCACTCGCTGGTAAACTAAATTACTTTTTACTTTTTTGGCTGCCTCTATTTGTTGCAGTGCCAATGGAACCAAAACATCATGCGTACTAGCCAATATTTGCTCTCCACTCTGAAGGAGACACCTGCTGATGCTGAAGTGATCAGCCACCAGTTGATGCTCCGCGCCGGGATGATCCGTAAACTGGCCTCAGGTCTTTATACCTGGTTGCCGACCGGAGTCCGGGTGTTGAAGAAAGTCGAAAACATCGTGCGTGAAGAAATGAATAACGCCGGTGCAATCGAAGTTTCAATGCCTGTCGTGCAACCGGCTGATTTATGGCAAGAGAGTGGCCGTTGGGAACAATATGGCCCTGAACTGTTACGTTTTGTTGACCGCGGCGAGCGCCCTTTTGTACTCGGCCCAACTCATGAAGAAGTCATTACTGACTTGATTCGTGGCGAGATCAACTCTTACAAGCAGTTGCCACTGAATTTCTTCCAAATTCAAACCAAGTTCCGTGATGAAGTTCGCCCACGTTTTGGCGTGATGCGCGCCCGTGAGTTCCTGATGAAAGACGCTTACTCTTTCCATACCACTCAGGAATCATTGCAGGAAACTTATGACGCAATGTATGCCGCATACAGTAAAATTTTCAGCCGTATGGATCTGAATTTCCGTGCGGTACTGGCAGATACTGGCTCCATCGGTGGCAGTGCATCCCACGAGTTCCAAGTGCTGGCAGACAGTGGTGAAGACGATATCGTGTTCTCAACCGGTTCTGATTATGCTGCTAACATTGAATTCGCTGAAGCGCTGGCACCGGCTCAACCACGAGCAGCTGCGGCAGAAGAACTGCGTATCATTGATACTCCGAATGCAAAAACCATCGCTGAATTAGTCGAGCAGTTCACACTGCCGATTGAAAAAACCGTGAAAACCTTAATAGTTCATGCTCATGAAGAGAGTGGCCATAAGCTGGTTGCCCTGCTGGTTCGTGGTGATCACGAACTAAATGAGATTAAAGCTGAAAAATTGCCGCAAGTTGCCAAGCCATTAACTTTCGCGACAGAAGAAGAAATTCGTGCAGTTATTGGTGCTGGCCCAGGTTCATTAGGCCCGGTTAATCTACCAATGCCTGTTGTCGCTGATCGCAGTGTCGCGGTGATGAGTGATTTTGGCGCAGGCGCGAATATCGATGGCAAACATTACTTTGGCATTAACTGGGAGCGTGATTTGCCGCTGCCACACATTGCAGGCTTGCGCAATGTGGTTGAAGGCGATATTAGCCCAGATGGTCAAGGCACTTTGCTTATCAAACGCGGCATTGAAGTGGGTCATATCTTCCAGTTAGGGACGAAATACTCAGAAGCCATGAAAGCCACAGTTCAAGGTGAAGATGGCCGCAACCAAGTGATGACCATGGGCTGTTACGGTATTGGGGTTTCCCGTGTGGTTGCTGCTGCCATTGAACAGAATCATGATGACCGCGGTATTATTTGGCCGGATGCTATTGCACCATTCCAGGTGGCTATTTTGCCAATGAATATGCATAAATCTTTCCGCGTCAAAGAACTGGCAGAAGAGTTATATACGACCCTGCGCTCTCATGGCATTGACGTTATTCTCGACGATCGTAAAGAGCGCCCTGGCGTGATGTTTGCTGATATGGAATTAATTGGCGTGCCACACAATATCGTTATTGGTGACCGCAATCTCGACAGCGAAGAAGTGGAATATAAAAATCGCCGTGCTGGTGAAAAGCAAATGATTAAAACCAGTGAAATCATTGATTTCTTGCTGAGCCAAATCAAACGCTAATTAGCTCTAAATAGAAAGCCGCCAGAATGTGAATAACAGCTGGCGGTTTTTTTATTGCAGCAAAAGTCAGATTCTACTGACTGTCGCAGCTCTTATTGGCATTGAACTGAATATCGCCTGCCGGGATCAGTGTTTTATCTGATTGCCCTTCCTCCATTGACGGCCGAATATCAAAATGGCCATTAAGGGTCAGGAATACTGGTTCCCCCACATTTTTACGCGCTTTTAAATATCCCTTTTCCAAGGCGATATTATTTTCCACTGGGAAAGTTTTGCCCGTTGCGCAATCGGTAAATACTGCCGCATCAGCAAAGTATTTATACATGCCGCTAAGCGGCATCGGCGTTTTAGGTAAAGGCTGAGCGCTGGGTACTAACTGATAATTCAATTTAGATTCAATCGGCAGGCCTTGTTGATCAAGCATTACAAGGTTTTTACCAACAGGTCGGAAATAACGTTTTTCCCCCTGCCCGGTGGTTAACACTAATTTATCCGCCGTACGCGCCCAGTGACCATATTCTGCAAATGCTTGGTCACCATCTTTGCTACCAAGATAAACTTCTTTCAAAATAAAAGTTCCATCACTATCGAGGAACAAAGAAGTATCCAGGCCGCTGCAATCTGCACAAGGTAAAACACCCTGATAACTTTGCTGCATGGGTTGTAAAACCTGCTCAACCGGCTGATGCCGATTATTACAACCTAATAATGACAGTGCACCTACTGCCAAAAATAGCGTTATTGTTAATTTACTCACAGTCATTCTCCCATACTGTGTCCGATATAAAAGGATGAAGCCGCATCAGTCACTATTGGGGCTGATATCAGCATCAATCCTGATGTATTTTACCGCGCAGCGCTTTTGTCGCTCCTTTGCGGACTTTACTTTCAACTCGCCTGATTTTTGAACCTTTGGTCGGTTTCGTCGCCCTGCGAGTTTTTTCTACCACCATCGCCTGACGGATTAATGCTACCAACCGCGCTAATGCAGCCTCGCGATTCATATCCTGGCTACGGTATTCTTGCGCTTTAATAATGATGACCCCCTCAGCGGTCATCAAATGGCTATTGAGCAATAATAGCCTTTCTTTATAATACTCTGGCAGGCTTGAGGCCTTAATGTCAAAGCGCAAATGGATGGCTGTTGAGGTTTTATTCACATGCTGCCCACCCGCACCTTGGGCCCGAATAGCCGTCAGTTCAATCTCGCTGTCGGGTAAGCTGACATTATTGGATATAATCAACACGCTTATTGCCCATCGCCTTGCCATTCATCAAAACTAATTTCCAGATTATTCTTATCATCTGATAACCAAATAGTTCCCTCTTGCAGCGTGGCTTGCAATGACATATTGCGCTGAGACAGCGCGGCCAACTTTGCCATTTTTTCATCATCCAGGAAACGCACCCGAAGATTACGATGCCCCGATAACTTTTCCTGCACCTGTGGCCACCACACTTTAGCGGCCCTTTCGCTGTAAGCATAGAGCACAACTTGCTGTGACTGGTTACAAGCTTTACGCAACCGCTTTTCCTCTGGCAGCCCCAATTCAACCCATAGTTCAATGCCATTGTGATCATTGTGACGCCAAATTTCAGGTTCGTCATCAGCACTCAAGCCTTTGGTAAACAACAAACGCTCATCAGCATGACAAATCCATGCCAATAAACGCAACATCATGCGCTGGTCAGTTTCAGATGGGTGTTGCGCGATGGTCAGGTTAATATCCTGAAAAAAATTACGGTCCATATCAGCGATGTTAACGGCAGCTTTATGGATGGTTGCTTTTAGTGCCATGGGTGACCTCTTAATTATCTGGCTTATAGTGTACTTGATTAAGTCTGCTAGCAGCCAGCCCGGTATAAAGTGAGTTATTAATTGTATCAATACTAAAAAGAAAGCTTTGTTCTGGCGCTGATATCTCCAACACTCCTGTGCTATAGTCCTTATAAGTTCAGAGTTTATCTTCGTAGGTTAACAGCGTGGTATTTGTGCTGAGAATCTACCGGGTTAAACTTTTCCGGGAGGATTACTGTGCAGCAATACTGTGAATTAGTACGCCGTTTTTATGCCGAAATTGGAAGTGGTGACCTTGGCTACGTGCCAGACGCCCTGCGCTGTGTATTGAAAGCATTGGACGAAGTTGCGGCTAACGACGCACTCCCGTCCTCCGTTAGGGAACAGGCGGCCTATGCCGCCGCTAACTTATTGGTGAGCGATTATGTCGATGAGTGAAGAGTATCAACCCATCAATTGTGATGACTACGATAATCTGGAACTCGCCTGCCAACATCACCTGATACTGACGTTGAAGTTGAGAGGCGGTGAGCTTGTAGAAGGTAAAGCTAGTGACCTGCTGCTGAGAAAAAAGGTCGAATACCTGATTGTCGAGCAAGAGGGGACAATGCGTGAGTTACGTCTTGACCACATAGCCAGCTTCAGTCACCCCGAGATAGGGACTGTAGTAGTAAGTGCATCATAATTCTGCACCTTTAACGACGGGCCACTGAAAAGTGGCCCGTTTTGCATTCAGGACAGGCTAATTAAGGTTTCAAACTCGCATAATAAGCCGCCAAATCTGAAAAATCCTCATCAGACAAATTAACAACATAGGCGCGCATCACTTCCGCCTGTCCACCGGTACGCGTCCCTTTCTTATAAGCTGCCAGTGATTGTTCTAAATACATAGCATTTTGCCCTGCAAGATTAGGATACATAGGCACTGAAACTTTGCCCTGTGCACCATGGCAGGCCACACAGCTGGCTGACTTCACACGACCGGCTTCTATATCATTTTTTGCCAATGCCGAAAAACTACATAAACTAAGTGCCACTATACTAACGACTAATTTCATCATTGCTCCTCAAGAATCAACAATATTATTTCTTCTTATTATTTAATGCCGGTTTGGCCCAATGTAGATGCCAGCACGGGTCGCCTTCATTAACTTGCCCCGCTTGAGTGACAAATACACCGGCAGCGGCAATTAATTGTTCGCCAAAATACAGCAGAGGAATACGTTCCCGTTGCCACGGCGGGATACCTAACTCCTGCCATATTTTCTTGCCTTGACGAGAGTGGTGCCGCCCGACAATTTTTATATCCCCTTGTAAACCAAAGCGAATGCTTATTTCTTCGCCAAGAGCGGGAGGCTTAATAGCTTGCCCGCCCTCGCGCGTAAAACTCAGCACCCCAAGATTGGCGGGCAAAATCAAAGGCGCGGGTACAGCCACCGCCTCGTCAGGTGCGACCTGAACTTTAGCCCAAGACAGATGCGGTGTTCGTATCTCTGCCAGTGGTGATAGCAGGTACAAATATTGCCTAAAACGGCGAACCTGATATATGCCAAGAGTCAATTGAGGCTCGGCATCCTGTCTGGCCATCGCCACTTCCAACCACAAACGTTGCAGTTGGCTTTGTGATGGCATTGAAGCACCACGTCCAGCCAACCAACGGCGCAATATCGCGGCGCGTTTAGCCTCGGAGGCAAGTAATAACCCCTCGACAGACAGCGCTCCCTCTTCATTTTGCAGTTGTTGCAGATTATCAGCCAGCAACTCATCCAATAGTTGCTCTTGTTCAGCACATAAACTGGCACTGCGCGCCGTCGCTTGAGCAAAATGTGGCCAGCGCTGAGTCAACAAAGGTAAGATTCTTAATCGCAGGAAATTGCGATCAAAACGATCGTCCTGATTACTGTCATCTTCAATCCATTGTAAGTGCTGTGTTCGAGCATAGTTTTCTAACATTTCACGAGAAAATGCCAATAATGGCCGCCATAGTTGGCTGTGAGCAAAAGGCATTTTAGCCGCCATGGCAGATAAACCCGCCGGGCCACTGCCGCGTTTGAGTGCCAGTAAGAAGGTTTCACACTGGTCATCTAAATGCTGGGCGGTAAGCAGTACTTCATTGGCGGCTAAATGTGAGGTAAAAGCCTCATAACGAGCGGTTCGCGCCGCCGCCTCAATACCCGCATGACGCGTATCAATATTAACGCGCACCACTTTCAGTGGAATTTTCCATTGCCGACACTGTTGTTGGCAATGCGTTACCCAACTATCTGCCCGTGGGTTTAAACCATGATGAATATGAATAGCGCGAATGATCAAATCAGGAATAAGCTGATCGCGCAGGCAAACCAATAGATGCAGCAGCACGCTAGAATCCAAGCCACCACTAAACCCAACCAGAACATGGCGTTGTTCACCCAATTGAGCGAACAGTGGGTTGAGTAAAACATTGGGTGTCGCAGGAGTGGCGTTCATCTTATTCCGCTATCAATTCATAGAGCTCCAGAGGTAAACCATCTGGGTCATTAAAGAAAGTAAAACGTGATTGTGTATAGGGATCAATGCGAACTGCTTCGCAAATCACACCAGCAGCGTCAAGTTCCTGCATCGCCAGTTCAATATCATCGACCTGAAAAGCCAAATGCCGTAAACCGCATGCTTCCGGGCGGCTAGGCCGTGGTGCCGGAGAGGGGAAAGAGAATAGCTCAATCGTATACTGGCCGTTTAGCGCCAGATCAGCTTTCCACGAGTCCCGCGCTTCACGATAAACTTCACTCAGGAGGCTAAAACCCAGTATTTCACAGTAGAATTTTTTGCTTGCCTGATAATCTGATCCAATGATTGCAATATGGTGAACCTGACGTATTGCTAACATATATCTCCTATATTATCCCATTAGTGCCATCGGTTAGTCCATTTTATTCTTGTACAAGAATAATACTAAAAACAAAATATTCATAATTATTCATTCACTAAAATATAAAAAAATACAACTCGACATAAAAACACATTTGATGACATGTGAATAATTGTTTTTATATAAACCCCATATCAGTAACACGTGCTACTTTCTAACTTTGAAAACAATATAATTAAAATGAAACTAAAAAATAAAAAACCGAGGTTAACATGTTAAATACAAATAGAATGAGTATAGATTTCATCAGAAAACTATCTTTAATTACCCTTGTTTTCACCAGTTTATCGGCCTCTGCTAGTAATCCAGTGAATATTGTTTATCGAGTAGATAGCCGCCCCCAGAAGAAATCACCTTGGCGGGGGGAATGATCCCCTATTTTCATTTACTTCATAGCAATGATTTATTAGAGCATTTCACAGGAGAGGCACCTATGGGTTATACCAGTGGATTTGTTTCAACCACCTCTTTATTAGAGCACGCAATCGATCATTCTATTTTTGAATTCGATATTGACGATGAAGGTTTATATATAGATAATTTTGAGACTTATCTATATGCTATTCGCCCGGCTGATAACTTCTATAATGTCGACGAGTCCATTAGCCATGCCAGAGATGCCTCACCTCAAAACGCCTATCAGTACACGATGTTGCGTGATGCTCTGGAAGAGTGGGGTGGCATGGAAGAATGGGTGGCATATGGTGGTTTTGCTCACACCCGGATTATAGCGTATGCCCCCATTAATGCTGCTTTACTGAATCAGTATTACCAATCTGGCGCTATGAATTCAGACGTTTTTTGGGCTACACGTTGGCATTCTAACCCATCATACTCGCCTCAATTTGATCATGATCAGAGTTCCTCCATACCTTACCCAACCGTTGGTACGCCGAATGGGTTCATTATTATGGCCCAGAATGAGGCCGGGCAACAATTACCACTGCCAGTGGTGACAGGAACTGCATGTAATGATAGCCAAAATATAAATCACTTAATAATGAAAAGAGAAAGTTTTGCTAAAAGAACATGTCTTAATGAAAAATTTCCCACTATTAAATATTTTTACAATAAGAAAGCACTGGCTTCTATATTACTATTACTAACCTTAAATTAATGATTTGAAAATAATAACCATTTCGTCACTTAAACTGATAAGGATACTTTATGATTAAATTAATCGCCGCCACCGTAATGATATTATTATGCCACCATTCTTTTTCAGAATATATATTATCGGGGAAAGTTAATGGCCTTCGTAATTCAGAATGATAACTGTCACATTTCAATTAAAACCAACACTATATCTGGCTACAGTAATATTTGGCACTACATAGAGAAAGAGAAAATCTGTAAATTAGCACAGTTAGCTTATGTGTTAGGGAAAAATATCACTATTAATGCTCAGGAAAACTCTAACCCAGACTATGCCAGTACAATAGTTGATATAGCGGTGACTGATACAACCATTCAATGGCCGCCCTATAATAAATCTAATCATAATTAAATATAAAAAATCCGGCGCTAACTCAGCACCGGATTTTCAAATATCATTTTTATGCCATTGACTCAGCAATAACCGTAATTCATCAGACGTTGATAACGACGATTTAATAACTCTTCGTCATTCAGAACATCCAGATCACTAAGATCAGCCAGAAGCTGTGCTTTCAGTGAAGCGGCAATCGCCAGGTAATCACGATGCGCTCCTCCTAAAGGCTCAGGAATGACGGAGTCGATCATCTTCAGTTCTTTCAAACGGTGAGCGGTAATGCCCATGGCTTCTGCGGCTAATGGTGCTTTATCAGCACTTTTCCACAAAATAGACGCACAGCCTTCTGGGGAGATAACAGAATAAGTGCTGTATTGCAGCATATTCACTTTATCACCCACACCGATTGCCAGCGCACCGCCAGAACCACCTTCACCAATGACAGTACAAACGATAGGCACATTCAGGCGTGACATTTCGCGTAAATTACGTGCAATGGCTTCAGATTGACCGCGTTCTTCTGCGCCGACACCAGGGTATGCCCCTGGTGTATCAATGAAAGTAATGATTGGCAGTTTAAAACGCTCAGCCATTTCCATCAGACGCAATGCTTTACGATAACCTTCTGGTGCTGGCATCCCAAAGTTACGACGAATCTTCTCTTTGGTTTCACGGCCTTTTTGGTGACCAATGATCATCACCGGGCGACCGTCCAGACGTGCAATCCCACCAACGATAGCTTTATCGTCAGCATAGGCGCGATCACCGGCCAGCTCTTCGAAATCGGTAAAGATATTAGCGATATAATCCAGGGTATAAGGACGACGAGGATGGCGTGCCAATTGGGCAATTTGCCATGCACCGAGATCCGAGAATATCTTCCGCGTCAGCTCGACACTTTTCTCACGTAGACGCTGAACCTCTTCGTCCAGATTAATATCTAATTTTTCGTCTTGACGGCTGACTGCGGTCAGCGAGTCAATTTTCGCTTCCAGCTCTGCAATCGGCTGTTCAAAATCAAGAAAATTCAGACTCATAGCATTCCTATTTTAGTCAAATTCCAGTTCCACCTGCTCATTACCTACCAACGTTCGCAAATCTATCAATAAGCGATCGGTGGGCGTCACGCGCCATGTGGCTCCAAACCGCAGCCGGGCGCGAGCATCTTCCCGTTGGTAATAAAGATGCACTGGGATCGTCCCCGCTCGATGGGGTTCCAACGACTGACGGAGACGGTTCAAAAGCTGGTCATCAATTTGCCTGTCGGTCAGCGATATAGCAAGCCCACGGGCATATTTTTCACGAGCTTCACTGATGTCCATTAACTCACGGGCGGTCATTTTAAGTCCACCACTAAAGTCATCAAAGCTGACCTGTCCGGTGGCTATCAGGATACGGTCTTTTTCCAACAAATGCTGATATTTTTCCAACGCATCGGTGAATAGCATGACTTCAAGACGCCCAGAACGGTCGTCCAATGTACAAATGCCAATACGATTTCCGCGTTTTGTCACCATAACCCTAGAAGCGATAACCAACCCCGCAGCCATAGTCATTTTGCCCCGATCCGTCGGGTGCATATCTTTCAAACGCAGCCCGCCGGCATAACGCTCTATTTCCTTAAGATATTGGGTGATTGGGTGGCCGGTCAGGTACAGCCCCAACGTTTCCCGCTCACCGTCTAAAACAATCTGTTCCTGCCACGGCGGCACATTAGCATAAGATTGCTCAACCTGCTCAGGAGCATCTGCTAATACACCAAACATATCAACCTGACCAATGGCTTCTGCCTTAGCATGTTGGTCTGCGGCTTTTAATGCTTCACCCAGCGAACTCATTAATGCAGCGCGGTGCGGCCCCAAACGGTCAAAGGCACCGGACATAATAAGTTTTTCTAAAATCCGGCGATTAAGTTTTTTAGTATCAACTCTGGCACATAAATCAAACAGCTCTTTGAAGTAGCCGCCTTCTTTGCGGGCCTCCAGCATCGCCTCAATCGGCCCCTCGCCGACACCTTTAATTGCGCCGATACCATAAACAATTTCATTTTCATCATTGACATGGAAATGATACAGGCCGCTATTGATATCAGGTGGCAGAATTTTCAGCCCCATGCGCCAGCACTCATCGACCAGGCCCACCACCTTATCGGTGTTGTCCATATCGGCGGTCATTACCGCCGCCATAAACTCCGCAGGATAATGGGCTTTCAACCACAAAGTTTGGTAAGAAACCAAAGCATAGGCGGCGGAGTGTGACTTGTTAAAACCGTAACCAGCAAATTTCTCTACCAGGTCAAAAATCTTAATCGCCAGTTCACCCTCGACCCCCTGGCTTTTCGCACCATCTTCAAATATAGAGCGCTGTTTCGCCATCTCCTCTGGGTTCTTCTTACCCATCGCACGCCGCAACATATCCGCGCCGCCGAGTGAATAACCAGACAGAACCTGAGCAATCTGCATAACCTGTTCTTGATATAAAATGATGCCATAGGTTGGCTCAAGAACTGGTTTTAGTGATTCATGCTGCCATTCAATATCAGGATAGGATATTGCTTCACGGCCGTGTTTACGGTCAATGAAGTTATCAACCATCCCTGATTGCAATGGGCCGGGGCGGAATAATGCCACCAACGCGATCATATCTTCGAAGCAGTCAGGTTTTAGGCGCTTGATAAGATCTTTCATGCCTCTGGATTCAAGCTGGAATACCGCCGTCGTTTCAGAACGTTGCAGCATATCGAAGCTTTTTTTATCATCCAGTGGAATAGAGGCAATATCAATCGGCTCTAACCCGGTTTTCGCACGCCGGGCATTGATCATCTCCAATGCCCAGTTAATGATAGTAAGTGTTCGCAAACCTAGGAAGTCGAACTTTACCAACCCGGCATATTCCACATCATTCTTATCGAATTGCGTAACCGGGTTATTGCCTTCTGCATCGCAGTATAGCGGGGCAAAATCGGTAATTTTTGTTGGTGCAATAACTACCCCACCGGCATGTTTACCGGCGTTACGCGTTACCCCTTCCAACTTGCGCGCCATATCAATTAGCGCTCTAACCTCTTCATCTGCCTCATAGATTTCAGGCAGTTGCGGTTCCGCAGCGAATGCTTTCTCTAGCGTCATGCCCGGATCAGGCGGGACTAACTTTGAGATTCGGTCAACGAAGCCATAAGGATGGCCCAAGACTCGGCCCACATCGCGAATGACCGCTTTGGCTGCCATGGTACCAAAGGTAATTATCTGAGAAACAGCATCACGGCCATACATTTCAGCCACATGCTCAATGACCAGATCGCGTTTTTCCATGCAGAAGTCAACGTCGAAGTCGGGCATTGATACACGTTCGGGGTTTAGAAAACGTTCGAACAGCAGGTCAAATTCCAGCGGATCAAGGTCAGTAATCTTCAGCGCATAAGCCACCAAAGAACCCGCACCAGAACCACGCCCCGGCCCTACCGGCACGCCGTTATCTTTTGACCACTGGATAAACTCCATTACAATCAAGAAGTAACCAGGAAAACCCATCTGGTTAATGACTTTTAGTTCAATTTCCAGACGTTCATCATATTCAGGGCGTTTTTGTACCCTAACTTCAGGATCTGGGAATAGGAATTCCAGCCGCTCCTCTAAACCCTGTTTAGACTTTTCAACCAGAAAGTCTTCTGTGCTCATATCGCCGGTGGGGAATTGCGGTAGGAAATACTCACCAAGCCGGATAGTCACATTACAACGTTTGGCTATTTCAACACTGTTAATCAGCGCCTCAGGAATATCCGCGAAAAGCTCACACATTTGCTCTTCATCGCGCATAAATTGCTGAGGGCTATAATTCTTAGGCCGCTTAGGGTCAACCAATGTAAAGCCGTCATGGATAGCCACGCGGATCTCATGGGCGTCAAAGTCAGATTCATTGATAAAACGCACATCATTAGTCGCGACTACCGGCAAGCCACGCTCGGTTGCTAATGCTACAGCGGCATGCAGATAGTTTTCTTCATCCGGGCGGCCAGTCCGAATTAACTCCAGATAGTAGCTGTCAGGGAAATGCTCTTGATAAAATTCAAGGCACAAATCAACCTGAGCCTGATTACCCCGCAGAATGAACTTGCCAACATCCCCCATCCGGCCACCAGACAGCAGAATCAGGCCTTCTTTGTGCTTAATCAGCCAATCACGGTCAATGATAGGGCCAGCGGCACCATATCCGCGTTGATAAGCTTCAGAGATAAGCAAGGTAAGGTTTTGATAACCTTCATTATTACGTGCCAGAACAGTGAGGTGAGCTAATTCATCACCTAGAATTTCACTTTGCACGTAGAAGTCTGCGCCGATGATGGGTTTAACCCCAGCACCATGAGCGCTACCGTAGAATTTTACCAAGCCACATAGGTTGGTAAAGTCGGTAATGGCCAGAGCGGGCATGCCTAGGGCAGCAGCTCTCTTCACCAAGGGTCCAATCTTGGCTAATCCATCGATCATGGAGTAATCGCTGTGAACACGCAGGTGGACAAAACGAGGTTCGGCCATATCCAGATACCAGAAATTAGTGGATTGAATCATATCCCAAGCAATTCATTGCCAAGGAATCATACCCATACATTATGGATGTTGCTTTATTTTATAGATGCAAGTCGCGGTTTACACTAAACCCAGCACACGCTTAACCGGGCCAAAACTGCGCCGATGATGTTCAGTTGCACCCAAAGCTGCCAATTTTTCCAAATGGACAGCGGTTGGATAACCTTTATGTTGCGCGAAACCATATCCGGGAAATTGAAGGTCCAGCTCAGTCATTTCGCGATCACGGGTTACTTTGGCCAGAATTGAAGCGGCGCTTATCTCAGCGACCCGACTGTCACCTTTCACTACAGCCAATGACGGCATAGCCAGCTTCGGACACCGATTACCGTCAATCAAGACATAATCGGGGGCTATGTGCAGCCCTGCTACCGCCCTTTGCATTGCCAGCATAGTCGCGTGCAATATATTGAGATGATCAATTTCTTCTGGCTCAGCACGACCAAGGCTCCATGATAAGGCCTTGTCTGTAATTTCGTCATAAAGTGATAAACGGCGCTTTTCACTCAGTTTTTTCGAGTCGGCTAAACCCACAATTGGCCGTTTCGGATCGAGAATAACTGCAGCAGTAACAACGGCACCCACTAACGGGCCACGGCCCACTTCATCCACACCCGCAATCAGGTTTGCTTGTGGATAAATAAAGATATCAGTCATCGTCCTGCTAACTCCAATACAGCCTGTGCCGCCTGCTCATCCGCACCACAGCGGATGCTCTGATGTAAGATCAGGAAGCGTTCTTTTAAGGCCTCAACCGCCTCTCCACCTTGCAATAAAGGCAGCAGCGCATCAGCTAGTTTCTGCGGTTGACACTCTTGTTGCAGCAACTCTGTCACTAGCTCTTCACCAGCCAACAAATTGGGCAATGAGACATAAGGAGTTTTAACCAACCGCTCGGCTAACCAGAATGTGAAAGGTTTCATACGATAACCAACGACCATTGGGCACTTGGCCAACATGCATTCTAATGCAGCAGTCCCGGAAGCCAATAACGTCGCATCAGCAGCAATCATCGCCAGACGGGCATTGCCATCAAGTAAATGTACTGACAAATCCGGTGTAACTTCGGCCTTAATTCGCTCGAATTGCTCACGACGTTTGCTATTTACCAGCGGAACCAGCACTTCCAGATTGGGCAATTGTTGCTTCAGAATAGCTGCTGTGCGCAGAAAATCACCACTGAGCATTTCTACTTCAGAATGGCGACTACCCGGCAATAAAGCCAGACAAGGTGTATTGGGTGCAATGCCAAGCTCAGCTTTTGCCGCGTGTTTATCGGGAGCCAATGGCATAGTGTCCGCCATGGTATGGCCGATAAAACGGCAGGGAACATTAAAACGATCGTAAAACGCTTTTTCAAAAGGAAGGAAGGCGAGCACCATATCGGTCGCTTTGCCAATTTTGAAAACACGTTTTTGCCGCCAGGCCCACACCGATGGGCTGACATAATGAACGGTTCGTATGCCACGCTGCTTCAAGCGCCCCTCGAGGGTAATATTGAAATCAGGAGCATCGATACCGACAAAAACATCCGGCGATAGCTCGCTAAAGCGTTGAGTCAGCTCCTTTCGGATTTTCAGTAGACGTGGCAGGCGCTCTAACACTTCAACAACGCCCATCACTGCCAATTCTTCCATCTCAAACCAGGCTTCGCATCCTTCAGCTTGCATCAGAGGCCCAGCTACACCAACAAAGCGGGCATCAGGAACCTGAGCTTTCAGTGCACGAATCAATCCTGCACCTAAGATGTCGCCGGAGGTTTCACCGGCGACTAAACCTATAGTTAAAGGACGCCCGCCACTTGACGGTCGATCAACAGATAATGGGCTATTTTGCATAAGTCAGCGAATAATGCCGCGAGTCGAACGCGCAAAGAAATCAATGAATGCTTGAACTGATGGATGTTGTTCCGCCAATTCAGCAATTTCAGGTTTCACTTCATCCAATGTCCGGCCACTGCGATACAATAATTTGTATGCATTGCGGATAGCATGGAGTGATTCTTTGTCGAAACCACGGCGTTTTAACCCTTCGATATTGATACCGAATGGTGTCGCATGGTTACCTTGAGCAATGACAAAAGGAGGCACATCCTGAGCTACACCAGAACAACCGCCCACCATCACATGCGCACCAATCACGCAGAATTGATGAATGGCAGTCATTCCGCCAATAATGGCAAAATCGTCGATTTCTACATGACCACCCAATGTTGCATTATTCGCAAGAATACAACGATTGCCAATGATACAGTCATGGGCAATATGGGCATTAATCATCAGTAAATTATCGCTGCCTACTTTCGTTAATCCACCACCTTGCACGGTGCCTCGGTGGATAGAAACACTTTCACGGATACGATTACGGTCACCGATTTCTACGCGAGTAGGCTCGCCAGCATATTTCAGATCCTGATTTGCTTCACCAATCGAAGCAAACTGATAAATCTGATTATCACTGCCGATTTTTGTTATTCCATTAACGACGACATGGGATTTCAGTTCCGTGCCAGCGCCGATTTCCACCTGGGATCCGACAAAGCAAAAAGGGCCAATACGAACGCCGGCGCCAATAACTGCACCTTCTTCGACGATAGAACTTGGATGGATAACGGCGGTTTTGTCAATCACGTATCAGGACTCCTTAACGTCAGACTTTGCAACTTCAGACTTTGCAACTACAGCTGTTGCTGGTTTGCTGCGAGCACACATCATTGTTGCCGTACAAACGATTTCACCATCAACTTTCGCAACACCAGTAAAACGAGTCAGACCACGGCGCTCTTTAACAAACTCAACTTCCATGATCATTTGATCGCCAGGCACTACTGGACGTTTAAAGCGAGCATCATCAATACCAGCAAAATAATAAAGCTCACCTGGTTCAAGTTTACCGCGGCTCTTAAACGCCAAAATCCCGGTAGCCTGAGCCATAGCTTCTAATATCAGCACACCAGGGAAGATGGGCTTACCTGGGAAATGGCCTTGGAAAAATGGCTCGTTGAAAGAGACGTTCTTCACTGCACGCAGAAATTTCCCTTCCTCAAAATCAAGGACGCGATCTACCAGCAAAAACGGAAAACGGTGCGGGAGTAGATCCAGAATCTCTTCAATGTGCAGAGTATGAGTGTCAGTAGTCAAAATACTCTTCCTGTCTAAAAACTGATGCTATCAACAACACGGCCTGCACTGCCCCAAAAGGGAGGCATTAGGCAGGCCGCAAATTAGGAACTCTTTACACTTACTTTTGGCATCAATTGCCAATAAGTTTGATTATTTGCTCAGAGTTTCGGGCTTAAGTGATTATTCTTTATCGATTTTGCGCTCAATCGCTTTTAAGCGTTTATTAATTCCATCAATATTCATCACTAAAGCAGCTGTTTTGCGCCACACTTTATTGGGTTGTAGCGGAATACCGGAGGAGTATAACCCAGGTTCAGTGATTGGACGCATCACCATTCCCATTCCGGTGATTGTGACTTTGTCACAAATCTCCATATGACCATTGATCACACTTGCGCCGCCTATCATACAATAGCGTCCAACTTTCAGACTACCTGCCATGATAACACCACCCGCAACCGCAGTATTGTCGCCAATCACAACGTTATGTGCAATCTGACATTGGTTATCAATGATGACGCCATTACCAATAATCGTATTATCCAGCGCACCACGGTCAATTGTTGTACAAGCGCCAATCTCAACACGGTCGCCAATATGTACAGAACCAAGCTGCGGTATTTTTATCCAGTTGCCACGATCATTTGCATAGCCAAAACCATCTGCACCAATGACCGTACCGGATTGAATCAGACAGTTTTGCCCAATTACAACTTCATGATAAACGGAGACATTGGCCCACAAACGGCTACCTGCACCAATGTGAGTATTCTTACCAATAAAACAGCCAGCACCGATAACTACGTTATCGCCCAGCACAACACCAGACTCTATCACTGCATTTGCACCGATAGATAAGTTCTCGCCCAACGTTGCCTGCGGAGAAATCACCGCACTTGGGGCAATATCTTGCGCAGGTTGAGGTGTGGTATCCATTATCTGTGCCATGCGTGCATAGGTTAAATATGGATTTTTAACCACCAGGGCAGCAGATTTACAGAAAGGTAAGTCAGCCTCAGTCAACACCACCGCACCTGCATTGCAAGTTGCGAGTTGTTCTTGATAACGGCTGTTTGACAAGAATGTGATTTGCGAAGGCTCGGCAGAATGCATAGAAGCGATGCCGGTGATGACCAGAGAGCCATCACCGTGCACCTGTGCATCCAACTGCTGGGCTAAATCAGCCAGTCGAATTGAAGGCATGTTTTATTTAACCTGTTTCAGCACGTCAGCAGTGATATCTTTAGAAGGATCTGCATATGCAACAGCATTTGCATCAATCACTACGTCATAACCGCCTTTGCTAGCAACAGATTTAACAGCATCCTGAATACGGCTCAGAATTTTGTTACGCTCTTCCATCTGACGACGGCGATTATCTTGCTCAAAAGCCTGGGCTTTAGTAGAGAAAGTTTCACGCTGTTTCATTACGTCGTTTTCCAGCTTAGTACGATCACTAGCTTTCATGGTAGAACCGTCGCGCTGCAGTTTCTGCATTTTAGTCTGCAGATCGCGCTCCATTCCTTGCAGTTCGGTTGCACGGCCTTTGAATTCATTCTCCAGCTGTTTAGCTACGGTTTCACGCGCAGGTAATTGTTGGAAAATGCTGGAAACGTTAACAATAGCAATCTTGTCTGCGGCTTGAACGCTGGCAGAAGCTGCCAATGCTAAACCAAGACCTGCGGCACACAACCACTTTTTCACTATAAACTCCTTACCATTACCCGTTTGTGTCAGAGACACCTTGAAGTGCACTTAATACTGAATAATACCTAAGATAGCGCCAACCTGAGCCAACGCTACTTTAGGTTATTTCAACTACCAGTGCTGTCTTTAAAATTCAGTGCTACTTAGCTAATCAATTACTTCGCCAAGCAATTACCAAGTTTTACCGATGTTAAACTGGAATTGCTCTGACTTATCGCCTTCGTAATCTTTAACTGGTTTAGCATATGAGAACACTAAAGGCCCCAATGGTGACATCCATTGTAGTGCCACACCGGCCGAGACACGAATATTACTGGCTTTACTGTAATCAGGAATACCTGCTGCTCGTGTTTGAGCGGTATTTTCCCAATTGGTATCCCATACGGTACCAGAGTCAATAAAGACTGAAGTGCGTACAGAGTTCGAGTATTTCTCACTAATGAACGGTGTCGGTGTAATCAGTTCTATACTAGCCACCGCCATGGCGTTCCCCCCTACCGCATCGGTAGAGTTATTAACTGTAGTCCCATTATTGGCGTAATACGCCGCTTTTGGACCAATGTTATTAGAACGGAAACCACGAACAGAGCTGGCACCACCGGCATAGAAGTTCTCGTAGAATGGCATTTCTTTCGAACCGATACCGCCACCGTAACCCAAGCGACCACGGCCCAACAGCACCCATGAACGATCTTCATCTAATGGCTGATATGCCGATGTATCGAATGTGACTTTGTAGAACTCATTATCTGAGCCAGGTACAGTCACTTTCGTATTCACCGAGGATTTCACACCCGAAGTTGGGAAGAAGCCACGGTCAAGGTTGTTGTATGTCCAACCCATATTCAGCGTAAAGTCATCAGTAGTAAAGCCCGTACGCCCGGTGTAGTCAGGACGTTGACCTACTGACTCTAGATAGCGCCACATCGCAACTTGTGGTTCCATATCAGACAGATCGTTGTGGACGTAACCTAAGCCAACACGCAATGAGTTATTCTCATTGATTGGGAAGCCTAAAGTACCGTCAACACCATAACTGCTGTTGGTATAACCGGATAAGTCTGCGTTATCTGCTTTAAAATCATTATAGAAGATACGCCCGCCCAGACTGACACCGTCAACGGTGAAGTATGGGTCAGTTAAGGTAAACTCAGCATAGGTCTGGTAGTCGTTTTTCGTGCCGTTAATACCGACTGTATTACCCGTACCCAACCAGTTATCTTGCTGCACGCCAACCTGGAAGCTCACGCCACTTTCAGTACCGTAACCGATACCAAAGTTCAGACTACCCGTGTTTCGTTCCTTAACTTTGTAAGTCACATCGACCTGATCAGCCGTTCCTGGGACACGTTGAGTTTCAACATCAACAGTCTCGAAATAGCCTAAACGGTTCAGACGTTCTTTACCGGCTTCAACTTGATCATTACCCAGCCATGCACCTTCCATTTGACGCATTTCACGGCGCAACACTGAGTCTTTACTGGTGTCATTGCCTTCGAAACGGACATTACGGACATAGAAACGGTTACCCGCATCTACATTGATATGCAATTTAACTGTTTTATCAGCATCGTTAATTTCAGGCTGAGATACGACGCGCGGATAAGCATAGCCATAGCGACCCAACATCTTCTTGATGTCTTCTTCCATGCGCGTCACTTTACTGCCGTTAAACAGTTCACCCGGCTCAATCTTGGTCAGCTTATCCGCTTCAGATTGATGGCCTGCAAGATTACCGCTCACCACCACGCTGTTAAGCTTGTATTGGTCGCCTTCAGTAATATTGATAGTGATATAGATGCCTTTTTTATCTGGCGTCAAACTCACTTGGGTTGAATCAATGTTAAACCGGGCATAACCACGATCCAGATAGAAACTGCGTAAGATTTCAAGGTCACCAGCCAGTTTCTGCTTCTGATATTTACGATCACCGACCACGTTCCACCATGGCACTTCATCGCGCAATTGGAAGCGCGAGATAAGTTCATCAGTTGTGAAACTGTGGTTACCTACGATGTTGATCTGCTGAATTTTTGCAGATACACCCTCGGTAAAGACCAATTTTAGATCAACACGATTACGCGGCAATGGAGTAACAACAGCCTTCACTGAAGCACTGTATTTACCCACACTGTAGTAGAAGTCTTCGAGTCCTTTTTCAATGTTGGATATAGTGGTACGGTCCAGGGCTTCGCCAACCCGGACGCCAGAGGCCTCCAGATTCTGCTTAAGCATGTCATCTTTCACCGCTTTATTACCGGAGAAAGTGATGCTGGCAATCGTTGGGCGTTCTTTGACTTGAACAATCAGCGTATCACCATCGCGCAGGACGCGAACGTCCTCGAAGTTGCCTGTAGCAAACAACGCACGGATAGTTTGACCGATGTCATCATCACTGACGGTATCGCCTACGCGAACCGGCATATTAAGTAACGCCGCACCGACGGCGACCCGTTGCAGGCCTTCGAAATGAATATCTTTCACTACGAACCCGTCTGCACCGTATACGGTGGCGCTGCCAAACAGCAGCGACGCTATGAGCAACTTTTTCATCGCCATCGTTGTTATGCGTTCTTCCTAACCTATCCCCTGCCGTTAAAGACGGGAGAAATCATTGAAAAGTGCAAGCCCCATTAATAACACCAGCAAAATCGAGCCGATGCGATAACTGAAGTCCTGTACTCGCTCAGAAACCGGCCCACCCTTCAGCTTTTCTATCGCCAGGAAGAGCAGATGTCCACCATCTAACACCGGTAACGGGAACAAATTGATAATGCCCAAGTTGACACTGATAAGTGCCAAAAACATCAGGTAATACACCAACCCGTACTCAGCTGAAACCCCAGCACCTTGTGCAATAGATATCGGGCCACTCAAGTTATTCAGCTTAACATCACCAGTAATCAGTTTACCCAACATGCTTACCGTCAAATGCATCAACTGCCAGGTTTTATCCCCAGCTTGGTAGAGTGCGGTGAACGGGCCATATTGGCGAATCGTTTTATATTCATCCGGAAGCGGTATAACTTTCGGCACTACACCCGCAAAACCTTCACTGCGGTTTTCTCCAACCGATTTTGTATCTGGTATCAAGGTTAAAGACAAGGGGGTACCACCCCTTTCAATATCTAACACCAGCGCTTTACCGGGGTTATCTCGAACTTGTAAAACAAATGATTGCCAACGATCCAGCAACTGGCCGTTAACTTTAACTATCCTATCCCCTGCTTGTAAACCCGCCTTTTGTGCCGCTGACCCTGGTTGGACTTCTGCCAAGACGGATTCAATCTGCGGGCCACGCGGAATAATGCCTAACGCAACCACGGGATCTTGTTTATCTGGCTCAAATTGCCACTGACGCAAATCCAAGGTCTTTTGCACCACGTTAGCAGAGCCAAATGGAGCAACACCGACTTGTGCTTGCTTATCGCCAATTTTACTGATTAAAGCCAAACGAACAGAATCCCAATCAGGCGTTTCGATGCCATCTACAGACTTAAGTTCCATTCCTGGAGAAATATTGGCTTGCGCAGCAATGGATTGTGGCGAAATATCACCCACAACCGGACGCACACTTGGCACGCCAATGATAAACACCAGCCAGTAAGCAATGATAGCAAAAAGGAAGTTAGCAATAGGGCCCGCGCTGACGATTGCCGCACGTTGTAAAATGGTTTTATTGTTAAAAGATTGATGGCGGAGCTCCGGAGCAACAGCCTCTACGCGCTCATCCAACATTTTAACGTAGCCACCCAATGGGATGAGGGCGATAACATACTCGGTTCCCTGACGATCAGTTCTACGCCATAACGCTTTACCAAAACCAATCGAAAAGCGTTCGACACGGACACCACAGCGCCGTGCCACCCAAAAGTGGCCAAACTCATGCACTGTAATTAAGATCCCCAGTGCGATAATAAACGCGGCCAGGCTCCAGAGTATGCTCATCATATTCCCTAAACTCCCCGTCAGTGACGGATTAAAACACTAACAGCATTAAGCAGGCAAATACCGGCACAGCTGCGGTCAGGCTATCGATACGATCCAGTATCCCACCATGACCAGGAATCAAATGACCACTGTCTTTGATTCCCGCTTCACGTTTAAACATACTTTCGGTCAAATCGCCGAGTACCGAGGCCAATGCAGCGACCACGGAACAGATTAACAGTTTTTCGGGGATGATATCCAATGGAGCATATCGACCAAACAACCATGATATCAGAGCTGATGTCAGTAAACCGCCAATT
This sequence comes from Yersinia rochesterensis, assembly GCF_003600645.1. NCBI lineage: Bacteria > Pseudomonadati > Pseudomonadota > Gammaproteobacteria > Enterobacterales > Yersiniaceae > Yersinia > Yersinia rochesterensis. Next base: position 3,349,536 of record NZ_CP032482.1, read on the forward strand.
AATCCTTCCCACGTTTTACCCGGTGAGACTTTAGGCGCTAATTTATGTTTACCGAACAATTTACCGAACATGTAGGCGCCAGAATCAGCTCCCCACACCAGCAGCATCACATAAAGCAGCCACCAAGCACCAATATTATGGTCCAGCTCGTAGCCATACTGGCGTAGTGCGACCATTCCCCAGAAGAATGGGACAATGGTCAGGATGCCGAAAACTATACGCAACAGACGTGAATCGCGCCAAAATACCGCAGAGCGTGGGTAAGTAAGCACCAACAGCAATGCAGCGATCCACCAGCCTATAGAAAGCCAGAGAGGCACGCTCACTTGTGGAAGATGAGCTGAATGTTGGTAGGCCGGGAGGCTAAGCAACATTGAGACCAGTAAAAAACCACACAGTATGGCTAGCCAAATACGCTGAGAACGACTGGCAAACCCGGCTAATTGCCCCCATTCCCAAGCGGCAAGCATGCTGACAACAAGAGTGACAATAGCAAAACCAACCGGCGGAAGCAGGAACAGTGCACTAATGACAACCGGAATCAAGATTAAAGCAGTTATGAGACGATACTTCAGCAAAAGTTCCCCCTAGGATGCAGTTGCATCGATAGGTGTAGTTCCCCCGAAGCGACGCTCGCGTTGTGCAAATGCATTCAGCGCACCTTCAAAGACATGTTCATCAAAATCAGGCCAGAGTACATCAGTAAAGTAAAGTTCAGCATAGGCGATTTGCCACAACAAGAAATTACTGATGCGATGTTCACCACCGGTTCTGATCACTAAATCTACCTCAGATTGCTCATGCAGGCAGATATGCGAATTTAGCGATTCTTCACAAATATCTGTGGGTTGCAATTCCCCTCGCTGTACCTGCTCAGCTAAGTGACGCACTCCCTGAATAATATCCCAACGGCCACCATAGTTGGCAGCAATGTTAAGTCTCAGACCGTCATTATTTGCCGTTAACTCTTCTGAGCGACGGATCCGTTTCTGCAAACGTTCACTAAAGCGACTGATATCACCAATGACCGATAACCGAACCTTATGTTTATGCAGACTTTTTACTTCGCTGTCCAGCGCATGAACAAAAAGTTCCATTAATGCGGTGACTTCTTGAGCAGGGCGGTTCCAGTTTTCACTGCTAAAAGCATAAAGCGTGAGCGCATCCAACTGATGAGTAGCAGCAAAACTGACCGCTCTGCGAACTGATTTCACTCCCGCTTTGTGACCGAAAACCCTTAATTTACCCTGTTTTTTTGCCCAACGCCCATTGCCATCCATAATGATAGCAACATGGCGAGGGGTTAGGGGGGACAAGTTAGCCCTATCTTCATTTACAGACGACATAATGCGAACTCATTTCCTCAATAAATCAATTGTTCATCCCGAACATTAGGCAGCAAGCGCACAAAAAAAGCCGTGTACCAAGTCACGGCTTCTTCAGTGACAGCCAAAATAGACGGTTTAAATACCTATTGGGCCATTAATCAACAGTCTATCTACCCATTGACGGTGCAGACTATATCATCTCAGCCTTATCCTAACAAATTCCCACATTAGCCAAGGAGGCTTTTAATTATTCAATTTCGCTATTACTTGAACAGCCATATCGCGGGCTTTACGGTCAATCACCAACACCTCATCCACACTGGCTGGCTCTGGTAATGATAACTGCTCCACAACAGTACGATTAATCACTGCAATATCAGTGAAACGAATTTGCGAATCCAAGAACGCCATGACAGAAACTTCGTTGGCTGCATTCAGGGCGGTAGTGGCGGCTTGCCCTGTATTTGATGCATCGATAGCCAATTTCAAGCACGGATAACGCTGATAATCTGGCTCCGCAAAAGTCAGCTCGCGTATCTTGCAGAAATCCAGTGGTGCCACACCTGAACTCACCCGCATTGGATAAGCCATCGCATGTGCAATCGGTGTTCGCATATCTGGCGTCCCCATCTGTGCCAATACGCTACCATCATGGTAGCGCACCATTGAATGAATGACAGATTGAGGATGTAAAATAACTTCCACCTGTTCTGCGCTAGCATTAAATAACCACCGCGCTTCGATATACTCCAGCCCTTTGTTCATCATTGTCGCTGAGTCGACCGAAATCTTGCGCCCCATAGACCAGTTTGGATGGGCACAAGCTTGGTCCGGGGTGACATCTGCAAACTGTGCTAATGGCGTTTCACGCAGTGGGCCACCAGAGCCCGTTAAGATGATGCGGGAAACACCATTCTCACTCAGTGAAGAATAGCCTAATTGAGACTGAATTTTTTCAGGTAAACTCTGAAAAATAGCATTATGTTCGCTGTCGATGGGTAGCAGTTGTGCACGACTGTGCTTCACTTCATCCATAAAGAGCTTGCCACAAGTAATTAGTGACTCTTTGTTGGCCAGTAATACTTGTTTGCCTGCGCGGATAGCCGCCAGTGTTGACGGTAAACCTGCGACGCCGACAATCGCCGCCATCACCTGATCAACATCGCCTATAGCCGCCACCTCACACGCGGCTTTTTCGCCGGAGTAAACTTCTGTTCTTGAACCGTTTTCTGCCAACAACCGGCGCAATGCTTTAGCCGAAGTTTCATCGGACATAGCGGCATAACGGGGAGCGAATTCGAGACATTGTTGGGCCATCTGATCAACATTGCGACCAGCAACCAATGCGGTGATTTTGAATAATTCGGGATTAGCGCGCACAACACCCAGAGTGCTGTTGCCGATGGAACCTGTAGAACCAAGAATAGTCAGTTGCTTCATGAGAGTGCTCTGAATAACTGTGTTTATACCCGTCATACTTCAAGCTGTATGTACGTTGGCTGCTTTGTTCACCCCAGCCACTTACCGGTGTAAGTTCTTGGGGATTAGCTCAATAGCCGCCTTCCTGCAACTCAAATTATTTAGGGTATTATGATAGGCGCGGCATCAATCTAACAAAATATTGAACCCGCTAAAACAAAGCGCCAACTAAGCGGCGCTTTGTCATTGCGAGTGAGGATTAGAAATCCATCAACTCGGTTTCTTTAGCAGCCAACGCAGCATCAACTTTCTTGATAAAGGCATCGGTCAGTTTTTGAATGTCTTCCTGAGAGCGGCGATCTTCATCTTCGCTGATCTCTTTATCTTTCAACAAAGCTTTTACTTTATCATTAGCATCACGGCGCACGTTACGAATAGAAACGCGGCCCTGCTCGGCTTCTGCACGAACAACTTTGATTAAGTCTTTACGGCGTTCTTCTGTCAATGCTGGCAGTGGAACACGGATAACGGTGCCCGCAGAAGAAGGGTTTAGGCCTAAATCAGAGGTCATGATCGCTTTTTCAACTGCGGCACTGAGGCTGCGGTCAAAAACAGTCAAAGCCAAAGTCCGGGAGTCTTCAACGACGATGTTAGCCAACTGGCGCAATGGCGTTGCAGTGCCATAATACTCAACCTGGATGCCATCAAGAATACTTGGAGAAGCGCGGCCGGTGCGGATCTTACTGATGTGATTCTGGAATGCTTCTAAGCATTTTTCCATACGCACTTCGGTATCTTTTCTAATTTCGTTAATCACGTTGTGAACCCTTGAAAACTGGTTACTTGGCAGGCCATACCTTGAGTATAGCCAGTGAATATACAAACCAACAGTTGCTGGCGTAGGAGCAGCCCCTCGATAACACGGGCAGTCGCTTATTTAACTGTCGGTATCACTTCTTTAGTGATCAATGTCCCTTCGTTCTCACCCATCACCACACGGCGCAGAGCGCCAGGCTTATTCATGTTGAAGACACGAATTGGCAGGTTGTGGTCACGGGCCAAAGTGAAGGCCGCCAGATCCATAACTTTCAGCTCTCGCTCTAAAACGTCCTGATAGGTTAACTGTTCGTACAGTGTTGCATCAGGATTTTTCACCGGATCTGCGGAGTACACCCCATCGACTTTTGTTGCTTTTAACACAACATCAGCTTCAATCTCGATGCCACGCAGACAAGCTGCGGAGTCTGTAGTGAAAAATGGGTTGCCGGTACCCGCAGCAAAAATGACTACGCGGTTGTGGCGCAGCAGGCTGATTGCTTCGGCCCAGCTGTAATTATCACACACACCATTAAGTGGAATAGCAGACATCAGGCGGGCGTTCACATAGGCACGGTGCAGTGCATCTCGCATTGCCAGGCCGTTCATTACGGTAGCCAGCATTCCCATGTGGTCGCCCACTACGCGGTTCATCCCAGCTTGTGCCAAACCGGCACCGCGGAACAAGTTACCGCCGCCAATCACCACACCGACTTGAATGCCCAATTCGACCAGCTCTTTAACTTCTTGAGCCATGCGATCCAAAACGCTTGCGTCGATACCAAAACCTTCTGCGCCTTGCAGGGCTTCGCCACTAAGCTTAAGCAGGATACGCTGATATACGGGTTTTGCATTGGTTGCCATGGTGTTCTGTCCTAAGCAGCAGTAATAATATTGGGGACTTGACCGTCAGGATTTCAAGGCAATATTGGGCGTTGAAAACTGACTAGCCTAAGCTTATACCCTCAATAATTCGAGTGACAGGAAGACGACAACTGAGTGAATCCTCAGGAGCCGACATAAGTCAGTGACTGAGGTGAACAAAAGCAGTCAACGCACCTGTAGCTTGAAGTATGACGGGTATCGAGTGGATAAAATGGAACCGCCTGGTGGCGGCCCCATTTTTAGCATTAAGACTGTTTGCTCATTGCTGCAACTTCAGCAGCAAAGTCAGTCTCAACTTTCTCAATGCCTTCGCCCACTTCGAAGCGGATGAAGTTTACAACGTCAGCTTTGTGCTCTTTCAACAGATCGCCAACAGTTTTGCTTGGGTCCATAACGAAGTTCTGACCAGTCAGAGAAACTTCGCCGGTGAACTTACGCATACGGCCTTCAACCATCTTCTCAGCAATTTCACGCGGTTTACCGGATTCGATAGCGATATCCAACTGGATTTGGTGCTCGCGAGCAACAACTTCAGCAGGAACATCTTCTGGCTTAACGTATTCAGGCTTGCTTGCAGCGATGTGCATAGCAATGTGCTTAACCAGCTCTTCATCAGCGCCAGTTGCCGCAACCAGAACACCGATACGTGCACCGTGCAGATAAGTACCCAGAACATCGCCTTCCAGAACAGCAACACGACGAATGTTGATGTTCTCACCGATTTTAGCCACCAGGTTAGCGCGTTGCTCTTCGTACTTAGCTTTCAGAACGTCGATATCAGCGATTTTGTCAGCCAAAGCTGCGTTGATAACTTCTTCGCCGAATGCTTTGAAGCCAGCATCTTTAGCAACGAAGTCAGTTTCGCAGTTCAGTTCCAGAATCACACCGAATTTGCCGTCGGCTGAAATTTTAGCCAGGATAATACCTTCAGCAGCGATACGGCCTGCTTTCTTGGCAGCTTTAGCCTGACCAGATTTACGCATATTGTCGATGGCAAGCTCGATGTCGCCGTTAGCTTCAACCAACGCCTTTTTACATTCCATCATGCCTGCAGCAGTACGCTCACGCAGTTCTTTTACCAAAGCAGCGGTAATAGCAACCATTTCAATTTCCTCGGTTCTCTTGTGAAAACAAGATCTCACATTAGATACGCAAAGGGGGCCTATAAAAGGCCCCCTAACCAACATATTTCAATACCTGGTTAATAAGGGCTCACGACGAGCCTGACTTATTATTCAGCTTCTACGAAGCTTTCTTCCGCTTGAACGGCCAGATCTTGAGAACGACCTTCAGTGACGGCAGTAGCAACAGCGCTCAGGTACAGTTTAACTGCACGGATTGCGTCATCGTTACCTGGGATGATGAAGTCAACGCCATCTGGATCGGAGTTAGTATCAACGATAGAGAATACCGGGATACCCAGGTTGTTAGCTTCTTTGATAGCGATGTGTTCGTGATCAGCATCAACAACGAACAGTGCGTCTGGTAAACCGCCCATGTCTTTGATACCGCCCAGGCTGTTTTCCAGCTTGTTCAGTTCACGAGTACGCATCAGCGCTTCTTTTTTGGTCAGCTTGTCAAAGGTGCCGTCTTGAGACTGGATTTCCAAATCTTTCAAACGTTTGATGGACTGACGAACAGTTTTCCAGTTAGTCAGCATCCCGCCCAACCAGCGATGGTTCACGAAGAACTGGTCGCAGTTGTTGGCAGCTTCTTTTACCGCTTCGCTTGCTGCGCGTTTAGTACCAACGAACAAGATCTTACCTTTACGGGAAGAGATCTTTTTCAATTCAGCCAGAGCTTCATTGAACAATGGTACGGTCTTTTCCAGGTTGATGATGTGAACTTTGTTACGTGCGCCGAAGATGAAAGGCTTCATTTTCGGGTTCCAGTAACGGGTCTGGTGACCGAAGTGAACACCGGCCTGGAGCATGTCGCGCATGGAAACAGTTGCCATGATTAAAACCTCTATAGTATCAGTTGGGGTTATGCCTCCACGTGTCCCATAACGCCGACCCCATAAGAAATTGATAATAATCAAAAACTTTAGGGCACCCCGGCGTATGTGTCGACACGTGTGTGTTATTTACACATATGAGTGCGATTGGTATTGCTCGACTAAACAGTACTTTCTTATCAGAACATGCACAGGCTCCCTAGAGAGACCCAAGAATAATTTCTTAACAAAGAAAATAGTACGATTCGCCGGCGCGCTTTATACCATAAACAGCCACAACACACCAACTTTTGTTGTATTTAATGCCGTCACTACAAAGGAAAGTTTGGCAGCAAATTACAGGGCTGGTACCATTAGCAACAGCTTTTTTAGGGTATATGATACTTACCTGCTTATTCATATCACGGCGGCTGGTTGATACTTACAGCCCCTACGGACACTTTTGCATGGCAATCTCAATCAAAACACCTGAAGATATTCAAAAAATGCGCGTTGCTGGCCGCTTGGCTGCTGAAGTGCTGGAAATCATTGAGCCTCACGTAAAACCAGGCGTCACCACCGGCGAGCTTGATCGTATTTGTCACGACCATATTACCAACAACCAGCAAGCGATTTCAGCTTGTCTTGGTTATCACGGTTTTCCGAAGTCAGTGTGTATTTCGGTCAATGAAGTTATCTGCCACGGCATTCCAAGTGACGACAAAGTCCTGAAAGATGGCGATATCGTGAACATCGACGTGACCGTGATTAAAGACGGCTTCCATGGCGACACGTCAAAAATGTTTATTGTCGGCAAACCAACCATCCTTGGTGAGCGTTTGTGCCGAGTGACCCAAGAAAGCCTGTATCTGGCTATCAAAATGGTCAAACCGGGTATCCGTCTGCGCACCTTGGGTAAAGAAATTCAGAAGTTTGTAGAAGCAGAAAACTTCTCTGTCGTCCGTGAATATTGTGGCCACGGCATTGGTGAAGGTTTCCATGAAGAGCCACAAGTTCTGCACTACGACGCTGATGACGGTGGCGTTGTCCTGCAAGCGGGTATGGCTTTCACTATTGAACCTATGGTGAATGCGGGTGATTACCGCATCCGCACCATGAAAGACGGTTGGACAGTAAAAACTAAAGATCGCAGCTTGTCGGCGCAGTATGAGCATACTATTGTGGTAACTGATAACGGCTGCGAAATAATGACGTTGCGCAAGGATGACACCATCCCCAACATCATAACGCACGAGTAATATGACAAGCCGGCATCCGCCGGCTTTTTTATGGGTTGCGTCTTTTTATCAACGGGGAATATATGTCTGACAATCACTCCGAGCATACTCTATCGCTGATCCCCACACCGGTTATTCCTGAGCAACCCGCATCACCGACCACCTATCTTGATAGCGAGCTGAATTGCCCGATACTCAAGCAACGGCTAGAGACTTTCCAGTCTTGGTTGGCTGATGCATTCAATGGCGGAATCAGTGCAGAGACATTAATTGCTGCGCGCAGTGATTACATCGACCGCTTGTTGCGGCGACTGTGGACATTCTATGGCTTTGATGATGTGCCAGAAACCGCGCTGGTTGCCGTCGGCGGTTATGGTCGTGGTGAATTGCACCCACTATCTGATATCGATGTCCTGATTCTGACCAAACAACGCCTGAACGACGAACAAGCTCCGCGAGTCGGCCAATTAATTACGTTGTTATGGGATTTGAAGCTGGAAGTCGGTCATAGTGTGCGCACTCTGGAAGAGTGTTTGCTGGAAGGTTTAGCCGACCTCACTGTTGCCACCAATATGATTGAATCGCGTCTAATTTGTGGCGATGTCGCGCTGTTCCTACAGATGCAAAAACATATTTTCAGCGAAAATTTCTGGCCCTCCCCCCAATTTTTCCATGCCAAGCAGGTTGAGCAACAAGAGCGGCATAAACGCTATCACGGCACCAGTTATAATCTCGAGCCAGATATCAAAAGTAGCCCCGGCGGCTTAAGGGATATTCATACCTTACAGTGGGTTGCCCGCCGCCATTTTGGCGCAACATCTTTAAGTGAAATGGTTGATTTTGGTTTTCTCACCAAAGCCGAGCGCAACGAACTGATTGAAAGCCAAAGTTTTTTATGGCGCATCCGCTTTGCTTTACATTTGGTACTGAACCGCTACGACAACCGCCTGTTATTTGATCGCCAACTGAGTGTTGCTCAACTTTTGCAATATCAGGGCGAAGGTAATGAGCCGGTCGAACGTATGATGAAAGATTTTTATCGCATGACACGCCGGGTTAGCGAACTGAATAACATGCTGTTGCAGTTATTTGATGAAGCCATTTTAGCGCTGGATGCCAATGAGAAACCACGGCCACTGGATGATGAGTTTCAGTTGCGTGGCGATTTAATCGATCTGCGTGATGAAAATCTCTTTGTTGATAAACCTGAAGCTATAATGCGCATGTTCTATCTCATGGTGCGCAATCAGGACATCAAGGGCATTTACTCCACTACCGTGCGCCGTTTACGCCACGCCCGCCGGCACCTGAAACAGCCATTATGCAATATCCCTGAAGCCCGCAGGCTGTTTATGGCCATTTTACGCCACCCAGGGGCGGTTTCTCGGGCATTGTTACCTATGCATCGCCACAGCGTACTATGGGCCTATATGCCGCAATGGGGCAGTATTGTCGGGCAGATGCAGTTTGACCTGTTTCATGCTTATACCGTCGACGAGCACACTATCCGAGTGTTACTTAAACTCGAAAGCTTCGCCGATGAAACAACCCGCCCGCGTCACCCTCTTTGTGTCGAACTTTATCCGCGCCTTCCTCAGCCTGAATTACTGCTGCTTGCAGCACTGTTCCACGATATCGCCAAAGGACGAGGGGGTGACCATTCAATATTAGGCGCTCACGATGTGCTGGAATTTGCCGAGCAACATGGGCTGAACTCACGCGAGGCCCAATTAGTTGCCTGGCTAGTCCGTTGCCATCTATTAATGTCAGTTACAGCTCAACGCCGAGATATTCAAGACCCGGCGGTTATTCAGCGATTCTCAGCAGAAGTGCAAAGTGAAACCCGCCTGCGTTATTTAGTCAGCCTGACTGTGGCCGATATTTGTGCCACCAATGAAAACCTGTGGAATAGCTGGAAACAAAGTTTGTTGCGCGAACTTTATTTCGCCACAGAGAAGCAACTGCGCCGCGGCATGCAAAACAGCCCAGATTTACGCGAGCGCGTCCGCCATCATCGGCTACAAGCGCTGGCATTGCTGCGCATGGATAATATTGATGAAGAAGCGCTGCACCGTATCTGGAGCCGCTGTAGAGCAGATTACTTCCTGCGCCATTCTCCCAATCAATTAGCCTGGCATGCCCGCCATTTACTGGAGCATGACTCAACCAAACCACTGGTGCTGGTCAGCCGTCAGGCCACACGGGGTGGGACTGAAATCTTTATTTGGTGCCCTGATCGCCCGTCATTGTTTGCCGCTGTTGTCGGTGAGTTGGATCGCCGAAACCTAAGTGTCCATGACGCACAGATTTTTACTAATCGAGATGGCATGGCGATGGATACTTTTATTGTGTTGGAGCCGGATGGCAGTCCATTGGCACAAGACCGACACCCTATTATCATCCATGCTTTGCAGCAAGCAATGACGCGACAAAACTACCAACATCCACGTGTCAGGCGGTTATCACCCAAATTACGGCATTTCAGCGTACCGACTGAAACCAACTTCTTGCCAACGCACAATGAACGCCGGACATATCTGGAACTCATTGCGCTCGACCAACCTGGGTTATTAGCGCGTGTCGGTGACATTTTTGCTGATTTAGGATTATCACTGCATAGTGCGCGCATCACCACAATCGGCGAACGGGTAGAGGATTTATTTGTGTTAGCAGATAAAGACCGCCGTGCTTTAAGCATTGAAACTCGTCGTGAATTAGCACAGCGGTTGACAGATACCCTCAATCCGAACGATAAACTGTGATACAAATATCTTTTTAGTCATTAATTTTTCTTACGATGGGAAAAAACAGGATGCAGCAACTACAGAACGTTATTGAAACCGCTTTCGAGCGCCGTGCAGATATCACCCCGGCAAATGTTGACACCGTAACGCGCGAAGCGATTAACCACGTGATTGATCTGCTGGATACCGGCGCGCTGCGGGTGGCAGAAAAGATTGATGGCCAGTGGATTACTCACCAATGGCTAAAAAAAGCCGTGCTGCTGTCTTTCCGCATCAATGACAACCAGGTCATGGAAGGCGCAGAAACGCGTTACTACGATAAAGTCCCGATGAAGTTTGCTGGCTATGACGAAGCCCGTTTCCAACGTGAAGGTTTCCGTGTTGTACCTCCGGCAACCGTGCGTAAAGGCGCATACATTGCGCGTAATACTGTACTGATGCCTTCCTACGTTAATATCGGTGCTTTTGTTGATGAGGGCACCATGGTCGACACATGGGCAACAGTAGGTTCTTGCGCACAAATCGGTAAGAATGTTCATCTGTCTGGCGGCGTTGGCATTGGCGGCGTATTGGAGCCACTGCAAGCTAACCCAACCATTATCGAGGACAACTGCTTTGTCGGCGCGCGTTCAGAAGTGGTCGAAGGGGTTATTGTTGAAGAAGGCTCGGTTATTTCCATGGGCGTTTTCATTGGTCAAAGCACCCGTATTTATGACCGCGAAACTGGCGAAATCCATTATGGTCGTGTTCCCGCTGGCTCTGTCGTCGTTTCAGGTAATCTCCCATCAAAAGACGGTAGCTACAGCCTGTACTGCGCGGTCATCGTGAAGAAAGTCGATGCGAAAACCCGTGGAAAAGTCGGCATTAATGAGTTATTACGCACCATCGACTAAGATTGAAGATAGCGGGCTAATTACCCGCTATTTTTTTGCCTTGTGAGTTAATCACATTTTTTGGCGAAAATTACCGTCATAATCATAATCTGTGGAATATAGACCTAAAGTAATTGGCATTTACAGGGAGACCGCAAGCTAATCCCCAGCAATTCCAAATATGAAAGGGATAAAACTAAAAAGGTGGCGCTATGTATGACAATCTGAAAAGCTTAGGAATCACACAACCAGAAGATGTCGATCGCTATAGCCTGCGTCAGGAGGCCAATAACGACATTCTGAAAATTTACTTCCGCAAAGATAAAGGTGAATTTTTTGCTAAGAGTGTGAAGTTCAAATACCCACGCCAGCGCAAAACTGTGGTTGCTGATAATGCTGGTCATGGCTATAAAGAAATCAATGAAATCAACCCAAATCTACGCTATGTCATTGATGAGCTTGATCAACTGTGCAAGCGCGATCAAGTTGAAGTTGATTTGAAACGTAAAATTCTAGATGACTTGCGTCATTTAGAGAGTGTAGTGACCAATAAGATTGCTGAAATTGAAGCTGACCTGGAAAAACTGACCAACGGCCGCTAAATCTGGTTTTTAATATTGCTAAAGTCACTGGAGTTGCAGGTGAATAAACATCGCCCTCACCTGCAATTTCATGGATAGAGATATATACCCTAAATAATTCGAGTTGCGGAAAAGCGGCCAACGCACATGCAGCTTGAAGTATGGCGGGTATAGTTATTGAAATAAATAGTTATTGAAGTAGGCGGCCCCACTGCTCTACCCACGAAGCTGAAACCACCTCTGGCTCTGGGTGTTCGGTGGCATCAATCTCCAGCCTTTCGCCAATTCTCGTAGCACCCTGCTCTTGCAGCAATTCATCAAATGCACGCCCGGCACCACAGAAGCTATCATAGCTGCTGTCACCCAACGCAATCACGCCATAGCGCAACTCTGGCTGGAAGCCAACTTGATCGCGCACAGCGGCAAAGAGCGAAGCAATACTGTCAGGGAAATCCCCCTGCCCGGTTGTCGAGGTCACCACCAGCGCATAATGTTGACGATAATACTGCCAGGCCTCTAAAGTGCCCTCATCGAACACTTTGACCTCATGCCCCTGTTCTTTCAGTATATTTTCAGCTTCTTCCGCAACTAATAGCGCGTTACCGTAGACCGTGCCGACAAAAATCCCGACCTGAGCCATAAAAAATATTTCCTTTTAACGAGAAAAATTACGCACTATCCTGACCTGCAGTTGCTGGAAACTCAACCCTTTCAAGATGAGGGGTAATACCCCGCCAGCCAAAATGTGACATCAGCTGTTGCCAGGAATCATCCCAACGCGCGGTCAAATTGAGTGGCTCTCCGGTGACAGGGTGATTCAGATGCAAATGGCTGGCATGAAGCATGAGCCGTGAACAATCAAAATGCTCAGCAATTCCACGATTTTGGCGTAAATCGCCATGGGTGCTGTCACCGATGATAGGGTGGCGAATGTGCGCCATATGCCGCCGTAGCTGGTGTTTACGCCCTGTTTCTGGCTTTAATTCCATTAAACTGCGCGCAGTGTCATAGCGCCCAATGGCAATGGGAACTTCCACTTGAGCCAGTGCGTGATAATGGGTAACCGAAGGCTGCGGGGCTTTATCTGGCCGGGCAAATTTATCCGCAATTTTGTCTAACTCTTCGGTCATCTCGTAATCAATCGTGCCATCTTCCAGTACATATCCACGTACAACCGCATGATATGTTTTCTGAATTTGATGCTGCTCAAATTGTAATGAAAGGGCACGGGCCACATCACTGGACAGCGCCATCAGCAACACACCTGATGTCGGGCGATCCAGTCGATGGACGGTATAAACATGCTGGCCAATCTGGTCGCGTACTGTTTGCATTACAAATACAGTTTCGTTGCTATCCAACCAACTGCGGTGGACAAGCCAGCCAGCCGGTTTATTGACCGCAACTATATGTTCATCTTGATAAAGTATTTCCAACATTAGTGACTTTCTTTATTCAGCAGGTCATCGAGGCGCTGTAATTCAACCAGCAGTAAGGTGCAATCTGGACGGCCCTCACCACTCAGCGCCTCTTCAAAGTAGGGTGTAATGGCAAAACGAGTAGGGAGTGGCCCTTTCGATTCCAGCAATGCATACATCCGAGGAATAAGTACCCATTGCAACCACTGCTCAGCATCCATGGTATCAATGCTGAAAGGCTCATTACTTTCAAAAGCCTCGACTGACGGTGGAACAGATTGCCAAAGGTCAATTGCCCGCATGGCAAGCTCGATATTTTGTAGGCTCTGGCGCACCTGATTTTCTGTATTCATGATTATGCTCTCAACCAAAAAATAACCATTCACCGGGCTGGTTCAACGGCGGCCAAGCATACCATTGAAGAAGAAGATGCCAAAATCCCCTCTAAACGATAGGCATAGGTTGAATAAAATACAGATAAAAAAAGGGGTACTGTTTTACCAGTACCCCTCTATTCGTTTCATAGCAATCCAGCTAAAAGTGATGCTCCCTGCTCAATCCTTGAAAACTTTTCCGTGCGGTTATCCTAACCAGCAATCCGTCGCGTTGTCCTACACCATCCCGGTGTCAATCCTGAGGTTATCCTAACCCACCAATCATCCTGAACTGGCTCTCAATCTCCATCCTGGAGGTGTCCTTTGTTTCGTCCTGAAACATCCCTTCACTCATCCTAAGCAGTCCCTGTGTTCTTCATCCTGAAGTGGCATCATCCCGATACCGTCCTTCTCGACCAGATCCTATCCAGCGAGTAAAGGATCGCTTAATCAACAAAGAGAGACAAGGTATCGTCAGAATAATGAGGAAATGCTTTTATATATAAAAAAATGAATGTTTATAACGAAATGATTTTATTGAAGATAAACCCGACACAATAATTTCACATAAAATGAATAGAAGTGATGTCTCACAGCCCGTGTGCGAGATCTCTCACACGAGCTGTATTGGAAAAAACAATGACCATTTATTTATTCAGGAAATACTGGTCGTAATGCATCCAGAAAATGAGTGAGAGTCGATGCCAACAATGTCCGTTTTCCGCTACCAAACTCCTCTAACACCACATTGCCAGTAACATTACACAATGAGGCCATGGTCATTTCCGATTCTGTTGTCGCCAAAAACAGTGTCGGTGAGAGTTTTAGCCTTTTTTGTGTCACCAAATGACCAATGAGATTCTCCTGTAAACGGATAAAGTCATCTTCACTCCAAACTTGCAGCAAGGTAAAGCGGTGGTCACCTAAATCTGCTTTCATATCTCCGGCATATTGCTGGGTATAAAACTCATGAATATCGGGATGAAGTTGAATCTCCAGTGCCCGTTCAATATTAGCGAGATTAGCACCCGTGACAAAAGGCTGTGGTAACCAAAATACCTGATTATCCTCAGTTTCTATATTACACGGAGAAGGAACCCCATAAAGTTCCTCACTGGCAGGTGGCCGCCCAGTTTGCTGCTGCCATAAATCAATATAGCGCTGGGTAAAACCCTTGAGTGCCGTTGAAACGTTCTGGTCCATTATTATTCTCTGTATCGCGGCGGCTTGCTCTGCACCCTGGAGGGCATAGCTCTCACTCAGAAATGCAGTTAAACGCGGCATTAATTGATAAACTACAGCTATTGTACCTTTCTCTCATCATGGGAACAGCATGTCTTCATATCAAGACCACGAAGCTCTGGCGGAACTGACGTTAGGCAAACCTACTGCATATCGCGACCACTATGACGTAACCTTATTGCAGGCCGTACCACGCAGTATGAACCGCGAACCCCTCGGTTTATATCCTGATAATCTGCCCTTTCATGGCGCGGATATCTGGACATTGTATGAGCTGTCGTGGCTAAACAGTAAGGGCTTACCACAAGTTGCTGTGGGTGAAATTAGCCTAAATGCTGATAGCGTTAATCTCATTGAATCAAAGAGTTTCAAACTTTATCTCAACAGTTTTAACCAAACCACGTTTACTGACTGGGAAAATGTACGAACAACTTTGCAACAGGATTTATCCGCCTGTGCTCAAGGAGATGTGAATGTCAGGCTATACCGGCTAGATGAAATAACACATCAACCGATTGCCAATTTCACGGGGGAATGTCTGGACGAGCAAGATATTCGCATTGATAGCTATGAGTTCAGTGCCGATTATCTGCAAGGTGCGGCGGGTAAAAACCACGTGGAAGAAAACCTGGTCAGCCACTTGCTTAAGTCCAACTGCTTGATAACCCACCAACCAGATTGGGGTTCAGTCCAAATCAGCTACAGCGGCCCACAGATTAACCGGGAAGCCCTACTGCGCTATCTGGTCTCTTTCCGCCATCATAATGAGTTTCACGAACAGTGCGTCGAGCGTATTTTCAATGACATTATGCATTTCTGTCAGCCAGAAACATTATCAGTTTATGCGCGCTATACCCGTCGCGGCGGGCTGGATATTAATCCCTGGCGTTCCAATACTGATTTTGTGCCATCAACTGGCCGCCTGGCACGGCAATAAATGCGTACAGATGCGCAACTTTATCACCGGTTGTACGTTAGTATTGGCAAAAAATGAGCGACAACGTTAAGGTTATTTATAGGTTCCTCATGCTATTTTTAGTATAAGAATCAGTAATGAATACTTAGTGGCCTCTGATATTCCACGGAAAACAGAAAGCAACACTCTGATACACAGGCACTACCACCCTCAAGGGTGTAAAGGAGTAACTTTGATTACACATGTCAGTCCACTCGGTTCAATGGATCTGTTATCACAGCTCGAAGTGGATATGCTCAAGCGTACAGCCAGCAGTGATCTGTACCGTTTATTTCGCAATTGCTCATTAGCTGTTCTCAATTCAGGCAGCCTGACCGATAACAGCAAAGAGCTTTTATCTCGCTATGAAACCTTTGATATCAATGTGCTTCGCCGCGAACGTGGTGTAAAACTCGAACTGGTTAACCCACCAGAGCATGCTTTTGTTGATGGTAAAATTATCCGCTCTTTGCAAGCAAACCTGTTTGCGGTGTTGCGTGACATTTTGTTTGTGAATGGTCAAATCGTCAATGCTGGGCGTTTCCAACATCTCAATATGGAAAGCTCCAGCCATTTGACCAACCTGGTCTTTTCAATTTTGCGTAATGCCCGTGCCCTACATCTTGATGAAGATCCAAATATGATTGTGTGCTGGGGCGGCCATTCAATCAATGAAACCGAATACTTGTATGCCCGTAAAGTTGGCAGCCAATTGGGTTTGCGTGAATTGAATATCTGCACCGGCTGTGGGCCAGGGGCGATGGAAGCACCGATGAAAGGCGCCGCTGTTGGCCATGCCCAACAACGCTACAGACAAGGCCGCTTTATCGGGATGACCGAGCCGTCAATCATTGCTGCTGAGCCGCCAAACCCATTAGTCAATGAGCTGATTATCATGCCAGACATTGAAAAACGGCTAGAAGCTTTCGTCCGTATCGCCCATGGCATTATTATTTTCCCTGGCGGTGTGGGGACAGCAGAAGAATTGCTTTATTTATTAGGTATTCTGATGAACCCGCATAATAAGGAGCAGGTTTTACCCCTGATCCTGACGGGGCCTAAAGAGAGTGCGGATTATTTCAGGGTCGTGGACGAGTTCATCATGAACACGCTGGGTGATGAAGCACGTAAATACTACCAAATAATTATTGATGACCCCGATGAAGTCGCGCGTCAAATGAAGAAAGCAATGCCATTGGTGAAAGAGAATCGCCGTAATACCGGGGATGCTTATAGCTTTAACTGGTCTATTCGTATCGAGCCAGATTTACAGCATCCTTTCGAGCCAAACCATGAAAATATGGCGAATCTGGACTTATCCCATAATCAAGCCCCAGAGAAGCTAGCGGCAGCATTACGCCGTGCTTTCTCCGGTATTGTGGCGGGTAACGTCAAAGAGGTCGGGATTCATGCAATTGAAGCTCATGGGCCATTCAAATTGCACGGTGACCCGCTACTGATGAAGCAAATGGATCAATTGCTGCAAGGCTTTATTATCCAGCAACGGATGAAGCTACCGGGCAGTGACTACACACCTTGCTATGAAATCTGTAGTTAAAAAATCAGTAACTTTCACCGGTAGTGCGAGCAGGATCCCCCGGCTGGCGCTACCTGAAAGTTATTTGAATCCCTGCAGGTTCGCTCTTTATAGTAAAGAATGGCCAATAAAATAGCCCTCACGGGATAGGTTTTAAGACAGTCCATGCAAATTCATCTTCTTATCGTCGACGCCCTTAACCTGATTCGCCGCATTCACGCGGTGCAAGGTTCACCTTGTGTGAATGCTTGTCAGCATGCACTGCAACAGCTGATTTCACATAGCCAACCAACTCACGCCGTCGCCGTTTTTGATGAAGATGACCGCTCGGATAGTTGGCGGCATCAACTCTTGCCCGATTACAAAGCGGGCCGCTCACCGATGCCAGACAATCTGCAACAAGAAATGCCGCTAATCCGTGAAGCATTCCATTCATTGGGTGTTGATTGCTGGAGCTCTCCGGGCAATGAAGCTGATGATCTTGCTGCGACATTGGCGACAAAAATCGGTGGGGCTGGGCATCAAGTGACTATTGTTTCAACCGACAAAGGCTATTGCCAGTTGTTAGCACCGAATGTACAAATTCGTGATTACTTTCAAAAACGCTGGCTGGATATGCCGTTCGTAAAACAAGAATTTGGTGTATTACCGCACCAATTGCCTGATTACTGGGGACTTGCTGGGATCAGCAGTAGTAAAATTCCGGGTGTCGCCGGCATTGGAGCAAAAACTGCCGCGCTGTTATTGCAGCAAATTAGTAATCTGGAAGAACTCTATCAAGAGCTAGATTCAGTGCCGGAGAAATGGCACAAAAAGTTGCAACAGCACCAAGAGATGGCTTTTATTTGTAAGCAAATTGCGACACTAAAAACTGATTTGCCATTAAGCGGCAATTTGCAGCAATTACGTTTGAATCGATGATATCAGCATAAAAACAAAGGGGCCAATTGGCCCCTTGTGCGTAAGACAGACAGGTCTATCACTAAAATTTAAAAACGCTCATCACGGCGGCCCGGCGCGCCAGACCAGATACGGCGCACATGTACCGTCACTTCTTCACGGTCATGATAGAGTTGTTTGGCC
Organism: Yersinia rochesterensis; assembly: GCF_003600645.1. NCBI lineage: Bacteria > Pseudomonadati > Pseudomonadota > Gammaproteobacteria > Enterobacterales > Yersiniaceae > Yersinia > Yersinia rochesterensis. Next base: position 3,367,964 of record NZ_CP032482.1, read on the forward strand.
TGAATATGGGCATTGATGCCATTTTCTTTTAGCTGCTCATCAATCATTTCCAGATTCTCCGAAACAACTTCAAAACGTTTTTTCATCGGTAATTTCAGGTTAAAAATCGCCTCACGGCACCAACCATTCACCAACCATTTGATAATAAGTTGGGTGACTTTAGCCGGTTTCTCCACCATATCGCACACTAACCAGTAAATATTGCTGCGCGTTGGTTCATATTTAAAACCATCAACACGATGATGCGTAACCTGCCCGGTATCCATCAAACTTTGTGCCATCAAGCCATTATCAATGGCCTGAACCATCATGCTGCGTTGCACTAGCTGATAAGTCCAACCTCCGGGGCAAGCACCTAAATCAACAGCATGCATACCACTGGCCAATCGCTCTTCCCATTCATCTTGTGGAATAAATACATGGAAAGCTTCTTCCAGCTTTAAAGTTGAGCGACTTGGTGCGTCTGATGGGAACTTAAGGCGCGGAATCCCCATATAGAACGGGGAGTTATTGTTACTGTAAGAATAACCGACATAACAACAGCCCGATGCAATAAAGAACACATGTACCACTGGCCGGTGTGCATTCTCACGGACAGACAGAATTTTTTGTTCACGCATTGCGCTACGCAGCGGCACTGTCAACTTACGGCAAAACTTAAGTAACTCTTTGCTTTCATTAGTGTCAGCAACTTCAACTCGCAGTTCACCGGCTTTTTCGACAACACCGACCAACATGCCAACAATAGGCGATACCCGATCTTCCGGCGGTAAATCTTTCAATAACTCGCCCACGACCATCATTTGACGGGCGAAAATCAATTCGCGGAATGGTACTTCACGAATCAGACGATCTGCATCTTCTAACTGATAGCATTCAAATAGCACATAACCGCTATTGTCTTTTACTCGCGCGAAACCAAAGATTTCAAGCTGTGCTGCTTTGGCGGTAATTTCCGCCGCACACTCTTTCTCAAAACCTGAGCGGCAATATAAAGCAATTTTATTATTCATGGCGTTCTGCCCTTTTTCTTAGACGCAGCGCGCCAATCAACATCAAAATCCATCCCGCCAGAAAACATACTCCGCCCACTGGCGTGATATATACCCACAGTTTCAGGTGTGATAGAGCCAGGCAGTATAAACTGCCACTAAAGAGTAGCGTTCCGAGCGCTAACAAGGCTCCACTCCAGTAAAACCAAATACTAATCTGCCGTTGCATTGCAACCGCGAGTGCCAGGATAGCCAATGTATGGAACCCCTGATACTCCAGCCCGGTATGAATCCAAGCCATTTCATTCGCCCCCAAAGAGGCACTCAATACATGAGCCCCAAAGGCACCGAAAGCAACATAGAAAAAACCGCTCAGAGCGGCAAATATCAGCATTAAACGACCATTCATCGTCATTAACCTTAAATTAATATCGCCTGGTAATAATTAAAATTAGTTGTCGTAGCGAAAACGGAGCTTTTCCTGTTCGCTAGCTGCTCTTGCCAGTATCCACTGACGAAAGGCGGCTATTTTACCCAGTTCTGCCTGACTGTCATGACAAACCAGATAAAAAGCATTTTTACTTACCAGCACTTCATTAAACGGGCACACCAACCGCCCAGCTTCAATCTCAGATTGCGCCATAACATTATTCACCAGCGCAATACCTTGACCATGAACAGCGGCCTGAACCACCATTACACTGTGACTAAATATTGGGCCTTGCTGCACATTAATCTGCGGTACACCCAATTGACGGGTATACGCCATCCAATCTCGGCGGGAAGTATCATGCAACAAGGTATGATTAGCCAGATCTGCTGGTACTTTTAATCCATTATCGCCCATTAATAGGCTAGGCGCACAAACAGGAAGCAAGAATTCGGCATACAGACGTTCAGTGCGCAAACCGGTCCAATTTCCCCGACCATAAAATATCGCCACATCTACATCATCAGCCAGTTTATCCTCTTCCCGATCCACTGCCTGGATCCTGACATCAATACCCGGATAAGCAGCATTGAATCCAGAAAGGCGGGGAACCAACCATTGAATAGCAAAACTAGGGGGAAGACTGACAGTCAGAGCACCTTTGGCGCTGCGTGCCTGCAATTTGCGAGTGGCTTCATTGATGGAGGTGAAAATCTCTTTGATGTCGAGGTAATAACTCTGTCCTTCTTCTGTCAGCAGCAAAGAGCGGTTACGCCGACGAAACAGTTTTAGCCCGAGGAAATCCTCCAGTGACTTTATCTGGTGACTAACCGCCGCTTGCGTGACAAATAATTCATCAGCAGCTTTAGTAAAACTCAGGTGACGCGCGGCCGCATCAAAGACCCGCAAGGCATTCAGTGGTGGTAATCGTTTTGACATGAATTGGATACTTTTTTATAACGGCTCATCTTCAGATGAAACCCTTTGTTTACTTATTAGTTTTTGTAATCCGAGACATTATAAATTGTCCGTTGATGATGCGCCAGCAAATACCTATAGTGGCGGCACTTCCCAAGCCGGAACGAAAAGTAGGTTTAGTATCCAGGTACTGAATTGCTTTTGGCTTTGTGGTTGTGATGTTGTGTTTGCAAATGGTCTGGTGTACCAGACATAGTAGCTAATCTACTGTTTTTTTTCACTTCCTGTACATTTACCCTGTCTGTCCATAGTGATTTTATGCAGCACCGCAATTTTTGCGGTGCTTTTTTTTTGCTCCATTCCCAGCACTGACTTCTTTTTAAGAACCTAAATGTAAGTTAATAACCTAAATGTAAGCGCCACTTTGTATTGCGTAGAGTTAAGCTTAAATTTAAGTTGTTGCAGAGGACTCCAGGACATATCAGATTTCTGTCGAAAATAACTTGGCGGCTTAACTACTTGCCCTCAGCCATTTCTTTGACTTCTGAGCGATTAATTTGCTGTTCGGTGCCATTGGCATCGGTGTAGCTTATCATCCCAGTGTCATCATCTACTTTAGGTTTACCATCAGCAACGATAGTGCGACCATCATTAGTGTGCATCACATAGTTGCTTGAACAGGCTGCTAAGGTAAAAGTGAGCATAAGTGCAGAAATTACGGCAGCTGTCTTTTTCATGGGTGACTCCTTGCAGATTAAAATGCTAAAAAAATCGTTTCCATTACCAGACAAATGGTTATGTCCGTTACTATTTAGCATAACCCTCTTGAGTCATATTGCCAGCCATCAGGGCCATTAGTCGGCTAGTTGTGGCTAAAATGAGACAGTTCCGAAGTGACCCAAAGGATACAAACAACAGAATGAAGTCTTTTAATCCAACGGATTTTCGCCAGGAATTCCCGGCAATTAACGATGAAATAATCTATCTGGACAGTGCAGCGACGGCCCTGAAACCGCGCGCCATGATTGACGCTACCCAGTTGTTTTATCAGCAAGATTCCGCGACAGTGCACCGCAGTCAACATCAATCTGCATTGTCATTGACCGCTCGTTTTGAAGAAACCCGCCAGCAGGTAGCTGACTTTATTAATGCGCCGGACGCAGAAAATATTGTTTGGACACGCGGCACAACCGAAGCCATTAATCTGGTAGCGCAAAGTTATGCTCGCCCTCGCCTACAGACTGGGGATGAAATTATTGTCAGCGAAGCAGAACATCATGCCAATTTAATACCCTGGCTTATGGTTGCTGAACAAACGGGTGCCAGAATCATTAAATTACCCATCGGCCTCGACCATCTGCCCGACTTACAACTATTACCTCAGTTATTCAGCAATAAAACCCGCATATTGGCGCTAGGCCAGATGTCTAATGTGACAGGCGGTAGCCCGCAATTAGCAGAAGCCATTGAATTCGCCCATCAACATGACTGCATCGTGATGGTCGATGGTGCACAAGGAATTGTTCATAGCCCGGCAGATGTTCAAGCGCTTGATATTGATTTTTATGCTTTTTCTGCTCACAAGCTATATGGACCCACCGGTATTGGCGTGTTGTATGGCAAATCTGAACTGCTGAAAGAAATGCCCGCCTGGCAAGGTGGCGGTAAAATGCTAACTCATGCCTCATTCGGCGGTTTTATACCCCATGAAGTGCCTTACCGCTTTGAAGCCGGTACACCTAATATTGCGGGGGTGATTGGTTTATCGGCGGTATTGAGTTGGCTGGAACAGATTGATCTGGACGAGGCCGAAATTTATAGCCAAAAACTGGCGACTTTAGCGGAGAATAAACTGGCTCAATTACCGGGTTTCCGTAGCTTTCGTTGTCAGCAATCAAGCTTGCTAGCATTCACTTTTGATGGTGTTCACCACAGTGATTTAGTGACGTTATTGGCCGAACAAGGGATCGCGCTGCGGGCTGGCCAACATTGCGCACAACCGTTAATGGCGGCGCTGGCAGTAAGTGGTAGTTTGCGTGCTTCATTTGCGCCTTATAATACCGAAAACGATGTTGAAACGCTGTGTTCAGCTATCGCCAAGGCGCTGGAATTATTACAAGATTAACGACTGGTAGATGATAATTTCGCTAATAAGAGAAAAAAATAATGATTGCTCCACACCCCTTTGGTCATGATATTACGGCCTCTACTCTGCTTGAGACATTCAGTGCTCATCAACAGTGGGAAGATCGCTACCGCCAGTTAATCTTGCTGGCGAAGCAGCTCCCGCCATTACCAGAATCATTAAAGCAAAATGAGTTGGAATTGACTGGATGTGAAAACCGGGTGTGGCTGGGGCATGAGTGTTTGCCGGATGGGCGCTTACATTTCTACGGTGACAGTGAGGGGCGCATTGTTCGTGGGTTGCTGGCTGTTATTCTGACAGCTGTGGAAGGTAAAACGCCGCTACAAATATTGGCAGAAAATCCCCTGGCCCTGTTTGACCAATTGGGGTTACGGCAACAATTAAGTACCTCTCGCGCCAGCGGTTTACAAGCACTGGCGCAAGGTGTGCAGGCGATTGCAGCTAAATACGTGTCATGATAGTGACTGCCCCTGACGGGCAGCTTTCGCCATCATTTTCTTCAATGCATGGGACACCGCAACAAAACCAAAAGTCGCGGTGACCATGGTGGCCGAGCCGAAACCTGATGTGCAATCCATCTTTTTTGGCCCCTCGGCAGTGCTGCGCGATGCACACACCGAACCATCACTCTGCGGGTAAACTAAGGGTTCGCTGGAGAAAACACAGTCAATCCCCAGCTTACCTTTGCTGTTTTTCACCACGTTAAAATCACTTTTCAGTCTTTCACGTAACTTCGCGGCTAAAGGGTCTTGAATTGTTTTCGCCAAATCCACTACCTCAATGCGAGTTGGGTCTATCTGTCCACCAGCGCCACCCGTCGTCACCACCGGGATTTTATACCGACGACAATAAGACAGCAGCGCGGCTTTGGGGCGCACACTATCAATGGCATCAATAACATAGCTAAAGTTTTTATCTAAAAGCTCCGCAACATTATCCGCAGTAATAAAATCATCAACACACGTCACTTTGCATTCAGGATTGATAGCCAGAATACGTTCAGCCATGACTTCTGTTTTAGCCTGTCCGACATTGCTCCGTAAAGCATGAATTTGGCGATTGGTATTCGTGACGCAAACATCATCCATATCAATTAATGTAATCGCACCAATCCCAGTACGCGCCAGTGCTTCGGCCGCCCATGAACCCACGCCGCCAATACCGATGACACAAATATGCGCCTGCGAAAAAAGTGTGAGTACCTGCTGCCCATAAAGGCGAGCAATACCACCAAATCGCTGTTGGTAAGCTTCTGAATAGGCGGTGCTCATCGACTTGTTACCTTCATAACTTATTACCTTTATAGCCTGGAAAAATAATACGAATACAAAAGCGGCCAATTGGCCGCCAGAGAAAGGGTTGAATAGGTTACATCACCGCTAGCTTATTGGCCCTGATTCTTCACTAACAGCGAAGAGCCATTACCGGATAGAGAGGCCGTTTTCTCCCCTTGATAAGCGGTAAATAGCGGCCCATTACTTTGCGCATTTTTTAACACCCAAACACGTCCATAATGGTTGTAGAAACCAGCGGCTTGACCAGCTTCATGCCCAATCCCTTGATATATATCAAAATGCTGGCCTTTAATTGCGCCACCCACATCCAGCGCCACCATCAAACGCATCTGATAGTGGCCAGTGAATTTACCTTGATTATCCAATAAGGGGACTTCCGCTAACAGTGTGGTACCCGGTGGAATCAGTGAACGATCAGAGGCAACCGAAGCTTTGGCAATCAATGGAACCGCACTGGCCCCTTTCACCGGCGCATACATTTCCGGTTTGAAGAAGACAAAGGACGGATTCTGCTCTAATAACTCTCTGACCTCAGCTTCGCTGTGAGTTTCAGCCCAATGGCGGATAGCTTGCATCGACATATCCGCTCTAGCGACTTCACCGCGGTCAATCAGCACTTTGCCGATACTGCGGTAAGCATGCCCATTTTTACCCGCATACCCGAAGAAAGTCAGTGGCCGCCCATCACCATAGTCAATATAACCGCTCCCCTGCACTTCCATCATAAAATTATCTACCAACGAATTGGTGTACGCGATAATTAAATTGTTGTTATCCAATGCACCTGAATATATCGCCGCGCGATCGGGTAGACGGCGCTTTCCTTTAGCAGGCATACGATAAAGTGGATGGCGGAATTCGCCTTGTCGTGTATAGCGGGCTTGCAGTACCGGCGTGTAGTAACCGGTAAATTGTACATTACCGAAATTATCCACCCCTTCCATCTGATAGGCATTCAGACCGAACAAACTTAACTTACTGGTATCTGCCCCAGCTAACATCCAGTTTTCAACCGCATTAAAGGTGCTGCTGTTGCGGTTATACAGACCCGGTGAAGATTGGTTAATCACTTTCACCTGATCAGAAAAATCTTTGGCGTTGACTGGCTTACCTGTTGCGTGTGGTTCATTCACCAACTCTAGTGGATGCTCCAGACGCCCATCTTTATATTGCTGCCCACGATCGGTTGGCCGGGATTGGCAACCAGCCAAAACAGCAATCATTATTCCACTCAGTAGGTATTTGCCCCAACGACTTGTCATTTCACGCCTTCTCTTCTCTTACTTACTTTTATCTACCGGATTTTATCTACCGGCGAACGATAACAAACGCCTATAGATAAAGGAATCAGCATGCAGAAAAAAATCCCCTGACACCATTGTGGGGAAAAAGGAAACAGATAGTTGATAAATTAATCGAAAAAACCTATTTACCCTAATTAAGTGGCAAAACTACTTGCAACAGATCTCATCCAGAGTATAGTGCGCTCAATCGGACGCGGGGTGGAGCAGCCTGGTAGCTCGTCGGGCTCATAACCCGAAGGTCGTCGGTTCAAATCCGGCCCCCGCAACCAACCGATACTGGCTACCAGCAGTATCAAATATTGTCCGATAGTCTTGAAAGTTAAGATGAATTAGGTAGAATGCTTGTTAAGTAGTAAAGCAGTAAAAATGTAATGACGGACGCGGGGTGGAGCAGCCTGGTAGCTCGTCGGGCTCATAACCCGAAGGTCGTCGGTTCAAATCCGGCCCCCGCAACCAATTACATGATTAAGTCAGATAGAAAAGTATTAAGACGGACGCGGGGTGGAGCAGCCTGGTAGCTCGTCGGGCTCATAACCCGAAGGTCGTCGGTTCAAATCCGGCCCCCGCAACCAATTCTTAATCATTTCATATCACTATAAGACACCCTCAAGGGTGTTTTTTTGTTTCTGGCGTTATACCCGTCATACTTCAAGCCGCATGTGCGTTGACTGCTTTCGTTAACCCGAATCATTGACTCGCGTCAACTCATCGGGATGAATGTGCCTCACCCCTGAGGCACACCCTGCGGGCAGCATAAATGCTGTTCAAATCGGTTCCCGACCGATTTGTATCTCAGTTGCCGACTTCCTGCAACTCGAATTATTTAGGGTATATTTCAATTAATAGCAACATCCATTCATTAAAGTCGGGCCATCGCCCCACCATTAGCAAAATAAGCTTTGATACCGGCAAAGATGGACTCAGCCACTTGCTGCTGAAAATGGCTGGTTCGTAACTTTCTCTCTTCTTCCAAATTGCTGATAAACGCCGTTTCCACCAAAATTGATGGGATATCAGGCGCTTTCAAGACGGCAAAACCCGCTTGATCAACACGGTTTTTGTGGAGTTTATTAATTTTCCCCATACGATTCAGCACTTCTTTACCAAATTTCAGACTGTCATTGATAGTTGCGGTTTGCAGCAAATCAATCATGGTATGGTCAAGATAGCGATCACCACTCTTGCTAACCCCACCAATCTGGTCTGACTCATTCTGCGTTTGCGCCAGAAAACGCGCAGCGGTACTGGTTGCCCCTTTGGTCGATAACGCAAAAACCGACGAACCTTTAGCGGCCCGGTTGGTAAAAGCATCGGCATGGATTGAAATGAATAAATCCGCACGGAGCTTACGGGCTTTAGCCACCCGCACTTTCAAGGGAATAAAGACATCTTCATTGCGAGTCATAAATACCCGCATATTCGATTCTTTCTTTATTAAAGCCTGCAATCTGCGGGCAATTTGCAACACAATATCTTTCTCACGGGTTTTATTATAGCCAATAGCCCCAGGATCTTCCCCGCCGTGCCCTGGGTCTAACATGATAACAATCGGCCTATCTCGCCCTGCTTTACCTGCTTTGGGTGCTTCTACAGGTAAAGTGCGCTCCACATTGCCTTTATTGTAATCTTCTAATAGTGCCAGCAACGGATCATCTTCAGCCGAGGTTTTCCCCTCTTGCGGATAAAGATCCACCACCAAACGATTCCTAAACTCAGCAAAAGGTTTAAGAGTAAAAAGTTGTGGGCTAATACTTTGCTTCAACTCCAAAACCAGCCGAACAGTATTTTTATCAAACTGCCCTACCCGCGCCTGCTTGAGGTAAGGGTCACCAGACTGAACTTGCTTGGTAATCTCTTTTAGTACGCTATTGAGATGCACGCCTTCAATATCAACCACAATCCGGTCCGGATTCGTCAACGCAAATTGACGATACTTAAGTGGTGTATTGGATTCCAGCGTTACCCGGGTATAGGTTGAAGAGGGCCAAATCCTGACGGCAATAATATGTGAAGAAGCAGCAAATCCAACCCGGCTGACACTCAGTAGCCATGCTGCAGCAGCCCCGTGTAGTAGACGGCGACGCCCAGAATTATGATTTGAATCTGCCATGTAACTCCAAAGTAACGACCAAAATATGAATAAAAATAGAACAAAAAAAATCACGAGGAAAAACTTTAACGAATCGATCCCATGCTGTCATTAGAAAAACATTTTTATGTGATTCAACTCATTAATACAAATACGCCATACATATGCATTTAATAGCAATTTCTTGCTTGCCATCTTGGTCAAAAAAGAATAAAAATACAAAAATACCGAATAAAAATTCAAAGAGGATCTGCCGTGAAGGAACGTAGTACAGAACTGGTCCAGGGATTTCGTCACTCAGTTCCCTATATCAATGCGCACCGCGGCAAGACATTTGTTGTCATGCTGGGTGGCGAGGCGATTGAGCATGAAAACTTTTCTAGTATCGTTAACGATATAGGCTTATTGCATAGCCTTGGGATCAGGCTGGTTGTGGTATATGGCGCTCGTCCACAAATCGACAGCAATCTGGCACAGCATCACTACGAACCTATTTATCACAAGCATACCCGAGTCACTGATGCCCGGACGTTGGAAATGGTCAAGCAGGCGGCGGGTTTATTGCAATTAGATATCACCGCAAGATTATCAATGAGTTTGAATAATACTCCGCTCCAAGGCGCGCATATCAATGTGGTCAGCGGCAACTTTATTATTGCTCAGCCCTTGGGTGTAGATGATGGTGTAGATTATTGCCACAGTGGCCGTATCCGCCGGATTGATGAAGAAGCAATTCATCGCCAATTAGACAATGGCGCGATTGTGTTGCTGGGGCCAGTTGCGGTGTCAGTCACCGGCGAGAGCTTTAATCTGACCTCAGAAGAAGTGGCGACTCAGCTAGCTATCAAACTGAAAGCTGAAAAAATGATTGGTTTTTGCTCATCCCAAGGGGTGACAGATAACGAAGGCAATATTATTTCAGAACTGTTCCCGAATGATGCGCAAAAACGGATTGAAGATCTGGAGCAAGAGGGTGATTACAACTCGGGGACGGTCCGTTTTCTGCGTGGGGCTGTGAAAGCTTGCCGCAGTGGGGTACGCCGCAGCCATTTACTGAGTTATCAGGAAGATGGGGCGCTGGTGCAAGAACTGTTCTCCCGTGATGGTATCGGTACCCAGATTGTGATGGAGAGTGCGGAACAAGTTCGTCGCGCAACCATTAATGATATTGGCGGCATATTGGAGCTGATTCGCCCGCTGGAGCAACAAGGTATTTTGGTGCGCCGTTCACGTGAGCAGCTTGAAATGGAGATAGACAAGTTCACCATTATCGAGCGGGATAATTTGACCATTGCTTGCGCCGCGCTTTATCCTTTCCCCGAAGAACAAATCGGTGAAATGGCCTGTGTCGCGGTACATCCGGATTATCGCAGTTCATCCCGAGGGGAAATGCTGTTAAAACGGGTGGCTAATCAAGCACGGCAAATGGGCCTTAAAAAGCTGTTTGTATTGACTACCCGCAGTATTCACTGGTTCCAAGAGCGCGGTTTTACTCCCGCCGAAGTTGATGTGTTACCGATTCAGAAGCAAGAATTGTATAACTATCAACGTCGCTCAAAGATTCTGCTGGCAGATTTGTAATCTGAAGGGGCGTTCGCCCCTTCAATATTTTCAGGTCAATTGATTCAGACGTTCTACCAATCCGCTAACACGAAGCGTAGGTGTCCGGACCGCATGGCTCAATACCGTATCACTGCAATACAATGTCAAACGCTGACGGGCGCGGGTAATGGCGGTATAGACCAATTCGCGAGTTAACACTGGCATGAACGTATTGGGTAAAACCAATGCCGTATGTTCAAATTCCGAACCTTGAGATTTATGCACCGTCATAGCATAAGCGGTTTCGTGGCTGGGAAGACGGCTCGGCTGCACAGATTTTATATTGCCGTCTGGCAACTGGAAATGTACCCGTAGCTCCCCCTCACTATCATACAAAGCAATGCCAATATCGCCGTTGAATAAACCCAGCGCACTGTCATTCAGCCCTATCATCACCGGCCTGCCAACATACCAACGCCCCGACGGCCCTGGTGCTCGCTCAATTAACCGCTTGCGGTGCAGTAGCTGCTCAATGCGCTCATTTAAGCCACTGACACCAAATGGCCCAGACCGTAATGCACACAGTAGTTGATAGCGCCCAAATGCAGCCAGCACCTCAACCGCATGAGCACCTGCGGCGGCCAGTTCAAGATAGTGCTGATAGCCCGCAACACAGTCTTCCAGCAATACCTGATAATCATCTGAATCTGCCAGAGAGAAATTTTCAATATCGGAATATGTGCCATTTAGAACAGATAATGCATCCCGATACTTTCCGGCATTAACTGCTAAAGCAAGCTGTCCAATCCCCGATTTCTCATCGAAGCGGTAGCTTTTACGCAGCAAACACAAGCTATCACGGACATTGACTGTATCTGTCTGCACATCACCAATCGGGATGTTTCCCACCAATATGCATCCTGTTAAGCGAGTTAGCTGCTCTGCTCGTGATCCACTGTAACCCAACTCAGCAAAGCGACATATATCACCCAGCACGGCCCCTGCTTCTACCGAAGCCAATTGATCACGGTCACCGAGAAAAATCACCTGGGCTTTGGTTGGCAATGCTGCAATTAGCCGCGCCATCATAGGCAAATCCACCATTGATGCTTCATCGACCACCAACACATCAAGGTTTAGGGGGTTACCACGGTGATAACGTAGGCGCTGACTATTAGGTTGCGCGCCCAACAAACGGTGCAATGTGGATGCCTGGTCGGGGAATAACTTGCGTTCATCGTCAGTCAGTGAGAGTTGGCGAATGGCTTTGCCCAGTGATTCCGTCAAGCGCGCAGCCGCTTTACCGGTGGGTGCGGCAAGTTGAATACGCAGTCGTTGCCCTTGGCTAAGTTGTATCAGCGCAGTCAATAATTTGGCAACGGTGGTCGTTTTACCTGTCCCTGGGCCACCGGAAATGACGGAGATACGGCGGGTAGCTGCAACAGCAGCAGCCAACTTTTGCCAGTCGACCTCAGTGCCTGCCGGCCCAAATAGGCGATCGAGCGTCTCTCTTAGTAATGTTTCATTGACGTCTCTGGCTTCATTGCCGTCACTGTCTTCCTTGATAAGCGACGCCGTATTGTCGCTGGCCATAAAACGCACCACATCCCCTTCGTATTGCCACATCCGTTGTAGATACAAACGGTCATTTTGCAAAACTAACGGTGTGGGCTGTGTGCCATCACTTACTGCTGGAGAGTTATTGAGTGTTTGCATCCACTGTAATTGATCCGGTGCACCAATTACCTGCCACAGCGCTAGCGCTAGCGCTGGCTGTCGCCCGCCAAATAGCTTTTCTGGCTGCAAATAATTGAGTGGAAGACATACATGCCCAGCACCAGCTTCAGCACTGAGAACAGCCGCTGCCAATTGCATCATGGGGTCATTATCACCGGCGATCATTCGTGAGAACTGAACATCCAGCGGACGTAGTAAGTGGTCACGAACCGCCTGCTCCAGTAACGTCATCATATTGATGTGCCCTCACCGGTTATAACAATTCCACTTTTATCGCTAATGTACGGCTCTACCTCACGACCACTGAATAAACAGTCCATTTTTTCGATCAGCGCCCATTCAGGGCGGCAACTAAAAATACCATTTCCAGGATGTTGGCTATCAATGCCGCGCAGGAAGAGATAAATGACACCACCAAAGTCGCGCTGATAGTCATAATTACCCAGCCGATGACGTAAATAGCGATGTAATGCCAAGGTATAAAGCTGATATTGCAAGTCATAGCGATGCTCTGCCATTGCTTGGGCCATCGCCTCATTGGTATAAGCGCTGCTGTCTTCCCCCAACCAGTTAGACTTATAATCCAACAAGTAATATTTCCCCTGCCAACAGAAAACCAGGTCAATAAATCCTTTGAGCATCCCTCGGACTTGCTGAAAATCCAACGCAGGGCATTGACGGGAAAGTGGATCATACTGCTTGATTAAGATATCTAACTCTCGGGCTTGCAACAGCGCATCTATCGGCAAATAAAATTGCAACTCGGCCTGCTTACTCTGTGGGGTCAATCCCGCCAATGTCACGCCGGTTTCATTCAGAGGAGTTTGTACAATGTCATTTAGCCACTGATACAGCATAGGTGACCACTGCTCGCCAAAACCTTGTTGCTGAAGTTGCTCCGTCAACCCGTCTTGCTCAATAGGCTGGCTAAAATCCAAGGGTTCGAGTAAATCATGCAGGAAAGTCCCAGGGGCCGCGCCGCGAGGGAAAGTATGAGGGGTTAACTGGCTCTCGCTAGTTGATGCTTGCTCACCAACGGCGTCAGTATCCAGCCGTGGTAATAACTCCTGTAATGGCACATTCAGTGCTGGTGATACCCCACTTTTACTCGAACCATGCTGCTGTAGACCGGAATAGCTGGTGACTCGCCAAAAATCGTGTATTTGACGGCTAAACTGACGGGCAGCAAGGGCTGGTAACTCTTTCCGCAGTGGATGCCAAGGCGTTTCGTCCAGTTGCCCAGCTTGCAAAACAGAAATATCCCCACCGGCTAGGGTTGCTAACTCGGCGAGTTTGTCAGCAAGATACTGCGCATCTCCCGCATGGCCTTGTTGCACCAAATAGCCTAGTGCGCTGAGATGCATGTCACTTTCACCCTGTTTTTTTCGCCCGCCTTTAATCAGCGGAGCAATACCTATGCTGCAATGATAAACCGCACGGGTGAGTGCGACATATAATAACCGTAAGTCTTCTGCCAGCCGCTCTTCCTCTGCCAAAGCCTGACTCTCTTCATCGGCGTTCAGGTCAAGTAAGGCCTCAAAACTGTGACGATCATGGTAAAGAACGTCTTGCTGTTGGCGGAAATTACCCACAAAAGGTAACCATACCAGCGGGTATTCCAGCCCTTTCGATTTATGGATAGTTATCACCCGCACCAAATGACGATCACTTTCCAAACGTAATTGTTGGTTATCAGACTGATGATTCGGCTGGGCTATTTGTTGTGCCAACCAACGGATTAGTGCGTGCTCACTATCAAGCTGCGATGCGGCTTCTTGTAATAACTCTCCCAAATGCAGCAAATCTGTCAGCCGCCGTTCACCGCCCTGAGTTGCTAACAAGTTTTCAGCTAAATGGCGATGAGCCATAATCTCCCGTAGCATCGGTAGCACGCCACGGCGCTGCCAATGTTGGCGGTAGCCATCGAATTCATCAACCAAAGCATCCCAAGCCCGCTCATCGTGGTTCAATCCATCCAGCATTTGTGCATCTAGCCCCAGCATACCGGTCGCCATGGCACTGCGTAATGCCCGTTCCTGTTCAGGAGCCAGAGCGGCCTGCAATAGCCACAGTAGATCTTTGGCCTCTGCAGTATCAAATACGCTGTCACGATTAGATAAATAAACAGATGGGATAGCCAATGCACTCAAAGCATCGCGCACTAATGCCGCCTCTGCCCGGCTACGCACTAATATCGTGATATCTGACGCCTGAACCGGTCTTGAGCTTGTGGCCGTCACTAATTGAGCTAATCCCTGCTGGCCCGAGGTGAGCCAGTCACGGATTTGGGCAGCACACTGTCGCGCCATTAGTTGTTGGTACTCACTAACCCCAACGCCCTCACCCGGCTGCAACCAGAAAGACATCGCTGGCTGTTTTTTCCCTTTTATTTCAAATGATAACTGTTTATTTTTTTGCGCGGGAGCCACATTTACAAAGGGAATTTGCTTAAACAAAAAAGGAATGTCGACCAAACTAAAAAGCCGATTGACTGATTGCACCATCGGGAAAGATGAGCGCCAGTTAGTCTCTAGTGTGTAGTGTGCACTTACTTCCGAGCGAGCCCGAATATAAGTGAAAATATCAGCACCACGGAAAGCATAAATAGCTTGTTTAGGATCCCCAATCAACAATAGGCCGCACTCTCCTTGCCCACCATAAAGTGTGTGGAAAATACGGTATTGCTGTGGGTCAGTATCTTGAAACTCATCAATCATTGCGACGGGATAACGAATGCGAATAGATTGAGCCAACAATTCTCCGCCCGGTTGCTGCAATGCTGCATCCAATTTACTGAGCAGGTCATCAAAACCTAATTCTGCCCGCTGCCGTTTCTCTTGCTGTACAGAGGCTCGTATTTCACTGATCGCTCTGGCTAAAATCAGATCTCTGAGTGTCAGAGGTTGCTCGAATATACGGTCTATAGCATTGAATATATCGTGCTGAGGAGCTTCCCCTTTTTTGGTTTTTTCAAATAATACTGACTGCCGAAATTTCTCTAACTCTTTAGGTAACTGGTAATCGCCGGTTTCTTGTTCCGCCCAGATACCAACCTTTTCCAACCAGTTAGGTAAATATCGGGCACTGTAACTGCGTTTATCGACACCAGATCCGCTAATCAGCGCCTCTAACTCCGGGGCCACTGCGCGCCATTGTGCTTTGACTGCATCAATTTGTTCCACTATCTGCTGATGTCGACTGAGTATCGTTTCATCATCACCAGGGGCTTGCCGAAATTTTGGCGTTTCTCCCTGTAAATAAGCAGAAAGATCCTTGAGTAAGGCCTCTGGCCCGCTCCACTCTTGACTAACCGCCCTGGCGATAGCCAGAGGCAGCGGATAACAATGACGCCGCCAGAAATCGGCGCAAGCTTGCCGGCGTAATGGCAGTTCATCCTGCACCAAAGTTTGCTCAAATAAGATGCCAGATTCAAAAGCATTGTTAGCCAACATACGCTGACAAAAACCGTGAATAGTATAAATTGCAGCTTCATCCATCTGGCGCTCAGCCGCCAGCAATTGTGCTGCGGCCTCACTCAGATCAATGATTTCAGCTAATAAAGCCTGATGCATTGGGTCATAGCTGACTCCCCGTACGCAGGCGATACGCAACTCATGGATATTGTCACGAATTCGCCCTCTCAATTCTTCAGTTGCCGCCTCGGTAAAGGTCACTACCAAGATCTCTTCGACCATGAGAGGGCGACGAAACGCCGCCTCTCCACCTAATCCAAGCAGCAATCTGAGATAAAGAACCCCGATGGTAAAAGTCTTACCTGTACCGGCTGAGGCCTCAATTAGCCTCTCGCCATACAAGGGTAGCGTTAGCGGTTCCAGCCGCTGAGGAGTCATTGATGTCATGGAGCCAATACCTTCTGCGGCAAGGTTGCTTGCAAGGCTGAAGTTGTTGGGTAGGTCGTCCATCCTTTAAGCACCGCATATCCTCCCTCAGTTTGCCCTTGGCCTTTAACCTGAGAAAGCAGCGCCAAACCTTGTGGTTTAATAACAGCTTGCTGGAAGAAATCCGCCAATGCAGGGTTTGTCAACTGCTTCACTTGAGTAATCATTTTCTCGCGGCTATCAAAGGCAAAATTATTGCGATTAAAATCATTACTATAACGGCTGGCTTCTTCATCCAGCGTTTGTGGACGTTGCAGTAATTGGTTAATAAGTGCCTGTTTGTATTGTTCAAAATCAGCCGGTTTCATTTCACGCAACCGCTTCTCAGCTTGCGGATAAAACGCAAGATAGCGCTGGTAAAGATAATCAGGCTGTTTGCTATTACTTTGCAGTAAGAAACCTAAGCCCCATTGACGCCCAACTGACATTGGGAAGGCAAATACCGCGTAGCCGAGTTGCTCTGCTGTACGAAGCTGGTCATAGAACCACGGTTGAACAATCTGCCCCAGCAAAGCACTGCGCGCCATGCCCTCAATTTCTGTATAGCCGGTCGGCACATAGACGGCAGCCAGCGCCGCATCTGAGCTACTGCCAATCCGTTCCATGTTGGCAAGCTGAGCTTTATCAACAATAACATCCTCACCAGTCCACCAGATTGTCCCAGTCAAATTGAGTTGTTTTTTCAATGACTCGGCCAAGGAAGTTACCTGCTGGGCTGTCATATTACCCACCGCCAATACTTCTACCGCAGACTGTTTGAGCAAATCATCGCGATAGGTTATGACATCTTGCACACTGATGGTGTCTAGTAACTTACGCCGCTCGCTACGTTCTGAATAAGGAACATTAGACAGTAACTTGGCTGGCTGAATTGCCAACTCATAAGCTTTGCCTTTCTCGGCAATTTCCAGTTGTTCACGATACCAAGACTTAGCCTGTGCCAATTGATCTTTTGTCGGAGTGAAACTGGAGTAACCCTCCACCAAAGAAGTCAGCAACTGCGGCATCCGCTGTGTGAAGCCATTCGCACTGACATACAAACCATTATTCGGCGTAGTAGAGAAGCTAATCCCACCGATTGAGGCCTGATAACTCAGCTCATCAAGTGATAGTCCTGCCAGGTAATCAGTCAAAGCAAAAAGAACCTGATGACGAGCAGTATCCAGAGCATGTGGGTTACGGAAAGCAACAGAGATATCGGCTTTCGGTTCGTCAGCAAAATACTGACTTGGCATATAGAACACCCGCAGTCCCGGTTGTTCTGCCACTTGCTGTGGTCGGGTGATATTTTTATCAGCTTTGATTAAAGAGAAATCATCCGGAATATAGGGATTAAGTGCTGGTAAACTCAGCGTGATGTCTTTCCCCAACTTTTGCCATTCTTGCATCTCTTGTGGGCTGATTTTATTGACTTGATAAGGGGCATCAACAAAATAGGCGACTTTATTGTGGGGTTCTTCTGGGCTGACAAACCAAATAC
The DNA here is from genome assembly GCF_003600645.1 of Yersinia rochesterensis. Lineage (NCBI taxonomy): Bacteria > Pseudomonadati > Pseudomonadota > Gammaproteobacteria > Enterobacterales > Yersiniaceae > Yersinia > Yersinia rochesterensis. The sequence continues at coordinate 3,385,796 of NZ_CP032482.1, forward strand.
GCGCATTTTCCGGTGTCATCTCAGCCAGTCGCGCAGTAATGGCTTTCGGATCATAGTGATCAGCCAGATAAGGTGCATCCAGTACATGTGCAACAGGTACCCGCAACATCATATCTACCAGCCACTCGATGTAATCCATATCCCGAGTGATTGAGGGGTAGCGGAAATCCAAATTCAATACATGAGCAATTTCATCGAAATAGCTCTTTTTAATGCCGTCTTTGTGTAGCATGTTGATGTAATCAAAAATAGCGGCCACCACGACATCACGGTTTGCCAGACCTTTATCGGTAAGTGATACAGAAATAGAGAATACACCACCATTTCTATCCACCATCGGGTCAGCCCCGGCATTGATGGCATCAGCCAATCCTTGTTTTTGCAACCAGTCAGACAAAGTATCTTTGCTACGATTTCCTATCAAATAACTAATGTAGGTATCTGTTTTACTGCGGAATTCTGCACTATTATTCTCAATGCGGAATTCTACTTTTAGCTGCTTGCGAGGTTGGGCTGGAACATAATGAATAATAATGCCGGTTTGATCCGGAGTGACCGCAGGTACTGTAATCGCGGGTACTTTTGCGTCCCGATTAGGGATTCGACCAAAGGTATCAGCGGCTAATTGTGCCAACTTTTCTAAGGACTGATTGCTATACAGCACGCCCACCATCAGGTTAGCTGAGTAATAATGGTGATAGAAACTCAGTAGCTCATCATGTAATTTCCCGTCAGGTTTATCTTTCAGTGTGTCCAGATTTCCGCCGGAGAAACGCGCACTGGGGTGAGCCGGGTTTAAGGTTTCCGCATTCACTTGCGCCATACGCATACCATCGCGGGAGCGGGCCATCGTCAATTCAGCATTTACCGCATTACGTTCACGGTCGGCATTAATGGGGTCTAACAGCGGCTCAGCAATTGCATCAGCCAAACGGTCAACCGCCGGGGCCAATGCATCATTTTCAATTTCAAGATAATAAGCGGTTCGATAAGAAGCCGTGCTAGCGTTATGGCTACCACCATGCTTTTTCAAGAATTCAGAGAAACTGCCGGGTTCAGGGAAACGTTTAGAGCCCATCAATAACATATGTTCTAAATAATGAGCTAATCCCAATTGATTATTAGGGTCTTCCAAAGATCCAACAGGCAATGCCAAGGCAGCTAAGGATTTGGGTGCTTGCTCATCAGAAACCAACAACACGGTCATACCATTAGGCAATTTTATTGCCTGATATTTGCGCAGGTCGTGTTCACTTTTATGAATAGCTTCTGCCAGTGGTTGCCATGCAGGAGTGTCAGCCCAACTCAGTGGGGCCAGCAAACCTAATAAGAAAAATATGCCAATAATGCGGGCAAACTGTTTATGCATTCCGTTTCTCCCCTAACCCCTTAAAGTTGCCGCTAAAACGTGTATCCGGCTTCTTGTATACAATATGTATGAAAATCTTGTTTAGTCATGTGTAGCTATCACGCCTTATTATGGCGGGCTATTGGTAATAAATAACGTTCAGTTTCGTGTAATATCATATCGAGATGTTGATTATCCATCAGGCGGAATACTCTTTGTATATAGTTATCCTCACCTTCCCCGGCAATCCGTTGGTCACCTTGCCAAACCTGTAAAAGTTTCATTCGAGCTTTGGTTTGTGTTTCTTCATCCCACAAAATTTGACCAGATTCGCTATCAAAACACTGACTCAACCAAGCCCAGCCACTTTTACTCAACAACAATAAAGGTTCGCACATACCTTGCTGATAGCCACTAATTAGCTGCTGTAAATATTGCCGTGCTTCGTCACAATCCAATGGGGCATAACGCCATGCCGTTCCTTTACGTCCATACATTCGGCTTTCACCCTCACCGCCGGCGACGCAATACACCAAATGCTCAACCCACAACAAAAGCCCATCGACCGCAGTTAATGCCGCTGGCCGCCAACGAATTAAGCCGTCCTCCTGAATCTGATGAATCCATCCTGTTAGCGTGGTATCTCCAAACTCAATATTCAGCTCAATACTGTGGCTCTCTTTACGTTCAGCACGAATTTGTTCAGCTAATGGCACCATTTCCTCTTGCTGACTTTCCCAGTAAAGCTCGCCGAAAGAACCATAAGGAAGGTTACCCGCCGCACGGGCACGACTGAATACTGTATTAATATCACTTTCTTCTATCAGCGCATTCAGTAGTTGAGTATTAAACTGATAGCGGTTGAGGTTATCTAAGGTAAAAGGTTCTTCATCCGGTAACTCCGTTTCTTCAATAACGAAATTTACCCCCAGCCGACGTTGGAAAAATGCCCTCACAGGATGGCGATAGAAACGGATTAATTCATCAAGAGTGATTTCAGGCAAAGGTTCGGGTGGTAAAGGTTGATTAAATTCTGGGTGTGCCAGTCCCTTGGATTCCGCAGAAGGCAGCCATTCAGCGGCGTAACTCTGTAACTCACTGTTTTTAATAAAGTTTTCTGCTAAGAACGGCATGCGTGGATGCCAACATAGCAAATGTTCAATAACCCGTTTGGCACTGTCATCAGCACTGAGTTCTTCATCACCAGGTAAGTGATAACTTTGCGAAATGTATTCAATCAACTCACTAACCAGCACCGAAGGATAGCGTTTACTGTTGTCTTGAATCGAGCGCCCGATATAACTGATATAAAGCTGTTGCTGGGCAGAGAGTAATGCCTCCAGGAATAGGTAGCGGTCATCATCACGGCGGCTGCGGTCACCACGGCGAACCTGTTTAGCCATTAAGTCAAAGCCCAACGGCGGTAAGGTTCGTGGATAAACACCATCATTCATTCCCAATAAACACACCACTTTAAACGGGATGGAGCGCATAGGCATTAGCGTACAGAAATTGATAGGCCCTGCGAGAAAACGCTGACTAATGCGCTCATTATCCAGGCGCGAAGCCAGTTCATCCCGTAGCAGACTCAGTGGCACGATATCCGGATATTGGGCAGCAATGCCATAGCTGATGACCTTCTGCCATTGCTGTTCAATCAGTACCAGCACTGCTTCCGTATCGTTATCGGGTTCAAAGAAAGTATCTAATAATTGGCGACACAATGGCAGCCATTCACTGAGTGAACGGGACTCTCTTAATTGCTGCCGCCACTGGCTCAATTGCATCAACATTTCAGCTAATTGTCCGGCAAGTTCAGCAGCCAGACCACTGGACTCATCATAGGGCAGAACCCCTTGCCAATCACCGGCGGCGCTATCCATAGCATAGCCAAGTAGCATGCGGGTTATGCCAAAATGCCAGGTATGTTGGCCGGTGGCGGGCAGAGATAATTCGCGCACATTGTCATCATCTAATCCCCAACGGATACCAGACTCGCCAACCCATTGCCGCAAACGGCGCAATCCATCTTCGCTAATACCAAATTTATTGGCTAAAGCGGGCACTTCCAGCAGTGCTAATACCTGCTCAGAAGTAAAACGACTCTGGGGTAAATCAAGCAGAGTAATAAAAGCCTGAAGTGCGGGATGAGCCTGGCTAGCCTTACGGTCTGAAATGGCGAAAGGTAAATAACGCTCCCCGGTAGCATTACCAAATGTCGCCTGAATATAAGGAGTGTAGCTGTCAATATCCGCGACCATCACAATAATGTCGCGCGGAGTCAGCTCTGGAGAGTCCTCCAGTAATTTCAGCAAGTTATCTTGTAAAACTTCCACTTCGCGTTGCGGGCTGTGGCACACATGCAAGCTAAGGGAGCGGTCCGTGAGTTCCAAAACACGCTTTTGGTGACTATGAGCTAAGGTTTCTGGAGTGATGCCAATAATAGCGTGGTCTTCCAGCTCCAGCATGTCATGCTGAATACCATGTAAGAGATTATCCGGCTCAATATCAACAAAAGCATGAACCTCTTGGATCTCATCAACCTGAGATAATAAATACATGTGGTCACGACCAAGCCGGCCCCATGAGGCTAACAGCGGATTACTAAGATTTTGCTCACCATCATCATTAAATAGCTGCTCAGCCTGTTCAGGGTGGCGAAAGAGTTTTACTTCCATCGACGCACTTTCAGCCGATTCACGGTAATGCCTGCGTTTGCGGCTTTGTAATTTAGCTAAAAATGTATAATCCTGAATATCTCCCCAAAAATAGCGGCATGGATTAGTAAACATCAAGTGAATATCAATGTGTTTACCCAGAGCTTGCAAAGCTTGTAAATAGATTGGGGGTAATGCAGATATGCCGCAAATAAATACTCGTTTGGGCAATCCTGCCGGGCAAACGTCTGATTCAAGAAGTGTGCGGATAAAACGCTGATAGAGATTGGCGCGATGCCATTCAGGTTGTTCTAACTGGCGAGTATAGCGAGTTAATTCGACCCACAGTAAAGCTTGCCACTGCTGAGCATCGTCCAAATTATCAACCAGTTGGCCTCGTTCCCAACTCTCCAGCCATTCTGGGCGATACACCAAATATTGGTCAAAAAGGTCGGCGACTCGTGCCGCCAGTTGGTGAATCTTACGTTTATCGCTATCGTCACTTAAATAGCGTTTCATCGCAGAAAATACCGGGTTTTCCAGTAATTCTGGTAATAACCACATGAGTTTCCATGTCATTGCATCTTTGCTAAATGCGCTTTCTTTCGGGATGCCGGGTAACACACGGGTAAACATGTCCCAGATAAAGGTAGCGGGCAGTGGAAACTCAATATTGGCTGCAATACTAAATTGTTGAGCCAATTGCATTTGCAGCCATTGAGCCATACCTGGGCTTTGAACAAGCACAACTTCTTGCTGGAAAGGATTATCCAACGGTTCTCGTTCTATCAGCGCAGTCGTTAGCGCTTTGAGTAAATCCAATTGATTAGAATGATAAACCGTGAACATGGTGGCTCCCTTAAAACTCTATGAAGAATATCCATAAATGATTAAACCAACTGACCACCACTTGCGGATAAATCCTGAAGTTTAATACTCTAACTTGATAATGAGTGAGTGCAATAGGTTATCTTCATTATCATATTTATAGCTGCGCGGTTAGCCGCCCTCACTCACAATGCAAAACCACCGACTTAATTCTGCCTGCTGTGTAGATTGCATTTTTAGGATGAATGTAAACTCCGTACACTCACCATCAATTCGATTTATAAGCTGGTGATATTGCCAGTTAGGCTTCATTCCTAAGGTAAGCGCTTTGGTGGGTTCGCCGCCGCTACTTTCAATATGTTGATTAAGCAAAGACCACGCCTGACGTTGCTGCCATAAAGAGGAAAAACCCTGCAAAAGTGCCTGATGGTATTGCAGTAATCCCAGCAGCGAGACAGAGAAAAAAAGTGCCGCGATTAAGACCTCTGGTAGGCTAAACCCCTGTTGAAAATGAGAATTCCCTCCCTCTCTGGTATACTGTGACTTGCAGCGATATCTGACTAAATACAAAATTTTGCATCCTTATCCGGACAAAAATCTGACCAACCATGAGCAACCTTAATCAACCGATGTTCTCCTCTAACTCCATGAGTAGAATGCAGTTTGACGCGTTGATAAAACATCAACGGCGGCTGTATTCCTGAAGATTGACTCTCACCTCTGAGGATAAAAAAACCGGCCAGCGAGGCAGGTTTAAGACAGGCTTTTAAGCCATATTGCAGGTGCTCATTGCAATGCCATCTTGAACCGGCTTGCCACGGCATACTGAATGACCACTTCTGCCCCGCCCCCCAATTCAATGATGATGTTGCCTGATTAAAGGCCCGTAAATGGTGTTGTTCCTCGGCGGTAATATGCTGAATATTATCCAATTTGCGGTGTAAAGCTGATAACAAAAATAAACCGAGAGAAAAAAGAGTAGCAACAGCAGCCAGGGTACTTGTCCCCCGTTGATGATCACAGCTCATAAATTATTCCCACGGATGGTATAACTCAGTTGACGATGTATGGCTGGGTTACCGGTACTTTGCCCCACCAGTTGCACGCTATAAACCTGGCCCGGAGCTTGCTGCGGTAATGGCGTAACAGAAAAATGCGTTATGGTGATGTTGTGTGGATCAAACAGTTTTTCCCAACCACTGCCAGAACAATTCAGCTCGCCGCGCTGACCTTCTAATGCTTTATTGCGTAGCCGGTAACCAAAGTATTCAGATTCCTGATGTTTCTCCCCTTCCCACCGACCATTGCGGTTGAGGTCATAAGCAACAATCAAGCAAGAGTTTGCCACTTCCCCTGGATAATGTTGTGTAGCAATCGCGTTGCCCTGACACTCACCGTGACAAAATCCAGCCCGCCTCAGGTCTTTTTCCAGTGCAGCCATAGTCTGGCTCAGTGCTAACTCCAGGTGATAGTGCTGCTGTAATGTTGCTATTTGCTTGTGTAAACGGGGGAAGGTCTGGGTAGCAGCCATAATAATCAAACCACCAACACTCAGCGCCAGCATCATTTCTGGCAGGGTAAAACCCGTCATACATTTATGTAAAAAGTAATCTGATACAGCAACCTCTGGTTTTTTTATCATTGCTAGCATAAATGAATACCCGATATTGATTGCTCATCGCTGCATAGCCTCATTCGCCCGCGGCTGGAGATAATTAGCCGAATACGCCCAGCCGGATTATTGAGCATTATATTTCCTGCTTGTGCTGTATTTCTTACACCAAAGAAACCCATTTTTTTCTTCAAAGGAATCGCAATAGAAACATCGGGATAAGGTGGAATAAACACTGAATTATCTAATGGTGAACAGGGCATGACGGGCTTATCACCACTGCCTAAACACCCCTGACCTTCTTGCTGTATCCATAACCATGCCGTGCTGTTACTGCGATTAGTTTTGGCCTGTAAATGAGTAAGAAAGGCAAGTAACTGGCGAGCACTGTCCGCGAGCCTCTCCCGTTGCCGATAATGGTGCCAATTTTGTGTCCCCCACACGGCCATAATACCGGCTAAGGCAATGACCAATAGCAGTTCAATAAGACTGATACCATTTTGTTTTTTAAGAAAATTGTTTTTATACATCGCAGTATATTGAGCCGTAGATTGGTTTTCATGAGGTGAGTTTACGTCGTGAAATTTTGATATCCAGTAGTTGTTTACTCAGGCTGGAAGAGGTGCGCAAAATTTTTTTAGTGGCGACAGAGATACAAAAAGGGGTGCGGCACAGCTCGCATTTTTACAGCAGGGAGAATGATGGTAATTGAGAGAATGATGGTAATGGAGAGGATAGATTTGACATCAACCTGACCGGAGCCGTAATAGCTCCGGTCAGCAGGCGAGATAGTTAAATAGCAATCGGCGCTTTAATGCCAGGGTGAGGGTCATACCCTTCAATTTCAAAATCTTCGAAACGATAGTCAAACAATGAATCAGGTTTACGTTTGATAATCAGTTTCGGTAATGCCCGTGGTTCGCGGCTCAATTGCAGATGTGTCTGTTCAATATGGTTGCTGTATAAGTGTGTATCACCACCCGTCCAGACAAAATCACCCACTTCCAAATCACATTGTTGCGCCATCATATGCACCAATAATGCGTAGCTGGCGATGTTAAATGGCAAGCCGAGGAACACATCGCAAGAACGTTGATATAGCTGGCAAGACAGCTTGCCATCAGCCACATAGAACTGGAAGAAAGCATGGCACGGCGCCAAAGCCATTTGATCCAATTCACCGACATTCCATGCAGAAACAATGATTCGGCGGGAGTTTGGGTCTTGCTTGAGCTGTTGCACCACTTTACTCAATTGGTCAATCTGGCGGCCATCAGCAGCGCCCCAAGCGCGCCATTGCTTACCATAAACCGGGCCAAGGTCGCCGTTTTCATCCGCCCATTCATCCCAGATTGAGACATTATTTTCCTTCAGATAAGCAATATTGGTATCGCCATTGAGGAACCATAACAGCTCATGGATGATGGAACGTAAATGGCAGCGCTTGGTGGTCACCAGTGGGAAACCATCTTGTAAATTGAAACGCATCTGATGCCCAAAAATTGACACCGTCCCGGTACCGGTACGGTCATCTTTAGGAGTGCCTTCTTCCAGCACTTTTTTCATCAAATCCAGATACTGTTTCATGTTACCTCACGAAAGTTGTTGCGCAGGACGGCGATACGCCCAAATCATCATAATGATACCGGCCAGAATCATAGGCACAGAAAGAATCTGCCCCATGCTGATCACGCCGTCGAACAAGCCGAGCTGGGCATCTGGCTGGCGGAAACATTCAACAATAATACGGAACGCACCATAACCAATCAGGAACAGGCCGGAAACACTGCCCATCGGGCGCGGCTTACGGATAAACAAGTTCAGGATGATAAACAGCACCCCCCCTTCCAGAATCATTTCATACAATTGCGAAGGATGGCGTGGCAATACACCGTATTGATTGAAAATCGCCTGCCATTTAGCTGGGTCGGCGGCAACAATCGCAATATCTTCGCCCCGAGAGGTCGGGAACAGCATTGCCCATGGAGTATCTGTCGTGACTCGGCCCCACAGCTCGCCATTGATAAAGTTACCCAAACGGCCGGCACCTAAACCAAATGGAATCAATGGAGCCATAAAATCAGCAACTTGGAAGAAATGGCGTTTGGTGCGGCGAGCAAACCACAGCATCACACAGATAACACCAATCAGACCACCGTGGAATGACATGCCGCCATCCCATACCTTAAACAGATACAATGGATTATCGAGGAACATCGGCAGGTTATAGAACAGAACATAACCGACACGGCCACCAACAAACACCCCGAGGAAACCGGCGTAAAGTAGATTCTCGACTTCTTCTTTAGTCCAGCCACTACCCGGTTTATTGGCCCGACGGACTGCCAACCACATCGCGAAGACAAAGCCCACCAAATACATCAGGCCATACCAATGCAGGGAAACCGGGCCAATGGAGAAAATGACCGGATCAAATTTAGGAAACGCCAGATAGCTATTGCTCATCTATCACCACGAAATATCTCATATTTTGAGAAAATTAATGTTCTTGCCCGGTTAGGGCGACAGGTAGCGCATAATAGCATAGGGCTGGGGGGGTCTGGGCTGCACCAAACAGAAAAGTTCTGTAAACCCGGTCGATGCTATTTATCATCGCGACAGTTATTTACCATCGCGACAGTTATTTACCCCCGCGAATCAGGCCCCCTAGCCCTTTACGCTCCATAAATGCCGCGGTTAAATGACGCACATCAGTGGTCATTTGCGCGCTTAATACCCGCTCGGCCAGAGCTTGCGCATCCACTAAATCGATATTCCGTAGCAGGTATTTAATGCGCGCCACACTGCGGCCATTCATGCTGAGATTGCGATAACCCAACCCGACCAGCAATAAAGCGCCCATCGGATCACCGGCCATTTCACCACACAAACTCACTTGCAGGCCAGATTGGGTCGCCTGCGCCAAGATGTGGCTAAGCACCTGTAGCATCGCGGGATGTAAACTGTCATACAGTGAAGCCACGCGGGTATTATTGCGGTCTACCGCCAGCAAATATTGGGTCAAGTCGTTGGTGCCGACCGAGATAAAATCGACCCGCGATTTCAGATACGGCAGCATAAATATCATGGCTGGCACTTCAACCATCACGCCCAGTTTTGGCTGAGGTAATTCATGGCCCAGAAGTTCTTGAACTTCACGACCCGCACGATCAATCAGGCGTTTTGCTTCGTCGACTTCTTCCAAACTGGTGATCATCGGCAATAAAATCCCCAGATTACCGGTTCCAGCATTGGCTCTAAGCATCGCTCTGACTTGGATCAAAAAGATCTCGGGCTGATCGAGAGTGACACGGATGCCGCGCCAGCCCAGACAGGGGTTCTCTTCACTGATAGGCATGTAAGGAAGCTGTTTATCCGCACCAATGTCCAGTGTTCTGAGTGTTACCGGTTTGTTCGGGTAAAGCTGCAACATGCCCTGATACTGCGCCACTTGCTCTTCCTCTGATGGGAAGCCGCTTTGCAGCATAAATGGGATTTCGGTGCGATATAGGCCCACGCCATCCACTCGTCCCCCCAGTAGTTGCTCATGTTCCGGGCTAAGACCCGCATTCAGCATCACCTGAACCCGCTCACCACTTCTCAGGGCGGCAGGTTGTTCAACCTCATCTTCAGCCAGTTTGCTAAGTTCAATCTCTTCCGTGACCAGCCGTTGATACTCTTTGACCAGCACCGGCTCAGGATCAACCAGCACTTCGCCACGATAACCATCAACAATCAGTAACCGCTGATTCAGTAACGCGGGTTGAATATCCGCGCCCATGACTGTCGGGATCCCCATGGCGCGCACTAAAATGGCGGCATGAGAGTTAGCCGCACCATCACGCACCACAACACCGGCGAGGCGATCCTGTGGTACTTCGGCCAGAAGTGTGGCGGTTAGCTCATCAGCCACCAGAATAAAACGCTCAGGCCACTGGCTGGCCCCAGAGGTGCTGTCGTCGAGATGAAATAGCAAGCGCTGACCTAATGCTCGCAGATCACTGGCGCGCTCGCGCATATAAGTGTCTTGCAAGCTGGCAAACTGCGCAGCAAATTGTTCGACCACTTGCTTAACTGCCCATTCCGCCACAGATCCGGCATCAATTTGAGCAAAAAGCTCGCGCTTTAGGCGGGCATCATTAAGTAAGTGGGAATAGAGATCGAAAATCGCCGCGCTCTCTTTTTGTGAGCTGGCGGCAAAGCGCTTACTGAAACGGCGGAATTCAGCCGCAGCCTCTTCCAGCGCTTGGGTTAGACGTTCGCGTTCTTGGGCGGTATCGAGTGTCGAGGCTTCATAAACCAAATCCAGCGAAGGCTGCGAAGTATCCTGCCACCCCTCAGCTACCGCGACTCCCGGAGCCGCAGCGAGTGCGCGGATCCGCGTCTGGCGATATTGGCCAAAAATAGCATTTAGCTGAGATTGAGAAAGGATGCCCGCCAGTTGCATTGCCAGCGTGACCATGAACGACTCTTCGCTCTCATCAAACTGACGATGCTCACGTTGCTGAACCACCAGCACACCGAGCAATTGACGGCGATAAATAATAGGAACCCCGAGAAACGCCCGGAAGCGGTCCTCTTTGACTTGGGGAACATATTTAAAACTGGGGTGGCTCTGAGCATCTGCCAGGTTGATTGGCTCGGCCAGACGCCCGACCAGCCCGACGATGCCTTCGTCAAAGGCCAGCGTAATAGTGCGGCCACGAGGTTTTTTCAAACCTCGTGTCGCCATTAGGTAATAACAACGGCGGTCATTGTCTGCCAGATAAATCGAGCAAACTTCCGTGTCCATCGCCAGACAGGTTTCATTGACCAACAGCTCTAACGCATCCGTTAGGCTGGTTGCCATCGCCACTTTCTCAACTATTTCTCGCAAACGCGTGAGCATGATCGGCTTAACTTAACCTCTTTTACGGCGATAAGCGGGCGGTACCCGTGGCGGAGCAATCTCCTGCACAGGCATTACAGTAGGTGCAAACTCTTTCATCACGCGGCGATAAACATCCCGTTTAAAAGACACCACCTGACGCACCGGATACCAATAACTGACCCATCGCCAGCCATCAAACTCCGGGGTGCTGCTGCGCTGCATGTTGATATCGGCTTCATTACACATTAACTGTAGTAGAAACCATCGCTGTTTTTGGCCGATGCACACCGGCTTTGTATCCCAACGCACCAAACGTTTTGGTAATTTGTAACGTAACCAGTTACGGGTTGAAGCCAGAATTCGGACATCCTTTTTGTTAAGTCCTACCTCTTCAAAAAGTTCACGATACATTGCCTGCTCTGGTGTTTCACCGGGATTTATCCCGCCTTGAGGAAACTGCCAAGAGTGCTGACCGTAACGTCTGGCCCACAACACTTCTCCCTGCCGATTACAAATTACGATACCCACGTTCGGGCGGTAGCCATCATCATCGATCACCGGACTACCTCGATAAGCTTAAAACTCAAAGATGCTCTGATTGTTTCACACTAGCAACAGGCGGTAAACCACTGCTTATCCGCCAGCGAAACCTGATAACTCTGGGATAACTCACAGATATTGGCAAAGTTATAAACACCCCAGGGTCTACACTCGCTATTTTATTCACTTTTTCTGTGGATATAGGTGTGCAGAACTCTAGGGAAAAGCAGGTACAACTCATTTTAACGCAATTATACGCTAAAAATATTCAAAAAAATAAGTGATTAATTTCAATGAAATAACAGGTTTCCCACAGGTATACATACCCCAGAAATGTGATCTTTATCCGCTTTAGATCTGAGGCTGGCTAAAGATCCATCAATGCAGTTTTTATCCACAGATAATGAGGCAAAGTTGTGCAAAAAAGAGCAAAACTCGCAAATAAACCTGTCGTCAAGGCTGTAAATTGAACCAGTGATCATGATTTATTGGGGTTATCCAATAAATCTGTGGATAAATAGGTGTAAGATCCTGTTCATTATTCCTGTTAGCAGGTGTACAAGATAGCCAAAATAAAAGTATTTTCAGGAAGGATGGAAAGAAAACTTCCGTTAAATCATGCTATTATTCATTTCTGCTGGACTGGATAACAATACATCTACGGTCACTTTTATTTCAGCTTGTTTTTTAACCGACTTTAGCAGGTTTCCACTCTATGTCTGTTTATTCACTGCCCCCGGCACCACCCACTGATGAACATCAACTTTTTCAACGTGCTGAGGCATTATCAGGTTTTACCCTCGGCGAATTGGCTATCAGAGCGGGTTGGAACATTCCAGCTGATTTAAAACGCGTCAAAGGCTGGGTGGGTATGTTGTTAGAATTCTATCTGGGGGCCAGTGCGGGCAGTAAACCTGAACAGGATTTTGCCGATATTGGTATCGAGCTGAAAACCATTCCTATCAATGCCCAAGGCAAGCCGCTGGAGACCACTTTCGTCTGCGTCGCCCCACTGACCGGTAATAGCGGTATCACCTGGGAAAGCAGCCACGTGCGGCACAAGCTCGCCCGCGTGTTGTGGGTGCCTGTCGAAGGGGAGCGGCAAATTCCGTTAGCGCAACGCCGTGTGGGCGCGCCTTTATTGTGGAGCCCTAATGAGGAAGAGAAAGAATTACTGCGGTGCGATTGGGAAGAGTTAATGGATCTCATCGTTTTGGGCAAAGTGGAAACCATCACCGCTCGTCATGGCGAAGTATTGCAGTTGCGTCCGAAAGCGGCCAACAGCCGTGCATTGACTGAAGCCATCGGCGAACATGGGCAGCCTATCATGACATTACCTCGTGGTTTTTACCTGAAAAAAACCTTTACCGGCCCGATGCTCGCCCGACACTTTTTGCTTTAACAGACGAATCTGATTATTCCGCTTAATGAATAAACGAGAATAGCCAAAGAACATGGTGTTGCAGGTAGGCAGCAAGTGAATAACAAATCGGTCGGGAACCGATTTGAACAGCATTTATGCTAGCCGTAGGGTGAGCCTCAAGGATGAGGCTCATTAATCCCGATGAGCTTACTTATATAAGGTCAACGACAAGTCAGTGATTCGGGTGAGTAAATATAGCTAACCCCCTGCAACTTCATGTAAGAAAGGTATATAATTGTATCTTTGTGTTTCCGTAATTTCCGTAAGGTGTAAGGCACAATGTTTGAATGGATTGCCGATCCAAATGCTTGGTTGGCGCTAGGCACACTGACTATCCTCGAGATCGTTCTCGGTATAGACAATATTATTTTCCTTTCTTTAGTGGTCGCAAAATTACCTAAAGCGCAGCAAAACAAAGCTCGCCGAATTGGTTTGGCCGGAGCAATGTTAATGCGTTTGGCATTACTTGCTTCTATTGCTTGGGTGATCCGCCTGACGGAGCCGTTGTTTACAGTGGCCGGCCATAGCATTTCCATGCGAGATCTCATTTTGCTGCTGGGGGGCTTATTCCTGATTTGGAAAGCTAGCAAAGAAATTCATGAAACCATTGAGGGCAGTGATACAGAGCACAGCAGCAATGTCAGCTCTTTCTTTGCGGCTATCGTGCAAATCATGCTGTTGGATATCATCTTTAGCCTGGACTCAGTGATAACCGCGGTGGGGCTGTCAGACCATTTATTTATTATGATGGCTGCTGTTGTTATCGCCGTGGGCGTGATGATGTTTGCCGCCCGGCCGATTGGTGAGTTTGTTAACCGTCACCCATCCGTCAAAATGCTGGCCTTGTCTTTCCTGATTCTGGTCGGGTTTACCCTGATGTTGGAAAGTTTTCAGATTCACATTCCGAAAGGTTATATCTATTTCGCCATGTTCTTCTCGATGGGTGTTGAAACCCTTAATCTCATGCGCGGGAAGAAAAATAAGCCAACGAAATAAAAATATCGGGGGTGCGATTCGTCGCCCCCGTTTCCCACTATTTTCTGCACTTTCTCCTTGTCCTCTTCCCCCTGCCGCAGTGCTTAGTTATAGTCGGATAAGGCGGGTTTGACTTAGCCTGATAACTTCAGACACAAAGGAAGGTCGGCAATGCAATATCATCGTATTCCCCACAGTTCATTAGAAGTAAGCCTGCTGGGTCTGGGCACCATGACTTTTGGTGAACAAAACAGTGAAGCCGATGCCCATGCTCAACTGGATTACGCCGTTGCAGCCGGTATTAACTTGATTGATACCGCAGAAATGTACCCGGTCCCCCCAAAGCCAGAAACCCAAGGGTTAACTGAGCAATACATTGGTAGCTGGATAAAAGCTCGCGGTAGCCGAGACAAAATCATTTTAGCCAGCAAAGTCTCCGGGCCATCACGTGGGAGCGATAAACCCATTCGCCCCAATATGGCGCTGGATCGGAAAAATATTCGTGTCGCATTGGAAGATAGCCTCCGACGCCTCAATACCGATTATCTTGATATCTATCAGTTACATTGGCCGCAGCGAGAAACCAACTGCTTTGGTAAGTTGAATTATCGTTACAGTGAACAAACCGCGGTTGTCACCTTGCTCGAGACACTGGAAGCCCTGAACGAACAGGTGCGCGCCGGTAAAATCCGTTATATCGGCGTGTCGAATGAAACACCTTGGGGTGTGATGCGTTATCTGCAACTGGCTGAAAAACATGATTTACCGCGTATCGTGTCGATTCAAAACCCCTACAGTTTGCTTAACCGCAGCTTTGAAGTGGGTTTAGCCGAGATAAGCCAACACGAAGGTGTGGAGCTGCTGGCTTATTCTAGTTTGGCGTTTGGCACTCTGAGCGGTAAATACCTGAATGGCGCACAACCTGCTGGGGCGCGTAATACTTTATTCAGCCGATTCACCCGCTATACCGGGCCACAAGCTCAGTTAGCAATAGCTGAATATGTGGCGCTAGCCAAACATCATGGGCTGGATCCCGCGCAAATGGCACTGGCTTTCGTGCGCCAGCAACCTTTTGTTGCCAGCACATTGTTGGGCGCAACCACACTGGAACAACTGAAAAGTAATATTGATAGCCAAGATGTGGTGTTGAGTCAGGAAGTATTGGATGCATTGGAAGAGATTCACACCCGTTTTACCTTTCCAGCACCATAATTTCTGCTCGATTCAATCGCCAAAAGGCCGCTTAGGCGGCCTTCAGATTGCTGACAAAGTAAAATGAAGGAGAATCGTGCCGTTGGGGTCGTAGTGGCGTAAGCCACCGAAGTGCCCCTAGGTGCGGTAAATCCTTCTATTACAGGGTTATAAGTAGGTTTAAGTTATTACACCGCTTTGCGCCGCTGTTGCCGCCACTGCCAGCCCCAGAGCAGCACTATCGCCAGTGCAAATATCACGCCGAAGCCAACGCCTACTGCCACCACTGGCACTCCTAGTTTCACCACCACCGAGAACAAACCCAGCATCAGTAGCATCGCGGTGTTTTCACCCAAATTTTGTACCGCAATAGCATTGCCCGCACCGACACTATTTTTACCGCGCTCCTGCAATAAAGCATTGAGCGGAACCACAAAGAATCCGCCTAAAATCCCGATGATAATCAACAGTAAATAAGCCATTGGCATACTGTGTTGTAGAGCAAAAATCGCCACTGCCACACCAATCAATACCCCGGCCGGTAAGCAGCGTTTCACCGTTTTTAAGGTGATAAAACGAGCCGCAGCCCCTGCCCCGACAACAATGCCAATCGCCACCATGGCATTGAGCAGTGTCGGAGTCGTGTTATCCGTAATTCCTAGCGCAATAGGCACCCACAGCACCAGTAGAAAACGCAATGTGACCCCCGCGCCCCAAAACAAGCTGGTTCCCGCCAGTGAGAAGCGTGTTTCGCCATCGCGCCATAAAATCCGGCAAGCTGCAAAGAAACTGCCGGTCATTGCCCGTGGCCGCCATGAGCTACCGGAGCGAGCGGCAGCTAACCTTGGGATAAACATATTCGCGACCACCGCAATAGCATAAACCAGCGCACACACCCCCAATGCCGCCCCCAGATGCCAATCAGCCAGCACGCCCCCGGCAACCGAGCCGAGTAAAATGGCGGCGATGGTGGAAGCTTCCATCATGCCGTTGGCTTTAACCAACTGTTCTCCGGAGGTAATTTCTCCCAAAATCCCATATTTAGCGGGTGAATAAGCCGCAGCCCCCACGCCCACCAGGCTATATCCCAAAAACGGATTAAAGCCAAAGCAGATAACCAACGCACCGGCCAGTTTCAAGCCGTTCGCCACCATCATCACCCGCCCTTTGGCAAAGCTATCGGCAAATTGCCCGACAAACGGCGCTAGAATGATATAGGTCGCGACGAATGCCATTTGTAAAATTGGCTGGCTCCAGTCGGGGTATAGCTGCTGCTTAATTAATGCCAATGTGGCGAAAAGCAGTGCGTTATCGCCAAAAGCCGAGAAAAACTGTGCGCAGAGAACCGCGACCATCCCTTTTGATAACAGTGGCTTATCTGCTAATGCTTGCTGACTCATGCGCTCATCTCCGGATCTTCCGCCATTTTAGTTAACGTCACAAAGTCAGGTTTGCCGCTCCCCAGCAAGGGCAAGGCATTCACCAGCCGAATATCACGCGGGACGGCCAGTTCAGGAACTCCGTTTTCCCGTGCTGCTTTGAGTAGTTTCTCGCGAGTTATTTCACTGTCGGTGGTAAACAGCACCAAGGCTTCCCCTTTGGCGCTGTCTGTTTTCGTGGCTACCGCATGTTGCTCAGCCGGTGAAATTCGCAGTGCAAGCTGCTCGACACTCTCCAGTGAGACCATTTCTCCGGCTAATTTAGCAAAGCGCTTCATCCGGCCACGAATGGCACAAAATCCTTGTTCATCAATTGCCACAATATCCCCGGTGTCATACCAACCGGCTTCCTGCTCACCCTGAGCATTTTCGGCTGTGGGTTGCTCCAGCACCCCTGGGTTTTCTACCCGCAGATAGCCGCGCATAATATTCGGGCCACGCAATTGTAACCGCCCGCCCTGCTCAATACCGGAGACCGGAATCACGCGGGATTCCATCGCGGGCAGAATACGGCCCACAGTATTCACTTTGGCCGCCATCGGCACATTAATGGCCACCACTGGCGCACATTCCGTGACGCCATAACCTTCCAAAATACGAATACCAAATTTATCCTGCCAAATCTGTTTGGTGCTATCGGCTAACTTTTCAGCGCCAGCCACCACATAACGCAAGCGGGCAAAATCATAAGGATGGGCAAAGCGGGCATAATTGCCCAAGAATGTGGACGTGCCAAACAGCACGGTACAGTTGCGGTCATACACCAGTTCAGGTACTACCCGATAATGCAGCGGGCTGGGGTAGAGGAATACACGGCTGCCAGTCATTAACGGGGTGAATAAACCAACCGTCAGGCCAAAAGCATGGAACAGCGGCAGTGACGACATAAAACGATCACGCGGTGTGAAGTCTGCGATGGTGCGGATCTGCTCGACGTTTGCCAATAAACTGGCATGCGAATGCACCACACCTTTAGGATTACCCTCTGAGCCGGAGGTGAATAAAATCAAGGCGCTATCGTCAGCCTGCTGTGGCACCATCGCCCGACGAGGGCAACATAAATGGAATAAAATCCATAGCTTATCGGCCAGAGTCACAGTGTCTTTTAAATCTTCCAGATAGACCCAATTAGCCTCTGTTACCTGCTCAGGCAAATGTGTCAGTTTGCCCTTTTCCAAAAACTGGCGCGAAGTGACGATAGTCTTCAATGAAGCTGCGGTAATGGCGCTTTTTAGGCCTTTAGCGCCGGAAGTGTAGTTGAGCAGCGCCGGGATACGGCCCCGCAAAGTCGCGCCGAAAATCGCCGCAGCCGTGATTGTGGCATTGGGCAAAAGCATCCCAACATGCTCTCCCTGCGCGGTAAAACGTTGCAGAATACGGCTGACACCTAAGATTTTCTTTAGCAGTGTTTGATAGCTATCTTCTTTAAAGGAAATGTCTTCGATGCAGGGCTTAAAGCGCCCATAGCGCGTTTGTGCGGATAGCAGCGCTTCGAATAGCGTTTCGCGCGGCACAATAGCCATACGCGCCGCCATCATAATGGTGTGTAAACGCTCACCCGCCAACACTCGGCGGTCACGAGCACGCAGAGCTTGCGGCATGGGTAAGGGGGTTGCGGGCAGCACATGAATACTGATTTTTGGGAACCAACGGACTTTTAGCACGTCGCCCAATCGGCCAAAATGAGTAAATTCCGGGCCTTCTAAACGGATAGGAACCACCATAGCGCCTGATTTCGCGGCCACAAATGCAGCGCCATCATAAATTTTCATCAATGAGCCGGTCACGGTAATTCGGCCCTCAGGGAATACCACCACCGGTCTGCCCTGCTCGACCATTCTGACCAAGTGTTTGATGGCCATCGGCTTGGTCGGATCAAGCGCGACAAAATCCACATAGGGCCGCAACCAGCGCATATACCAGCTTTCAGTGATGTTGGAATAGACCGCAAATACTGGTTTTATTGGGAGAAACAGCGCTAACAAAGCACCATCAAGGAAAGAAACATGATTAGGGGTAATAATCAGCTTTTGGTGTGAAAACTGGTCAGTAATACCCTCGATGGTGACGCGAAACAACCCACGAAAAAGAGCACGTAACAAGCGATAAGCCATATCTGTTTCTCTATAACTCGATGAATATGATAAGAAGAGAATACTATAATAGTGGCTGATTTATCTGTAAGAGGAGGCTGGAAATACGCGATGAAAGAACAAATAAAAAAAAACCTACGCATCTGCGTAGGTCGGTGCAAATAAAAAACTGGCTTTAACATACAGCGTATGTTGATTATTCACCAATTAATACCTCTGGGATCACTACTGTATCTGTTTCTGCGAACCCTCAGCCAGCAAGCAATCGCAACATTTACGTGCAAAGTGTAACCAGGAGTGAACATTGTGAGTAAGCCGAAAAGTTTTGTAATTCATTAGGGTACATTCTGCGCATTAGTACAGCGCCACCTCAACCAGGCAACTCATCGCATTCGGGCCTTGCGTCAAACGAGAAGTCCCAATATCCAATGTCAGGACATTCGGGTTACCGGATTGCTCAACCTGATGTTGTTGACTATCAATAGGTTTTTGGCTATCAATAGGTTGCTGACTACCAAAGCCGGGGTCAAACCATGCCCCTGTAGCCATCAGCACTACGCCACGAGTCACACCATCAGTAATGCGCACCCCCGCCAGACAATTACCGCGTAAGTTACTCACTTTCACCTGGCTGCCCTCAGTTATTGCACGGCTGGCCGCATCCTGCGGATGCATATAAAGAGTTTCGCGCCCTGCAGTTTTATTCCCCTGCGCCAAAGGGGCCGGATCAAGCTGGCTGTGCAAACGGTCACTCGGCTGGATAGAGATCAAATGCAGCGGCCATTGTTCCGCCTGCGGTGCGCCCAGCCATTCAATAGGGGGCTTCCATTGTGCATGCGGAGCAAAATCATCATATTGATAACTGGCGATTTTTTCACTGAATAGCTCAATTTTACCACTCGGCGTCTGCAGTGGATTAACCTGCGGATCAGATCGGAAAGCATCAAAGAAAACAAACTCTTTCTGTGGAGCCGGTAAATCCACATGCCCCCGTTGCCAGAAAGTATCGAAATCAGGCCATTCCACCCCATGAGGCTGTTGCGCGGCACCACATTCTTGATAGATATGCTTGATCCACGTCATTTCATCGCGCCCCTCAGTAAAGGTGTCGCGATAACCGAGCCGCTCAGCCAAATCAGCAAAAATATCGAAATCGTGTCGGGCTTGATGCTGCGGGGCAATGGCCTGATGCATCGCCAAGACATAGCGGTCTCGAGACGAGCCACCAATATCATTGCGCTCCAGCGAACTGGTCACCGGCAACACGATATCGGCCATTTTAGCCGCGGGTGTCCACCAGATATCCTGCACAATCACGGTATCCGGCTTTTGCCAGCCCTCCACCAGCCGGTTTAATTGCTGATGATGATGGAAAGGGTTGCCACCCGCCCAGTGCACCAGATGAATGTCGGGGTAGGTATGAGTTTCGCCCTGAAATTGATAAGGTTGCCCCGGTTGCAGCAACATGTCACAAATCCGCGCCACGGGGATCGCCAGCCCAGATGGATTTTTCCCCACCGACATAGTTGGCCCTGGGGTATCAATTCTGGGGTTACCCACGCCATTCATTGAGCCGTGACCAAATGAGAAACCGCCACCAGGCAAGCCCACTTGCCCTAACATGGCGGATAACGCGATTACCATCCAGTAAGGTTGTTCACCACGGTGTGCGCGCTGAACTGAATAGGAGCAAGTCATAAAGCTACGCACACCAATAAGTTGCTGTGCTAACTGACTTATTCTTGCCGCCGGAATGCCGGTGATTTCACTGGCCCAGTCTGGCGTTTTCGCGACTCCATCACTCACTCCACGAATGTAATCGGCTAATTGCTCATAGCCCACACAGTGGCTAGCCAGAAAAGCACGGTCTTCTCCCCCAACCCGCTGAATTTCATATGCCAGCGCCAGCATCAATGCCACATCGGTATTCGGGCGAATGGGTATCCATTCCGCATTAACAAAGTCTGGGCAGTCATCGCGCATCGGGCTGATGTTAATCACCGGCGTCCCTTTTTTTGCCAATTTCTCCAGCCAGGGTTTTAATGAGTGCTCCGCTGAACCGCCAGAGGATACCTGAGCATTTTTCAAGGCTAATCCACCAAAGGCGATAAACAGCTCGCAGTGCTCGACCACACTCGGCCAAGACGTCACTCTGCCGGTCAGTGGGCTAAAAGTCCCTATCACATAGGGTAAGAAAAACTGCGCCGAACCCCAACTGTAGTTACCAAGTTGATCAACCCCCCCACCGCCACCGAAATAGAAACGCCGAACTAATGAGCGAGCGTGATGTAAACGCCCAGCAGAAGACCAGCCATAGGAACCGGTAAATAGCCCTGATGGGCCATATTTGTCCCTCACACGGCGATTCTCTGCTGCGACTAAATCCAGTGCAACATCCCAATCCACCTCAACAAAATCTTCCCGTCCACGCAAAGTGCGGTCACTTTTTTCCCGGTGCTGTAACCACGAGCGACGTACTGCGGGTTTGCGGATACGTCTGTCGGAATAGACCATTGGGACAATGGAATCCAGCAAGGGTGACGGATTGGAGTCATCGGCAAAAGGTTCGCAGCGAATTAATTTGCCATCCTCAACGACGGCGGTGTATGCGCCCCAGTGGGCAAGCTGGGGGTAACGGGTGATGGACATAGCTATCTCAAACAATTAAATAGATCATAAAAGTAACATTTACCCAGCAGTAAACCCAAAGCACAATTTTGACTAAACCTAAATGTTTTGGACTAAGCAGGTACTGATGTTTTTTTTGTTCGCTGTCTGGCGATGTGACTTTTTTTGTCGCCCATCCGGGGGTAATGTTCCTAATTTTCGATGCTGCGCTTTTTTCTCACTAAGTTGCGATCATCCCCCCTTGCGGAGCGCCCTGTTTTCCGCAAAACTGGGCGATGTAAGCGATTACCCTGAAAATTTCTGGAAGAAAAATGGCCACTATTAAGGATGTTGCCAAGCTGGCGGGTGTTTCCGTCGCGACGGTATCTCGTGTTATCAATAATTCGCCCAAGGCCAGTGAAACATCAAGAAAAGCGGTATGTGACGCTATGGAGCAGTTGCAATATCACCCGAATGCCAATGCTCGGGCGCTGGCGCAACAATCAACAGAAACCGTCGGTATGATTGTCTCTGATGTATCCGACCCCTTCTTTGGCTCAATGGTCAAAGCCGTCGAGCAAGTGGCTTATGCCACCGGTAATTTTCTATTGATTGGAAACGGTTACCATGAAGAGGAAAAAGAGCGCCAGGCTATCGAACAACTGATCCGCCATCGCTGTGCCGCGCTGGTCGTCCATGCCAAAAAATTATCCGATGAGGAATTGACATCATTAATGCAGCAAATTCCCGGTATGGTGTTGATTAACCGCACTTTACCCGGTTTTGAAGCTCGCTGTGTCGCATTAGATGATCGTTACGGTGCCTGGCTGGCAACCCGCCATCTGATTCAACAAGGTCATAAACGGATTGCGATTATTTGCTCCAATCATCAGATTTCAGATGCTATTGATCGGCTGCAAGGTTATCTGGATGCACTGGAAGAGTTTGGTCTGCCGGTTGACGACCGCTTAATTTCCTACAGTACGCCAGATGAAATCGGCGGTGAGCAAGCCATGACCGAGCTACTTGGCCGCGGCAAACACTTCACCGCGGTCACCTGTTACAATGATTCGATGGCGGCTGGAGCATTATCCGTGCTCAGTGATAACAGTATCGAGGTGCCGCAAGAGATCTCACTGATCGGTTTTGACGATGTGTTGATCTCGCGTTATTTGCGCCCTCGCCTGACCACCATTCGCTATCCGGTGGTAGCGATGGCAACTCAGGCGGCAGAATTAGCATTGGCGCTCGCCAATAACACGCCACTGCCCGAAATCACTAATATGTTCAGCCCAACACTGGTGCGCCGCCATTCAGTCGCTAGCCCACAAACTAATATTAACTCCCCACTGGCAGATGAGTGAGGCATTGGGTCACTATGATTAAATCAGCTCTAATGCAATAAGTTCTTCGATGGTTTGGCGGCGGCGAATTAAACGCGGCTGCCCCTGCTCGAACAAAACTTCTGGTAATAATGGGCGGCTATTGTAGTTAGAAGACATTGATGCGCCATAAGCCCCGGTATCATGGAATACCAAATAGTCGCCAATTTTGGCGGTAGGTAATGCACGGGTTTCTAACCCACCACCGGCTTCTTGAGTAAACACATCCCCAGACTCGCAAAGCGGGCCAGCGACCACAGTATCAAGCAGTGGCTCGCCCGCTAGTGAGCGCCCATCGGCAGGTAGCAACGAAATATGATGGTAACTGCCATACATGGCCGGCCGCATCAAATCATTAAAGCCCGCATCCACCAAAACATAGTGTCGGCGGCCCATATTTTTCACCGCCCGAACTTGCGCGATTAGCACACCGGACTCGGCCACCAGGAAGCGGCCGGGTTCAATTTCAAGACTGACAGCATGGCCCAAATGGGCGGCAATTTTCTCGCGAGCGTGATTCCATAAACCATAATAATGTTCGGTATCAATCTCATCATCACCAAATTGGTACGGAATAGATAACCCGCCACCAGCCGAAATAGCGCTGATATCTTGCCCAAGCGCGATAACCTGCTGCACCATAGCATCACAAACTTGTTCCAAATGCTGATAATCAACACCGGAGCCAATATGCATATGGATGCCCACCAGCGTTAAACCATATTGCTGAATTTTCTCAATGGCTTGCGGCAAATCTTCATGCCAAATACCGTGTTTACTGTTTTCACCGCCGGTATTGGTTTTCTGACTGTGTCCATGGCCGAACCCCGGATTGACCCGCAGCCAGACAGGGTGGCCGGGCGCATGCTGCCCCAGTTGATCAAGCATATCGATGGAGCCAGCATTCACCGGGATGTTTAATTCCGTCACTCGCAATAATGTGGCCTGATCCAGCAAATCGGCAGTAAAGACAATCTCAGCAGGTTCCTGTCCCGGCTGGAAACCAGCCTGTAATGCGCGTTCTATCTCGCCCAGTGATACCGAGTCAACTTTGACCCCTTGCTCACGCATCAACCGCAAAATATGAATATTTGAACAGGCTTTCTGAGCAAAACGAATGACATCAAAATGACGCAATTGATTGATTTTTTGAGTAATGATTTCACCATCATAGGCCCAAACCGGGCAACCAAAACGCTCTGGTAAAGCAATCAGATTTTGGGCAGTCAGTGCCGTAGAAATATCGTTAAGTGCGCGCGGCATAGGTATGTCCTAATAATGGATGGTCAATATAGGGGGCGAAAATAAGGATTTCGCGGATGACTTATTATTAACGACAGAGTGGCGGTGAGGAAAATATCTATTTACCCTTAGTCTATTCATTTATGATATGGATTAGATGATTTTTACACCACCGCCGGAGCGCTGTGATGCCCGCTATTTCTCTACGACAAATAGAAATTTTTCATGCTGTTATGACCACCGGTAATCTGACTGAAGCCGCATTATTGCTCCAGACATCACAACCGACCGTCAGCCGTGAATTGGCTCGTTTTGAGCAATTAGTCCAGTTAAAGCTGTTTGATCGAGTGCGCGGGCGGTTGTATCCCACAGTGCAAGGTTTGCGCTTATTTGAAGAGGTTCAGCGCTCTTATTATGGGCTTGATCGTATTAAACAAGCCGCCGAGGGAATCCGCCAATTCCAACATGCACAGCTTTCTATTGCTTGCCTGCCGGTATTTTCTCAATCACTGCTACCGGCAGTGTGCAAACCCTTTATTGACCGCTATCCGGAAGTTAGCCTCAGTGTTATTCCGCAAGAATCACCTTTATTGGAAGAATGGCTTTCAGCCCAGCGGCACGACCTCGGCCTGACAGAAAATACGCAGACCCCAGCAGGCACGGTGCGTCATGCGCTGATGACGGTGAATGAAGTTTGTGTATTACCCAATGATCACCCGTTGCGGGAAAAAAGGGTTCTCACACCGCAAGATTTCCAGGGCGAGAATTTTATCAGCCTGTCAGTCACCGACAGTTATCGCCAATTGTTGGACAATCTCTTTATGGAACAAGGTATTAATCGAAGATTAGTTTTGGAAACTCACAGCGCGGCATCAGTTTGCGCCATGGTGCGGGAGGGGGTGGGGGTCTCCATTGTTAACCCATTAACCGCGCTGGATTATATCGGCAAAGGGGCCGCTGACGGCGTTTGCATACGGCCATTCAGTGTTGAAATTCCCTTTACTATCAGCTTGATACAGCCAATGCATCGCCCATCATCAACTCTGGTGGAGACCTTTATCGAGCATCTGAAACAACAGGCAATCACCTTCCAACAACGTCTGGCCGCGGTGATTGCCCAACAGTATTAAGCGGTTAATTAAGCGGCGGTGACCTTACTGGCACGCGCCCGAGAGAAAGTAAACAGACACAGCAGCAAACCAATCACTGCGAGTCCGGCGGCGGCCAGCGGAACGGCCGTCAATCCCAGCCCTTTGGCGATCACCACACCCCCAACCCACGCCCCTAAAGCATTACCAACATTAAAGGCCGCAATATTGAGGGTTGATACCAAATTAGGGGCTTTTTTGCCGTAAGTGACGACGTTAATTTGCAAAGCTGGCACGGCTGAGAATGCCGCAGCTGACCACAAGAATAAGGTCACTTCCGCCGCCAAGAATGAGTTACTTGTCCAGCTAAAGAGGGCTGAAAAAATCGCGATGAGCAAGAACGTCATGGTCAGGCTTACCGATAATCGCCAATCAGCTAACCGCCCACCAACAATATTGCCCAATGTCAGACCCACCCCCATCAACAACAATGTCCAACTGATACCGTGCTCAGAAACCTGAGTCACTTCAGTTAGAATTGGCGCAATATAAGTAAAGAGGGCGAACATCGCCGCAGCAAAAAAGACCGTCATCAGCAAAGATAACCAGATACCGCCACCGCGCAGCGCCACAATCTCTTTGCGTAACTCGGTCGGCGCTTCCTCCTGAGAAGAAGGCAGCTTGCTATAAAGTGTTGCCAGTGAGAATAAGCCGATGACCGAGACGACCCAAAATGTCGAACGCCAGCCGAAAGCTTGCCCCAAAGCGGTTCCCAAGGGGACGCCCAACACATTCGCCAGTGTCAGGCCGGTAAACATCAGCGCCACCGCAGACGCCCGTCTATTGGGGGCCACCAGATTAGAAGCCACCACAGCACCAATACCAAAAAAGGCCCCGTGGCTCAGCGCGGTAATGACCCTGGCTAACATCAGGAAATCATAACTGTATGCCAGTGCACACATCAGGTTACCAATGATAAAGATAACCATTAATAACAATAATGTCTTTTTACGCGGTAACTTAGCCGTCAAAACCGCCATGATAGGTGCGCCGATAGCCACCCCCAGCGCATAGCCACTGATTAACCAACCTGCAGTTGGAATCGAGATGTGCAAATCACCCGCCACCTGCGGCAACAATCCCATAATGACAAATTCAGTGGTACCAATAGCAAAAGCACTCAGTGCTAATGCCAAGAGCGCAACAGGCATAATCAAAGCTCCCAGTCAGATAATATCTCCCCGTCGTAGGTCACAGGCAGATCAAATTGTTGCCAGTAATAATTAACCGACATGTAGCAGTAAGTAGAAAAAAGGCAAAAGAAAGCGGCCAATTGCCGAATAATGCAGCAATAACCCTATTATTTATAATTGTTTAATTTCTCAACTTGCCATACCCAATCAACTTCAACATGACGGGCATAGATAGAAATAACATGAGTTGAGGAATGATGACCAGTAATGAACAGAGTTATAACTAGCCTGATAAGTAATAATTTATCATTTTTAGCGATAACCAAATGAAATAAATAATGATTTAGACACATCGCCAACAATAAAAATATGTTTGAGAATGTAACCGCGCAGCTAACACCGCTGTAGTTTCAGTTAGGCAGGGGATGAGTGGCAAACCACTCCACCAAAAAGTCCAACATCGACCTTAATGTCGCTGGCATTTGCCGACGTGAGGTATAGATTCCATAAATTCCCATCGCCTGTGGTTGATAATCTGGCAATAATCTTATTAGCTCACCACGGGCAATATAAGGCGCGGCGGAGTAGCAGGGTTGCAAAGTGATACCGGCACCTTCTAATGCTGCGCTGAGCAAAACAACCGATTCATTGGCACTGAGATTCCCCCCGACCGCAACAGATGATTTAATTCCTTGTTGATCAAAATGCCATAAACTTTTACCAAAATAGGAATAGGTCAGGCAGTTGTGAACTGCCAAGTCAGATGGGATTTTCGGCGTTCCTTTAGCAGATAAATAACTCGGCGAAGCGCAAACCACCGAATGGCAAATGGAGAGCGGACGAGCGATTAAATTGGGATCTAAATCATTGGTAATACGCAGTGCCAAATCAATACGTTCCTCCACCAAATTGACAGTTCGGTTATTCATTTGTAAATCCACTGCGACCTGAGGATGACGGCGTAAATACTCAGTAACGGCGATCGCCACTGCATTTTGTCCTAGCGATTGAGAGCAACTGATACGCAACAAACCGCGCAGTTCATCATTTTCTTGCCCCTCAACTAAATCCATATCTTTAGCAAATTCAAGCATATGTCGGCAACGCGTGAGTGTGGACTCCCCAGCATGAGTCAGACTCAATTTTCGAGTTGTGCGGTGCAATAAACGTGCTCCGGCCCATTGCTCCATCTGCGCCAAATAGCGTGTCACCATGGCCCGCGACATATCCAAAGTCTCGGCAGCGGCAATCATACTGCCCCGCTCAACAATAGCGACAAACACCTCTGCTGCGGTAATCCTATCCATTATTAGCTCGATTTAAGCAACAAACAATTACCTATTATCGGGTTTTTCTATCGATATAAGCAATCTATTATCTAGCCCATACCCCAGTCACTCTCAGGAAAATGAACATGTTAAATAAAACTCTATTACAAATGGCCTTTGCTGGCCTGACAACTTTCGCTGCTGTATCAACCGCTAATGCAGCTGAACAGCTCAAAATGGAAGTTTATAACCCCGGTGAAAAAAGCATCTTCCCGGTATCGTCTGAAATTATCAGCGGAAAAACTGAAGTGGTGCTGATTGATACTCAATTTCAGCGCAATGATGCCGAAGCTCTGGTGAAGAAAATTCAGCAAAGTGGTAAGAAACTGACCACTATTTATATCAGCCAGGCAGATCCTGACTTCTATTTCGGCCTGGATGTGATTACCAAGGCTTTTCCACAAGCTAAAGTGATCGCAACCCCGCAAACCATTGAAGAAATTAAAGCCACCAAAGACGGGAAAATGGCCTATTGGGGCCCGATTTTGAAAGAAAAGGCCCCTATCCGTGTCATTGTCCCGCAAGAGCTGCAAGGCAAAAGTTTTACGGTTGATGGACAGGAAATTAATATTGAAGGCTTAGATGGGCCATCGCCAGAAAAAACATTTGTCTGGATCCCATCATTAAAAGCGGTCGTTGGTGGTGTTGCCGTCTCGGGTAATATTCATTTATGGGTCGCTGATACTCAAACAACTGAGTCACGCCAAAACTGGCTGACAACACTAGATAAAATCAAAGCATTGAAACCAGTCACCGTGGTTCCAGGGCATTATCTTGATAACGCACCACAAACATTAGAATCAGTGACCTTTACTCAACGTTATTTAACGACGTTAAATGCAGAAATTCCTAAAGCAAAAGACTCAGCTGAACTCATTGCAGCGATGAAAAAACATTACCCTGAACTGAAAGATGAATCTAGTTTGGAATTAAGCGCCAAGGTGCTTAAAAACGAAATGAAATGGCCGCAATAAAAGCCATTAACATTAATTGTCACTGAATAAGCTCATCAGAAAATATAATTTTAGGAAAACACAATGGCCGGTACAAAGTTACATTACATTTTTGATCCATTATGTGGCTGGTGTTATGGTGCCGCGCCGCTGGTACAAGCTGCACAAAATATTCCTAATCTCACTCTGGTATTGCACGGTGGTGGAATGATGTCAGGAGTTAATCGTCGCCAAATAGATAGCCAATGGCGTAGCTATGTTATGCCCCATGACCAACGCATTTCACAGCTAACCGGGCAAATTTTTGGTGATGATTACTTTAATAATTTACTGAAAGATACTTCAGTTATTATGGATTCCACACCGCCGATCGCCGCTATTCTGGCATCGGAGGCATTTGCAGGCCGGGGTGCAGAACTACTGCACCGCATCCAACACGCTCATTATGTTGAAGGCCGCCGCATTGCAGATACTCCTGTGTTAACGGAACTTGCTGTGGAACTTGGGCTAGATAAGGATTCATTTATAAACGCCTACAATAGCGCTTTAACAACATCCAGCCAGCATATTGCTGAAAGCCGAGCATTACTGGCTAAAGTACATGGACACGGCTTCCCTACTTTTGTACTGGAAGACGAACAAGGGAAAATAACGCCCCTGCCTGCAAATGAATATTATGGAAATCCGTCTGGCTGGGGTGAGTTGTTAAAAAGTATTACGGCACATTAAAAACTAACTGCGACCGCCTTATTAATATGGTGAGGAGGTTGTACTGTGGCTGGCAAACAAAAGCGAGCCACAGATTAATTGAGTTGAAAAGTTTGTTGCTGTAAAACCTCAGAGGCGCGAGTAGATTGGCCGACTAATTCAGCATTTAGTTTTGTAACTTCATTAATCGCCCCTACCCGCGCAGTTATATCCTCAATACCTTTACTTTGTGCATGTGATACAGCAGATATTTCTATCATCAAATCCATCACTTTTATAACCACGTCAATAAAAGCGCGTAAGTTGTCACCAGAGCGACCCACCAAACCGGCCCCTGCTGGAATGTAAGTTGAAGAGTTCCCAATAAGGCGCTTAATATTCAGTGCTGAATGACCAGTGCGCTAACATCCCCACTTCCCATGCAATAATGGAGAATCGCCGCCCGTGTTCACCTGCATGAGCAGCTGCAATTGCAGCATTTAAAGCCAGAATATTGGTTTGGAAAGCAACTGATTCAATCAAGGTGATAACCTCAGCTATCGCCTGCGAACCCGCAGAAATATCAGCCATCGAACTCACCACGCTCGACATCATGCTCCACCTTGGCTGGCGATATAATGCGAGAGAATATTTTTATTACAGTTAACGATGATTGGCATAACAATATTTCCCATCAAGTAGGACAGATATATCTCAATAAACAGAAAGATATATTTATATATCATTACGAGTCAGTAAACGTAAATTATTAACAGGATGCCCTTCGGACTGTTCTATCAACATCATATCTTCGTTCAGTCGATAGAAGATAGGGTGACTTACCGCATAGGGCGTATTCAGAAGGTCATCCAGATAACGATTCTCACCCTCTATAATTGTTAGAGATAATATTTTACCGATAAAAATATTAGCCTTAACATCTACCACATTAAAAGCAATATTTCTTCTTGCTTTTACATAACCATCACTACCATATACATCCGCAGATGATTTAACCTCTCTTCCAATAATACTAACCCTTGAACAAACATGATAGTTCTCTGTTAGATTATTAAAATCATGATTGACTGCCCAGTAGCCTTCTATATCTTTCATGGGATGAAAGCAGGAGTAAAAACGTCCAAATACATATCCTAATCCAATACTAAATAAAATTCCAAGATATAATATTTTCGTTATTTTTTTTCGCATACTAGCCCCATACTCTGACATTTGCAGATAGTGTAATCACCATTTTTTTGTTTTTTTAAAAATACATAGGGTTCTTTATTATAGGAAAACAAAAAATCTTTATCGCGAACTTCATCTAAATTCACTAATATAGGCAGTTTTTTCACATCAATAAGTTTCACTTGATAATAGTTAGATGTCATATTGAATGAAACCAATAAAAAAAAACAAAAAGTAATAAAAATAATAATTTTGCAAGTAAAACCAATAGACTCCGAGGGTGAATAGATACTTTTATCTTTAAGGTGATCGACAGAATCAACCTCAGTAATTAATAAGTTTGGCGCAAGATTATTGGCCGTAAAATCAGGTTTAATACCAATACTATATCCTTTTTTAGGAATTGTAGTAACCAATTCATGTTTTTTATCATCCAAAGCATTCCGTAAGTTACTAATAGTTTGAGTTAATGTATTGTCAGTAACATAACTTCCTAGCCATATTTTCTTCTCGATATCCTCACGAGAAATAGCCTCCGGATAGTGAGAACACAACAAAGACAAAACTTCAGACTCTTTGTTTCTTATTTTGGTAATACACCCTCTATTATTAATAATTCTCTTTCTCGGAGTAAAAACAATATCACCAAGAATTATTTCATCCATTTCATTTCTCACACTTTTAAATATAACTTAAGAAAGTAACAGAAATGACAACATTAGTCCTTAACTGAAGAAAATAAAAAAATCAAATACAATAATTTCAATAAAAATCAAATAGTCATAAAAAAACAGCGGTTACTTGATTTTATCAATCTATCAAAAAAAAACCATTATTAATAAAAAATGTGAATTATTTAGACATAGACTTTAAGATACAATTTATAAAGTAGTAATAAAAATAAACTTACTCTATAGAAGGCATATATGAAAACAAAAAAATACAAAGTCATTTTATTAATCATACCAACTATTTTTGGATGTGAATCACATAATAAAAAAAACTCATTTGATAGGGATGTAATAGAAAAAGTAACGGCCCTGACATCGGGTATCCACTTCCTAAAAGAAATATGTGATAGAAAAAACCTACCCAATGAAAATGAAATAGTCAATATAGCAATTAAGGCACTAAAAAAAGATAAAGCGGTAAACAATCGTGAGTTTAGGACTAAAATAGCAACTCTAACTAAGATCAGATATGAAGAAATAAAATCACATAAAACAGATGACAAAAAAAAATGCCATGAACTTGAAAGCATTCTTAAACGATTTATTAAAATAGTAAACTCGTAATATACTCACCCCAAAAAATATACCCAATGCCAGCTAACGAAATATAAGGTCCAAACGCTATAAATTTTCGTTTTTCATTTGAAAATATATCAATAAGTATATAGGCAATAATTCCCAGACTAGAAGAAATTAAAACTAGAAAAGGTATGGCAGTGATACCAAACCAAGCCCCTAAAGCTGCCATTAACTTAAAGTCACCATAACCCATACTATCAATATTTTTTAATAGCTTAAATATCCAATAAGGCAGCCATAAAAACATATATCCCATTACTGCGCCCAGAACGGAAAATGATAATGGTGAAAAGGTATTATTTATATTTAAAACAAGCCCACACCAGAGTAATGGTAATGTAATGCAATCAGGGAGAATATAGTAACTAAGATCAATAAATGTCAGAACAATAAGAACCCAAACTAATAACAAACTGCAAAAGACTAAATAAGTATCTTGAAAAAGAAAAGCAATAATCAGAGTTAGGAATGTTGTCAATAGTTCGACAATAATGTATCTAGGATTTATTCTCCGATTACAACATTTAGTCACACCGTGCAAAAATAACCAACCAAATATGGGTATGTTATATCTAAGCGGCAAGGGGCTATAACAATGTGAACAAAATGATTTAGGAAGGCACAGATTAAATCCGCGTTTAAAAACATCCGCATCTTTTTTGTTTATAGTATTTTCAGGAGCAGTATCTAGAAGCATAATAGGAAGACGATAAATAATAACATTTAAAAAACTTCCCACACATAATCCAAGAAAAATATAAAGTGAAAGCCGGGGCAAAAAATGCATATCAGTCATAATTGTATTCTATACCTTTCTATAGTTTATTTAACAAAACAATATCGCCAGAAATATAACCACCATCTTTATCAATAGTTATATTCACGTTACTTACTTCAATTCTTTCATCTTGTGATAATATAAGAAATACATTCAGAAATTGATAAGAATCAGCACTTTCAATGTTCACTAAAATAGACTCTTTTTGTAAGTCAGTAATTTTGAATGCGATAGAGTTTTCATTAAGCAATGTTATTAACCCATCCTTAAAACCTCCACTAGAATGGCTACTAAATACAGTATTTGAATTTCTTTTCATCTTTAGCCTTTCAGCAAGAGATGATAGATTAATAACATTATCATTTAATATATCATATTGTTGTAAATAAATTTCATTTTCCAACATTGATTTCATAGCAAAACAAAATAGAATAAATGCCATAAAAAAAACAAAACTCGGTTTGAACAACAATAAATATAAAATATTTTTTTTAAAATTCATAAACAACATTCAAATGTTATATCGTTAGTTCCATTATCATTAATAACTTTAGATATACTAAACCTTTTATTTTCATCATCTACTTCGTTTAATGCCAAATTTATCTCTCGCCCCTTAGGTGCAGTTACATTAAAGCTAATTTTATTTTTCTCTTTATCAAAAACAAGGCTATTTATAGCGATATCAGTCTTGCCAAAGACTTCACTCGACATATGCAAAAAACCAATAAAGTCATGATCTATCATATGAATATTATATATTCCCTTATGAACATTAATGCTTTCTGTGTTTTCATATTTTTTTATTACTGGGTATTGAGTATAAAAATCCTGCAAGACTACATTTAACATATGAATATCCCGTAATATATCAATATTATGAAGCCAAGAATTTAAACACATTACGATAGATAATAAAAAGCACAAGTAACCAGTTCTTAACACAGGTGTATTATGAGCAATTTTTTTTCTATGCCGATAGTATCTTCCACTCAATAAATTAACATTATTATGTTCAAGATTATTAGCCATAATGCGTAACACTTCGCAATAATGTGTTGAATGAGAGCTAAGAGTTTGAACATCAAGGTGACTAAGTAAATTTTCAGGGAGAGATAATGACTTTGACCGGTATAAAACTTCAAATATATCTTCCTTGATTGAAAAACCAGACATATCACCGTTTCTTATTAGCCATTCATTACCCAGCTTTATTGAAAACCACTCTTCATCACTAAATGGTAATGTTAGTACATCCGGTATCATAGCCGTTGCAGATATGCCCGCATCCTTTAACCAGCCTAGCCAAAAATTCATTAACTCATGCTCAATAGCTGCTATGTAACAAAAAGCACTATCCACTTTTAGTGTCACTATATGGAAATCATCTATATTACTAATAATTGAACGTTCAATAGAGAATGCAAGGGATTTTTTATTATTTAATATTTCTTTATTTTTTATTCTAACTCGCCTAAAAATCACAAAACTAGCGGGTATTAATATTCTCACATCACTATTAAACCATAGAGAAATACTTTTCAATTCAGTATGATGATCTAGTTTTCCATATTTTCCATTTTCCGCCCCTTCTATCTTGGCATACCAGTAAATGGGATCACTTGCATGACTTCCTAATCTAATAACTAGTGTTGTTCGAGGGGAATCTACTCTCTTGATATTCTTCACTAAAACTAAGTCTCCGTTGTAATACGATAATATCTTTCTCATTTACATGAAAAAGACTCATTAACTGATTCCCCCCCCCTTTGCTTTCTAACCTAAAGATAGATGAAAAATAATATTCATTATGCAAAAAACTCAATCCGTCAATATTTCTTATTTCATTAATCTTATCTATATTAACAGTTGCATTATTTACAAGAAAATCAAAGAAAGACTCAACATTTTCAAATTCATTATTATATTTAAATGATATCGTTTTGGTAATATCGCTTTCACTAATTTCATTCATAAATATTGCTTGTAATAACTGGATATGATTAACGTCAAGCATGTTTACATTGATTAATAACTTAGTGTCATTTCTATAGCAAAGAAATGGAATTATCTTCAAAAAATCCTCATCATTAATATTAAGTAGATCGCCTATTGAGTCACCCACTAAGAGAGCATTC
Organism: Yersinia rochesterensis; assembly: GCF_003600645.1. Classification (NCBI taxonomy): domain Bacteria; kingdom Pseudomonadati; phylum Pseudomonadota; class Gammaproteobacteria; order Enterobacterales; family Yersiniaceae; genus Yersinia; species Yersinia rochesterensis. The sequence continues at coordinate 3,420,669 of NZ_CP032482.1, forward strand.
CTTATAGCTAATATGGAATAGCTATGTTCATTATTTATATTGTTCTGTTTTGAATTGTATTGACTAGCATGGTTGAAATCCATTATTAACTCATTGAGCACTGTTGAAGTAATATTATTTAGTTGAAAAAGATACTTTAACACTAACCAATGATAGATATAGTCATCCTTATTAATATAACTATTATTGTAGCGAAGAGTGTTTACATTAAAACAGTTTGTTCTATCAATTAGCTTATAATGCACATCTCTATTATTTATTTTTATAACTGATTTCGATGTTAATAATAGCGATGAGATAGCTTCAAAATGTAATTTAGTTGGCATTTTTTCAATTATATTTTTTAGAAAAAAACCTTCAGAACCCAGCAGTAATTTTTTTTCAGATTTATTACGTTCACTATTAGTCACAAAATAAAATGTATCATTTAGATAAAAATAGGCAGTAAAAACCATTGTACTCATCAGTAGAGTGACAGATAAAACGAGTAATAAAGCAACACCACGTTGTTTCACTCTATTATCCTTAGTTATATATTATTATTTAATAAAACAATAACTTTTCTTATAGTGCCTATATTTTCCAGCTCAATAATCAACTCAATTCCTTCAGGTAAAATGGCTATTTCGTCCCACTCATTTATCCATTTATTTTCATGAAAGACTCTAATGCGAAATGCTGTCACACCATCTAGAATTTTTGATACTGTCGGTTGATCTTCATTTAAGTGATACGATAGTTTTTCCAAAATATGACTCCTTAACCTATACCCTAAAATTTGTGATTCCATGTGATAGGTGAAGCCAGTATTAACGCCAATGTCACACGAAAAGTAAATGCCAAAGTCATCACTACCCAATAAAAATTTACCAACCCTAATACCATTATTAAGTTTTTTATTATGGTGTGAATAAGCATATATCATTGTATGTGAAAGTTGATGATCTAGTGTATTTACTACCCTCTGCAATTTATTAACTTGTTTTGACTTTTTATTAACTGCACTACTTCCTTTGCTAACAACAGTCATAGCTTGGTAAACAGTTAAACTTATCAAAGTGAAAATGATTACAGCCAATAAAACCTCTAATAATGTAAAACCTTGAGTGGGACGTTTATTCATTAATAACACGATATCCTTCCAGGATAAATATAGGAACTTTACTATTTTCTTGGCTACGGACTTCAACCGTCACAATACCTATAGTTTCATTTATTATTTCTCTTGATTGCCAATACCATAATTTGTTAACAATAAAATCGCTTCCTTTTATCCAACTTTCAGTTTGCTCTATTCTTTTCAATTTAATTTCAGCTAAAGCATTCTCCGCAACCCAAGAGGCCGACACCCTATCTTCGAGTGTTTTGACCCATAGTAATTGTTCACTAATAATAGCCATTATTCCGATACCAACAACAGAAAAAATCGCCATCGATAGTATGGATTCTAGCAATGTGAAACCAGAGCAATATCGCAAGTTATCACCTATTAAACCCCAAGCATTTCATGATTTATAAACCATTATTCGTATCATTTTTTTCTAATGATGTTAACCAATTACCTATATCATCTTCAGTCCCGACTTCTCTATCTGGTCCAGCTGAAAATATATCGATATCTTCATATTGGCCGGGATTCTTCATCTGATATGAGTTACCCCATGGGTCTTTTGGTAATCGTCTAATATATCCATTACTCGGATAAATTCGTGGAATCGGTAGGTCTGTTGGTTTAATAACTAATGAAATAACCCCTTGAGATTCAGTTGGATAATAACCATTATCCAACTTATACATATCCAATGCATTCTCTATCGCCGCAATGTCACTTAATGCTTTTTGCTGATCAGCCCTACTTTTATTTTCCATTAGGCTGGGTACTGTCAAACTAGCAAGCAAGCCTAAAATAATAACGATCACCATCATTTCTAATAATGTAAAGCCATTATATTTAATATTATTCATAGTTCTCCTTAGACAGTAATTATAAAATCAAACTATTCATTTCCAGTATTGGTTGAAAAATTGCCAAAACAATAAAAAATATAAATCCGGCCATTAAAATCATTATTACTGGCTCAAGTAATATTACAAATATATTTATATTATCAATTAATTCCTGCTCTTGAATATCTGTTATTTTTTCCAAAATAACATCTAACGTCCCGCTACGCTCACCAGATATAATCATATGTAAAATCATAGGGGAGAATCCATTACTATTAGCTAGAGACGATGACAAACTCCCACCTTCGCTAACTAATTTTGCAGCATTTTCTAACCCCTGCTTTATATATAAGTTAGTTACCACAGAACTGCTAATTTCCATCGACTTGATCAAATTAACACCATTAGAACTCAAAATTGTCATCAGTCTTAAATACCTAGATATATTTAAAATAAATATTGCCTTACCTAAAAACGGGGTTTTCAAATAAAAAGATGAAAAGAACATGTTTATCATTTTTATTTTTGATAATCCACACCATCCCCAAAAAACAATAATGAAAAGCATAGTAATTAATAATATATTATCTTCAAGCCAATGAGTCGTCATTATTAGGACTCTAGTAGACAATGGTAATACTTTATCATAAGAAACAAACTGTTCAATTATATTAGGGACTACTACAGATAACAGTGTTATTATAACGCCGATAGATATTAAAATTAAAATAGCAGGATAGACTAGCGCTTGAGCTATTTTATTTTTCACTTTATATGCCTGTTCTATATGATCGGCAAGCTTAGATAGTACTAAACCTAAATGACCTGATAGTTCACCTGCAGCAATCATAGATCTGTATAGTGAATTAAAAATAACTGGAAATTGTGATAGTGAATCGGAGAACGAATGGCCTTCAAGGATTTTCTTCCTTATCTCATTAATCACACTATTAACATTGTTTTTCGTACTTTGCTTTTCAATTATCTCTAGTGCTTCATCTAATGGGATTGAAGCATTGACTAAAATAGACATCTGCCTGGTAATTAAAATAAGATCCATGTTATTTATTTTTTTAAAACACTTAGCCCAGCGTAAAAACAAACTTTCATGCTTAATTTTAATTTTTAATAAAACCATTTTTTTTTGATAAATAACATGTCTGGCCGCTAATATATTCTCAGCTTCAATATTGCCTTTTATTTTCACCCCTTTATTATTAATAGCTAAATAATTAAACTTTGGCATACTTATCTTCTAAACTTACCCTCATCACTTCCTCTATTGTTGTGAGGCCTCCAACTATCTTTTCAATACCATCTTGCTCTATACTGCGTATATATCCCTTAGCTATTTTACTTAATTCAAGTTCGCTCCTCCCTTTATAAATACCCTCACGTAAATTGTTATCGATAATCAGTAATTCGTGTAAAGCGATTCGGCCACGATAACCTGTTTTATTACAATTATTACAGCCAACCGCACGAAATCCATATCCCTCTATAGGAATTTGATCATGAATATTCAACATTTGCAGAGTATCCTGTAGGTAGGGGCACTGTTCTCGGCATTCAGCACATAATCGTCGAACTAAGCGTTGAGATAAAACAGCCAACAAAGAACTAGATAACATAAATGGTTCAATCCCCATATCTTTGAGTCTAGTGACAGCACCAATCGCACTGTTAGCATGCAATGTTGATAAAACTAAATGCCCAGTTAAAGAAGCTTGAACTGCTATTTGTGCGGTTTCTACATCTCGTATTTCACCGATCAAAATAACATCAGGGTCTTGGCGCAGAATGGCTCTTAAGCTACGTGAAAAAGTCATATCAATCTTTGAATTAACTTGTGTCTGAGAAATTCTATCTATGTCAAATTCAATAGGGTCCTCCACTGTCATGATATTTCTTTCGCATGCGTCTATTCCCATTAACGCAGCATAGAGCGTAGTGCTTTTACCTGCGCCGGTAGGCCCAACAATTAATATAATACCATGGGGTTTAACAACCAATTTTTTCATGATATGGCTGTTTTTTTTCGACATTCCCAAACATTCTAGATCTAGTTTAAGGCTATTCTTATCTAATAGACGCATGACAACTCGCTCACCATGATTTACTGGTAATACCGAAACGCGAACATCCAATGATCGCCCTGCTAAACTGAGTGCTATACGGCCATCTTGTGGGATACGTTTCTCTGCAATATCTAACTTTGCCATAATCTTAATTCTCGAAACCAATAGTAACGCAACCCTACGTTGTAGCTCTAATATATTTTTTAACACACCATCAACACGAAATCTTATAATTACTTTCTCACTAAAAGATTCTATGTGTATATCTGATGCCAATTCTTTTATAGCTTCTACCAATATTGTATTTATTAGTTTTATTACTGGAGCTTCATTATTACTATCGAGTAAATCCTCACTAATTGGAAGTTCACTACTAAATGAATAAATAGCAATTTCATCACTTATAGCGTTCATTATTTTATGTGATTGTACTGAACTATTCTGATATACAGCAGCAAGTTGAGTGTCAAACTCATCATCAGTTACAATTTGGAGCCCAATAGGGCGATTGCCAACTCTGTTACCTTCAAGTATTGACTCAAGAGAAGCGGAGTCACGACAAATAATTTGGTAACCTTGTTTAACCGGTACTAAAATAACACCATTATCCTTGGCCCAGCTAAACGCTAATGGCAATAATTCAGATTTTATGAGGGTCATTTTTTTACCCCTATCATTTCATAAAACTCTACTATATCGTTTTTAAGAGAATTAAATTCATCATTTTTTATTTTTTCTGATAATACCTCCAGCGGTTCTTTTATATCTATAGAATATAAATTATTATGTTCAGTATATTTATCTGCTGTTGCTTTGCTATAGTCACTTGTCTCTCTGAGTATTGTCGGCCTGATAAAGAGAATCAGATTACTTTTCTCAATCTTTTCTTTCCTCTGCTGAAATAGTCGGCCTATTAAAGGAATATCACCTAAAAAAGGAACTTTATTTATGACTTTATTCAATTTTTTATCTAATAGTCCCCCAACGACAACTGTTTCACCGCTTTTAACCAATACTGCATTATTAACCACTCTCTTATTAAAAACCGAACCTAAATTATTGGCATTAGCATCAGATCTGTCAGCAACACTTGATACTTCTTGCCGAATTTCTAGCAAAACTGAATCGCCTTGGTTTATCTGTGGTTTGACTTTCAACATAACACCAACAGATTGTCTCGAAATCGAGTTATATACTTTATCTGTGGCCGTTGTTTGTGTAGAGGTAAGCACCGGAACTTCTTGACCGACATTGAACTCTGCCTCCATATTATCCAGAGTGACAATACTTGGGGTTGCGAGAATATTATTATTTGAATTAGTTGCTAGAGCAGTGAACAGACCATCCCAATTTCCTTTGTAAAAACCAGCTGTTAATCCTGATATCACCATAGGAAGGGGATTTTCACTACTGCTATTTGCTCTTATACTATCTGGATTTTGGATAAAATTGACCCCTCCATGAAACTTATTAGCCCATTGAATACCCAGATTCAGTCCTTCTCCATTTTGAGTTTCAACTATAATCGCTTCGACCAATACCTGAGCACGTCTGACATCTAGCTTTTCAATAACCTGATCTAATTCTTTCATTATTTTTGGATGAGCAGTAATCACTAAAGCATTTGTTTGATCATATGCCTTTATAGACACATTTCTAGCGTTGCTCTTCCCCGCTATTTTTTTGGCATTGTCACTTTGAACGCCACTGCTGACACCATTTAATACATCCAATAACTTCGATGCTTGTGCATACTTCATATAAATAACTTTAGTCGTGCCATAACTATCTTGTTGATGGTCAAGCCTCTTTATTATTTTAATGGCTCTTTTTCTGGTATGACTATCACCACTGATTAAGACTGAGTTAGTTCTCTCATCTGCAATGACTTTCCCAGCATTAAATAAATCTTTTTTAGTTGTATTTACTGGATTTATAACTTGATTGACTAATTTAATAATATCGGCGGCGATAGCATGATTCAATTGATAGAGTTCAATCTCTGCATCTCCAGGTTGATCTAATGTACTAATAATACTATATAAACGATTTACTACTGCTGCACGCCCTGTAATAAGCACTACGTTTGATGGGTCATAGTGAATGATACTTCCTGACTCAGTATTATCATTTAACTGGCGAAGTAATGGAGCCAAGTTCTTAGCTAAAATGTATTTAAGTTTAAATACTCGGTTAATAAGCTCATCACCTTGGGTTTCTTCTGCATTCTTTTGCAGCGGAACAACGGAGTTTTTTGCACGTTTTGCAGGGATGACCTTTAATATATTATTAGGCATTTCAACAACTGTGTACCCATAAACATCAAGTACATTTAAAAAGAATTGATAATACTTATCTTTATCCAATTGCTCAAAGCTACGAACGCTGACTACCCCTTGAACCTTGGGATCTATAATTATAGTTTTATTAATGTTCTTACTCACCGTATTAATAAACTCTTTTATATCAGCATCTCTGAATGATGCGGAAAAGTTAGCACAATATACTACCGCAGGTAAATAAGAAGCTAAAATTACCAATCTAAATAAATTAATATAAAACGAACTGAATCTTAAAAAAAAACCAACCACATTAGTATAGACTATAAATATTTTATTGTAGTAGTACATGAAAACACCTTTCTCAACAAATCAGGGTGATTTATCTATAAAATCACGAGTGTGTAGTGCTCTCCATTTTCATTGATTATAATCCGGTCTTTTAATATTTTAACAATAGTAACAGCCTCTATTTTATCACCCTCTAAGTATAAATTTTGTTTCCCATCAAATTCTAAAATTACAATAGAGCTTGCCTCATCCGTATGCTCCAATACACCCACTAATTTTAGAGTACCAGTATAAATTGGTGAGTTTAAAATATTCACTATCTCTGGAGTTATTTCTTTATCATTGTCTTTTCTTTTAAAAATAATAGAGTTTTTAATATCCTCTACCATTTTAGTTTTACTTATAAAGTTATTGCTCCATTCCCCCTCATATAATGATGGGATTTTTCTTTTATTTCTCTCCATTACCATATTAAAACCAACGCTAACTTGATAAAAAAGGTACGATATGAGAATAATTTCTAATATGATATTTTTTCTATTAAGCAATACTTTATAGGGTGTTATAAGTATCAGGTTAAAAAATGATAACACCCTAGCCTCTCATACGAATTTTAGTTTAATATTAAAATAGACAACTATTATCAATAACCAACAAACCTATCAATTGTATTATTTGATACCATCGCGCTCAATATCCCAGAGTCTAATCTGAGTCCGTATCTATTTATGGTTTTTACGATCCCATCAGGTATGCCAGCATTCTTCAAATGCACTCTGAATTTATGTATTAATTGATGGTAATTATTATCTGAAATGCTCTTATGATTCTCATACCAAACAACTTTAATGATATCTTGTTTTCTATTAACATCATTAAACAGACACATCACCAATCTCTTTTGTTTTTCATTAATATCAATGGTTAATTTTTTAGAGTGGAAATGTATTTTATTCATACAGCAATCCAGTGATATCTCTTTTTCATAATCAATCACCCCTTTACCATTAATATCAATGAATTTACTGCCAGAAACAACAGAGACTGTATCAACGTACATATATGACCCCTACAAATATATTCACTCAGTTAATAATAATAAATCACACTACAGATGTGATAAGAGAACTAGTGATTAGTATCGTGCTTACTTAATGAATAAATCCAATTAAATTATATTTTTTAATTATATTTGATGTTTTAAATGGTTTTCCCACACAAAAAACATTCCAATCATAGGCAAGAAATAAACAGTAAGATTGTATAACAATACAATTGAAACCTATATCACCAACAATGAAATAACTCAGCCCTATGAAGGGAACGCTTCCATTTAAAATATCTATATATTACTTTATTCATTTAGAAAAATACACGCAACCACTGAGTTAACATACAATAATAATTAAAAAACTCAAGGAATAAATGTTGTTTAATAATGTCAAATAAAGCTATTCATTATTGAAACATAATAATAACATTATATGTCATTTTTACTTCTATCTGTAAGGTCTATTTATTGATTTATATAATTCATATAGCTCGGAGTTTAACTAAAAAACGCCCATCACCATATGGAAACTTCTGTTTTATCGTGCAAGACTTGCTTTAAACATATAATCACAAATTTTAATTATGACCAAGGGTGTTACGTCAACAAAAAAAATTAAAGGATATATAAATATTAAATTGAAAAATATTTGATATTCCCCTTGAATGCGCTCAAGGGGAATTGAGAAACTCAACTTATTACATGAAGAACTCGACTTCACCGCCATTTAAGTTATACATACTGCCTACTATTTTCACTTTCCCTTCTTTCTCTAATTTATTAATTATTTCGCTATTTTTACGAATCTCATCAATAGTGTGTTTTACATTATTCTTCGCAACAGCATCTACATATTTTTCGTTTTTGCCACTCTTCTCACCATCAAATTGAGTCGTTGCAATCGCGGGCTTAATTTTATCGAGGAGGCCAGTCAGGTTGCCGAGTTCTACGTTATCAATAGCACCTTTGACAGCACCGCATGCAGTATGCCCCATGACCAAAATAACCTTTGCCCCCGCGGCGGCACAAGCAAACTCCATGCTACCTAATAAATCATCATTAGAAATGTTACCGGCAATCCTGGCATTGAATGTTTCACCAATTCCTGTGTCCAGAACAATTTCAGCTGGCGCTCGAGAATCAATGCAGCTCAATATAACGGCCGAAGGAAATTGCCCCTCTGCACTACTGCGTTTTTGTGCGAGATAATCGTGTTGCTGCATTTTCCCAGAAACAAATCTTTTATTACCTTGCTTCAATCCTTCCACTATCTGGTCGGGTGTTAATTTATCCCGTTCTTCTCGTGTCAGGGAAGCTGCATATGATATCTGAGGTAACCCTAGCCCAATCCCGCCAATAACACCCGCAGCGGTGATGCCCAAAGCAGCTTTTAGCACGGTCCTTCGGCTATTTGGATGGCTATCTTCTGAACAACAACCTGTTATCTTACTCATACTCTCTCCTTGAAACTATTGTTGTTATTTTCGATGCTGCACAATTAGTGAGCAGCCTATTAAATGTAGTACATCCAACTTGTTTTACACAATAGATAATAGATAATAGATAATAGATAGATTACCAAAAAATAAGCCTATTCTTGATTTCTAACCCTCCGAATTACATGTTGTTATTAAGTTCTCGATGGTTATCCCTCATCCATTGCGCCAGAGAGTCCAGTGTTGGCTTTAATGTTTGTCCTAAAGAGGTAATCTCATATTCAACACGTGGCGGCACTTCGGCATAAATTGTGCGGCGGACCAACCCACGTTGCTCGAAAGCCCGCAGTTGTCGGGTCAGCTCTTTTTGGGTAATAGGGGCAATCGCCCGCTGTAGCTCGCCAAATCGAATCGGGCCAGCAGTCACGATCAAACGATAGAGAATAGGAATTGCCCACTTCCCGGCAATAAGCTCAACGAATTGCACCATTGGGCACTTTTCTTCCGCGCGAACTCCATCGGATAGCGATTTATTTTTAGCTGCGAGGGACTGATAAGCTGTCATTACGTTCCTGTTTCATCCTTAGTATCAAATTGGTACCTACTATACTTTAGATACTTTTGTATTAAAAATAGTCTTCCATTGCTCCCAATAGGAAGGCTCATCATGAATCGTTTGAAAGATAAGTATGCATTGATTACCGGTGGTACTAGCGGTATCGGGTTAGAAACGGCGCGCCAGTTCTTGGCCGAGGGGGCAACTGTCGCGATTACCGGCCGAAATGAAGCCGCATTGCAAGCGGTACATGCCGAACTCGGAGAGCATGTTTGGCTATTAAAAAGTGATGCCCGCAATATCGCCGACCAATCAAAACTGGCGGCTAAACTTGCTGAAAGCTGGCCACGTTTGGATGTTGTTTATATCAATGCTGGTGATGTGACTCACAATCTAATAGAAGAGTGGGATGAAGCTAGCTTTGAACGAGTGATATCAACCAATCTAAAAGGCCCTTTTTTCCTGTTGCAATCATTGCTTCCACTGCTGGCGAACCCCGCTTCTGTCATTCTTTGCGGTTCAGCAAGTGTCCATATTGGTTTGCCCCAAAGCAGTGTGTATGCCGCCAGCAAGGCGGGGCTGCTTTCTCTTGCGCGCACCTTATCCGGCGAGTGGGCTGCAAGAGGAATTCGGGTTAATGGGTTAAGCCCAGGGCCGACACAAACTCCGGCCCTGCAAAAGCTAGGGTTATCAGGGAGTGAAGAAGAAAAACTGACAGATCAAATTCGCCAGTTAGTGCCGATTAAACGAATGGGAACACCGGCTGAAATTGCGCACGCAGCAGTATTTCTGGCTTCGGATGAATCCAGTTTCGTGGTCGGAACGGAGTTTCGGGTCGATGGCGGCGTCAGCAGTCTTTAGAGGGTTATGACTGACAAGAATTAGGTGGGGATTGAGGCCTATTTTTGAAATAAAACATTAAAGTTAGAAAATATCGTGAAGGCTGCAATCATAATTATTGGGAGAGGCCCTATTTAATAGGATAAAAGGGGCATTTTCTGCCCTCCCCAACCCGGCGAAACAGGGCTGAATATTGTGGCCGCGGATATAAAACAATCGGCATCGGGTTGGGCTATGAGCACCAACCCGCGTTAGCCGTATTAAGATGTTTGAACAAAACGGTCAAGTTGCCTGCGCAATTGGTCGTTTTCTTTCTTGAGCTGTTCAATTTTCTCCAGCAGAGTCAAGGTCATGGCGACACCTGACCAGTCCAGATCCAACTCATTTTGCAAGCGCCGGGCGCGTTTAAGACAGTTCAATGCATCCGCATCAAAAATCCAAACTCTGTCTGTCGGCTCTAACGGCACAATCACACCCAGCCCGACGACCTCGACCAATTCATCCTGCATTATCCCCGTTGACTGGCATAATTCAGTTAGGGTGTAGGTAATTTCTATTTCAGCCATAATCTGTTACTCCCACCCAGTCCGAGGATTAAATGCCGCCTGCTCTGACAGTTGTTGCCAAAGCGCCCGCGTTTTCTCGTCTGGTTTCGGTGGCATGACCACTTTGAGGATTGCGTACAGATCGCCAGTTCCTTTTTTGCTGACCAGACCTTTGCCTTTAATGCGCAACCGCTGACCACTTTGGCTACCCGCCGGGATGGTTAAGGCAATTTTCCCCGTCAGGGTCGGCACCTCAACACTGGCCCCCAATGCCGCTTCCCATGGGGCTAGCGGTACGACTATTTGTAAATTCTGCCCATCAATATCAAACAACGGATGTGGTGCAATACGAATAATTAGGAATAAATCACCATTGGCCCCGCCTGCAATACCCGGTGCCCCCTGCCCTTTAAGGCGAATGCGCTCACCATCACCCACACCGGCAGGAATTTTTACTTTCAATGTCTTCGCGGTTTCAGCACCTGGGAAGCCCGATTCATCAATGGTCGGTATTTTGTAAGAGATCGAGCGAGTTTGTTCAGCTAACGTTTCTTCTAAAAAGAGGGGTAATTCCATCTCAAGATCCTGCCCACGCACTCCATGAGATGCCCGATGAGATGAGTGTTGAGCTGAAGAAGCGCGGTGACCAAAGAAGGATTCGAAAAAGTCAGAGTAATCGTGAGCGCCGGCACCGGCACGACTGTGCCATTGTTGACCACCCGCGGCCTGTCGTTGATCAAACTGATGTTGGCCAAACCTAGGGTCATTACGGTGCAATCTTAATTCGTCATACTCAGCTCGCCGCTCGGTATCCTTTAATACTTCGTAAGCCTCGGCAACTTCTTTAAACTTACTCTCAGCATCAGCTTCAGAACTGACATCCGGGTGATACTTACGGGCCAGCCTGCGATAGGCTGTTTTAATTTCTTTTAAGGAAGCCGTGGGCTCGAGGCCCATAACAGCATAATAGTCTTTGAATTCCATGCGGTTATATCCTTACATTCAATGTTCAATTAGGTATATCCCCAGCAGACTTAGATAAAACCTATTTATGTCTATTTTAAATTTTTTCAACCCCATCAAGTGGGTAAACCTAACAGTAAACTATAGCGGTAACTGCTTACTTGTGGGTGATCGGCCTCTATTTGCATAAAATTATTCTGATATTGTTTGTACGTCACCAATCATATAACCGATCCGTAGATTTACTGGCCACTGGCAGGGTTCTTTTCTGGTTAACCTGCTTCACCGAGGAACGAACAACTAATTTGCCAGGCAACAGGGTATTACTGAACGGAGCATCTGGCCGCAATATACGCCGTTGTAATAGCTGGATAGCTTCCGCCCCCAGCTCATCGCGCGGGACATGCACCGCCGTGAGTGGAACATCATGGATTTCAGCCAAATTAAAACCATCCATACTCATGACCGACACACTCTCTGGCACGTTTATATTCAATTTATTCAGCGCATTAACAGCACCAACCGCCATATAATCGCCCCCCGCCAAGATAGCCGTCGGCAGCTGGCTCTTATCCTCACAGCTGGCCATAAAGGCGGTGATTGCTTGCTCGGCTTCTTCTGCGCCAAAACCATGAGTGGTCACCAGATGCTGGTTATCATCAAAATGCATATTATTGCTGGCGAATGCCTCTTTAATTCCCACCAGCCGCAACTCCATGGTGTTACGCCGCAAACACTGCAAGGTTAAAATACGCCGATGCCCCTGTTGTATCAGATAGTTGGCAGAAAATTCGCCGATCAATTGGTGATCAGGAGACACACTGTCCAGTGACATTTCTTTGTCGCGACAATTTATTAATATCGACGGCTTATGCACACCAGCCGCTAAGGTATGAACCCGTGGGTCATCGATGCCAATAATAATTGCCGCTTCCGTCTGCGGATGGGTCATTTTTTCCAGGAATAGGGAAATATCGCAGTGAGTTTCAGATAACCCGCAGTAGCGAATCATTACCTCATGTTGACTGACCGCTTCAGTTATTCCCTGAATGACTTTGTAGTAAAAGATATCAGTGCGCACATCAAAAGCCCGGTGTGGCGCAAATACCATAATGTTATTGAGCATTAACCGCCCGCTAGATAAATTCTGTAAAATTCCCTGCGACTGCGCATAGGCCATAACCCGCTGTTTTGCTTTCGCACTGGTATTCGCTTTGCCGGCTAACACTCTGGATACTGTGCTAATTGAAAGGCCAGTCTGATTAGCTATTTCTTGTATTTTTAGCTTTCCATTCATTTTGTGATCTCTCTCAAATTAGCAAATGAAAAAATTTTCATGACCAGTAAATCCCTTATTCAGGGCGTTACCCAATACAAATGCTGAAATATTATTCAGCTTATGAAAATACTTTCAAAAAAATGCGTATTAAAGCCAATTTAAGCTAGTTACCTTGTTTTAACCAAAATAATCAAGCTTTGGTAAACCAATTTTAAAAACTTATCAGTCCGGTTATTTTTGATTAAAAATAAAAACACTACTAATATCAAATCTTTAAACTTTATTGGCCTATTTTAGTGTGAGAGGAATCACATTAAAACTCAGCTTAATCTTAATAACCAAAAATGGATCTTACCAAAATAATAAGTTGGTCCGGTTAATTTGCTACCGACTAATACTTTACTACCAACTGGCACCAGGAGGCAGGGATGAGTGTTGAGATTAATCAATCCGCAAAAGTTGTTGGGCGACGGAAAATAAAATCATTACGCTGGTGGATGCTGGCGCTATTTCTACTTGGGGTCACTGTTAACTATATTACCCGTAACTCGCTGGGTATCCTCGCCCCTGAGTTAAAAACCAGTCTGAATATGACCACTGAACAATATTCGTGGATAGTGGCATCATTCCAGTTGGCTTACACCGTATTTCAGCCGCTCTGTGGCTGGTTAATTGATGTCATCGGTTTGAAGATGGGGTTCCTGATCTGCGCCAGTGTTTGGGCGGTGGTGTGTATGATGCACGCCGGAGCGGGCACTTGGTTCCAACTGGCCGTACTGCGTTTCTTTATGGGCAGTGCTGAAGCCGCCGCCACACCGGCAAACGCCAAAGCTATTTCGGATTGGTTCCCGAAAAAAGAGCGCCCGATTGCAGCGGGCTGGGCTGGCGTCGGCTTCTCTATCGGCGCAATGTTAGCGCCACCGATTATTGTATTGGCCCATGTTGCCCTCGGCTGGCAAGGTGCATTTCTCTTCTCCGGTGCCTTAGCCATGGTGTGGGTGCTGTTATGGTGGCGTTTTTATCATTCACCAGATACCCACCCCAATCTGAGTAAAGAAGAGTTTGAACTGATTCATCAGGATAATGAGCCAGTATTACCACGGCTGCCGTTCCTGAAATCCTTAGCTATCCTCAGCAAAAACAAAAAATTCTACGGCATTGCTATCCCCGCATTCTTGGCAGAACCGGCATGGGCCGTGTTTAGTTTCTGGGTTCCGCTGTATTTGGCGACCGAGCGCGGCATGGATTTGAAGCAAATCGCCATGTTCGCCTGGCTGCCCTTCCTCGCGGCAGATATCGGGAGTGTTGCCAGTGGCTACTTAACTAAACTCTATCAAAAATGGTTTGGTTGCAGCCGCGTTAACTCGGTGGTGGCCAGCTCGGTCACCGGTGCTTTCATGATGATTTCACTGGCCTTTGTCGCCATCACCGAAAGCCCGTATCTGGCGATTGCATTAATCTCGATTGGCGGCTTTGGTCATCAGGTTATCTCCTGCATGCTCAGCGCATTAGTGGTTGAATCCTTTGATAAAAATCAAGTGGCCACTGTCAACGGGCTACGAGGTTCTTCGGCCTGGATAGCCAGTTTCCTGTTTACTTTATTAATCGGTGCGGTGTCCGACACTATCGGCTTTAACCCACTATTTATCGCCATGGGCTTCTTCGATTTGATTGGTGCAGTGTTCCTGGTCTCCCTGTTTGCTGAGCGCCGCAATAAAGCCCAACCGGCCGCCTGATGCTATACCCTTTAAGAGATAAACTAAGATGAAAACATTAAAAAACTGGTTATTAATCAATGAATTTCCCGACCATTTGGAATTACTGGTTGATGACCGTCATATATTTTGTCTGTATGTATTAGAGCCAAATCTCTGCCGCGTGCTGATTAAACGCAATGGCGAACTGGCACTGAACCGCACCTGGAGCATCGCGCCAGAAAGAGATGTGCCGTGGTCTGGGCGTGACCGCCTGAGTTTGGCGGGTTTCTCCGTGCCGGGCTATCAGTTACAGCACCATGAACAACAATTGATAGTGACCACCGACTGTTTGCGAGTCACTATTCATCAACCGCTGTATTTGGAGTGGGAATATAAGAATCAGCACGGCGAATGGCAGCCACTAGCAGCAGATAGGCCAACCAGCGCTTATTTACTCAGCCCACAAGGAGAAGCGATTGCTCACTATCAGCGCCGCTATCCTAATGAGCAATATTATGGACTGGGTGAGAAAGCCGGTGACCTTAACCGCGCGGGTCGCCGCTTTGAAATGCGCAATTTAGATGCCATGGGCTACAACGCCGCCAGCACTGACCCACTTTACAAGCATATTCCGTTCACCATTACTCGCCGTGATGATGTCAGCTTCGGCCTGTTCTATGACAATTTAAGCAACTGCTGGTTGGATTTGGGTAACGAGATTGATAATTATCATCTGGCTTATCGCCGTTATCAGGCCGAAGCCGGTGACCTTGATTACTATATGTTCCTCGGCCCGAAAGTGCTGGATGTGACTAAAGCCTTTGTTCGTCTGACGGGTAAAACCCAATTTGGCCCGAAATGGAGCCTCGGCTACAGCGGCTCCACCATGCACTACACCGATGCCCCCGATGCACAGGTGCAGTTACAAAAGTTCATTACTTTGTGTCAGCAGCATGATATTCCCTGTGACTCATTCCAGCTCTCATCCGGCTACACCTCCATCAATAATAAGCGCTATGTCTTTAACTGGAATAACGACAAAGTGCCGCAGCCCAAGGTGATGAGCCAGGCGTTCCTGCAAGCTGGTATCAAACTGGCGGCCAATATCAAACCGTGTTTATTGCAGGATCATCCTAAATATCAGGAAGTTGCAGAGCGCGGTTTGTTTATTCGTGATGGTGAAACCGGGCTGCCGGAGCGCTCTTCATTTTGGGATGATGAAGGTTCTCACCTTGATTTTACCAACCCCAAAACCGTGGATTGGTGGCAGGAAAACGTCACTAAGCAACTGCTAGAGCTGGGGATTGGCTCCACCTGGAATGATAATAATGAATACGAAGTGTGGGATGGCGAAGCGCAATGTAATGGATTCGGTGAATCCATCGCCATCAAACACATCAGGCCGGTGATGCCTCTGCTGATGATGCGGGCCTCAATGGAAGCTCAACAGGCATTCGCGCCAGAAATGCGCCCATATTTGATATCACGCTCCGGCTGTGCCGGGATGCAGCGCTACGCCCAAACCTGGAGTGGTGATAACCGCACCAGTTGGCAAACTCTGCGCTATAACATCCGCATGGGGCTGGGCATGAGCCTATCTGGGTTGTATAACCTCGGCCATGATGTCGGCGGTTTTTCGGGCGATAAACCGGAAGCTGAATTATTTATTCGCTGGGTACAAAACGGCGTGATGCATCCGCGATTTACCATACACTCATGGAATGACGATAATACTGTCAATGAGCCGTGGATGTATCCCGCTGCCACGCCAATGATTCGCGATGCAATGGCGCTGCGCTATCGGCTATTACCTTACTTTTACACATTACAATGGCAAGCCACTCATGATGATGAGCCGATGTTGCGCCCAACTTTCCTCGATCATGAGCATGATAGCAGCACGTTTAAGGAAAATGACGACTTTATGTTGGGCCGTGATTTACTGGTTGCCAGTGTGGTGGAATCGGGCCAGCGCCAACGTCAGGTCTATTTGCCAGATAATAATGTCGGTTGGTATTGTTTCTATACTGGACAGTGGTATAGCGGCGGGCAAACTATTGTTTTAGAAGCGCCACTGGAGCGCCTACCTCTGTTAGTGCGGGCCGGTGCCGCGCTGCCGCTGTCACGACGTATTGCTTTTGTGAATGCTGCGCAAGATACCCAACGCGAGTTAGTGCTGTACCCGACGAAAGGGGGCGGCCAATCTAGTGGGATGCTGTTTGAAGATGATGGTGAAAGCCACCGCTGGCAGCAAGGTCATGCATTATGGCTGAGCTGGCAGGTGACAACGGATAATCACCGCATTGATATGACTTTCAGCCGCACGGGAAGTTATCAACCCGCCTGGCATGAACTGACAATAACTCTCCCGGAGCACGAGCGCCGCGAGTTGTATATCAACGGGGTTGCCAGTCATACATTGCAGTTAAGTCAGCTTGGTTAATCGACGAAGAAACATACTGCCAGTCATTAGCCGCGGGTTCGATTCTTGAACCCGCTTATTTTTCATATTAATAAACAAAAGCTTAACGCAACAGTTTTAACGCGCCAGTCAATGAGCGCACCCACTTCTCCGGCCCCACTAATCCCAAACCATCCAACTGTTCATCAGCCAAAGAATGTAATGGAAACGCCTTTTCATAATCCTGGTAACTGTGCATCGAGCGCGCAAATGCAGGAAAAGGCACAATCGCCCGCTCATGAGTCGCCGCCAAAGCTTTCAGCAAAACTTCTCTTATCTGTACAGCATTCGCTTGCAAAATAGGTACCGGCAATTTTGAGCTAACATCAATTTCTTTCCCCCCCGAATCGGATAATACTGCTCCCGCCAATTGTGGAAATTTTGCCGCCAGACCAATCCCCACCGCACTAGTGGTATTGGCAATCAAGCCAACCGGAAGCTCAGGATTAACAATAATTGCAATCCGCATTTGTTCTGCCACAGCCATACCCTTTTCCTGATGATTTGTACCCAAGATCTTATCTCTCCGGCGTAGGTAAGTGCTTTCTTTTATCAGCTTCATTCCGCTAATATGGGTAAATCATACCCATACAAAACAATAATCAGGTAGAAAATGCCAACATCATTAATAACGCCGGCAGATATAAAAATTTTAAAACAATTACAGCACACGGGCCGGATGACTAACCAAGAGTTGGCCGATAAAGTGGGGATGGCGACCTCCCCATGTTGGCGGCGGGTGAAGCAGTTGGAAGAAAGCGGCATTATTACCGGTTATCAAGCCAATATTGATCGACGGAAAATAGGGTTGGGGATTTTGGCTTTTATTCGGGTGAAAATTGACAGTCACAGTGAAGAAGAAGCGAAGTTGTTTGAAATGCAGGTTGGGGCGCTAAAACCGGTGATTGCTTGCTATGCCGTTGCAGGGGATGCGGACTTTCTGCTGCAAGTGGTGGCCGAGGATCTCGACAGTTTTTCCACTTTCGCGATGTCGGTCATCCGCCGACTTTCGGGGATTAAAGAGATGCAAACGACATTCGTCCTGCGCGAAGTCAAACCACTGGTGAGTTTACCGCTGGAATAAGTCACATTGAAAGGCATCTGCCGATACCTGTTATCTGCTTAATTTTTATTTATCTGCTTATCTGTTGGTCTAGTTTTCTATGCGGCCAGCACTGTATAGAATTTGGAGTGTAGAGAATTTCTATACAGATAACTATACACGTTTGTATGTGGATTCCCGTGAGCAACAATAGCCGTCAAGAGACAACAACAGTGGCCTAGACCTTGTGTAAGTATCCCCTCAAAACGGCCCATTCACTTTTAGAGATCTTCCGACATACTGATTATGTCATCTGAGGAGATCACTATGCGTAAGATCCGATTCACCGAGCACCAGATCATCGCCGTACTGAAATCAGTCGAAGCGGGTAGGACCGTCAAAGATGTGTGCCGTGAGGCTGCTATTTCCGAAGCCAGCTACTACAACTGGAAGGCGAAATATGGCGGAATGGAAGCCGCTGATATCAAAAAAATCAAAGATCTTGAAGACGAGAATCGTCGTCTGAAGCAGATGTTTGCCGATCTGAGTCTGGAATGCCGGGCGCTGAAAGACGTCATCGAAAAAAAGCTTTAAAACCAGCGATAAAGCGTGAGCTCGTCAACTATTTGACCGCGCAGTTTACGATGAGCGTACGCCAGGCATGCAGGACGTTATCGCTGAGCAGGACGGTGTTTCGTTACCAACCGGATACGCGACGTGATGAACCGGTGATCCAAATGCTGACAGAGGTGGCCGAGCGCTATCCCCGCTACGGTTTTAAGAAGCTTTTTCAGGTGCTTCGCAGGCAGGGGCACGTCTGGAATCACAAGCGCGTACACCGGATTTACTGTCTGTTAAAACTGAATTTTCGTCGTAAGGGTAAACAACGCCTGCCGGTGCGCAATCCGGCTCCGCTGGCAACGCCGGAAGCCCTGAACCAAAGTTGGTCGATTGATTTTATGCACGACGCGCTGACATGTGGCCGACGTTTTCGGACCTTCAATGTCGTCGATGATTTTAACCGTGAAGCTCTGGCTATCGAAATTGACCTAAATATCCCGGCACAGCGTGTCGTCCGAGTGCTGGACAGGATAGTAGCAAACCGTGGATATCCGCTGAAGATGCGGATGGATAATGGGCCAGAACTGATATCACTGGCTCTGGCGCAATGGGCCGAAGAGCATGGCGTGATGCTGGAATTTATCAAGCCGGGCAAACCGACGCAAAACGCATTTATCGAACGGTTTAACAGGACGTACCGGACAGAAATACTGGATTTTTACCTGTTTAGAACGTTGAACGAAGCACGGGAAATTACGGAACGTTGGCTGAATGAATATAACAGTGAGCGGCCCCATGAATCCCTGAATAACCTGACACCGGAAGAATACCGGCTGATGGCTGAAAACCCGGAAATCTCAAAAAGTGCGTGGAACTAAAGCTGGGATACTTACAGTCATCAGTCTCAATAGTGAATGTCCTTGTGGTAACATCCAAAATAT
Source organism: Yersinia rochesterensis (assembly GCF_003600645.1). Classification (NCBI taxonomy): domain Bacteria; kingdom Pseudomonadati; phylum Pseudomonadota; class Gammaproteobacteria; order Enterobacterales; family Yersiniaceae; genus Yersinia; species Yersinia rochesterensis. The sequence goes on from NZ_CP032482.1 coordinate 3,440,636, forward strand.
TTGTATTTTGGATCGCAACAGACTGTTTCATAGTGATCGTTTCACTATAATTCATAATGTATGGCTTCATACTATCTAACCCCTATTATGTTGTCATACTAACGGCTGAAAATTAAGTTTTGTTGTATTGACAAAATTATAATAAATTTCTGCATGGAAATATTTTTCAGACTCATGCCAACCGAAGTTGGATATAAAAAACACACAAACCCAAGTGACAATACATATGGAAATTAGTCGATAAAGATACTTTTCAATATTTTTTACCAAACTAGCGATATATCTGACGGCATCTTTTATATCATACCAATCCCTATAAAAAGAAATTGCCAATGCTGCTTTATTGGGATCTTTTTTTAGATCACCAAAGCTAGATTGATAAAATGAACTAATGGCAATAGAGGAAATAATAAATAATGCTAAATTTAATGCATAAAGTGATGAAACCCCCCATAAAGTATAGAGAATCCATGTCATTACCATCGGAGCATTAGAATTGATAATTTCACCTAACAGATACCCAAGAAAACCAAGTAGTGCTAAACCGATAGTGGAGTAGAAAGATACTTTGTTATGTAGTGAGTAGAGTGCCCCCGTAAGCTCCGTAATACGGATTTTTAAAAATTCCTCTTGCCGCTCCCTTTCTTGGTCAGAGATACCGGTTATATGTTCCTTATAAACAGCAACTTTTTCCTCAATCTCACTTGGTTTTACCCGGCTTTGGACCTGATCAAAAGAAAGTTTTTTGTAGCAATCCACATGATATGAATCATCCTTTTTATACAGAGTAAAAAGATAAAAAATAGATTTTCCCCAAGGTAGCGAGAACAGAGAATAACGAGCAGTATCAAGGTCGTTATAGGTTCCAAAATTTTGATCGTTGGAAATATGAAAAAATGGTAGATAATTGAATATCAATAAAAATTTACTCATCATTCAAGTAGTCCACTATAGCTTTAGAAATAATCATACCCGTCTCAAACTCAAGCCATGCCCATTGACCGTTTGCATTCATTTCAAGGAAATACCAAGTACCTTGATTAATAATGAAGTCAAAACAACCAAAATTAATATTATTTTCGGACATGAATTTCAGGCATTTATTATATATATCCTCTGGAAGTTCAAAAATTTCATAACTCACATTATTGTTTTTCTTGCGCCAGTCTATTTTGTTTTCTGATTCAATTTTTACTGAAAATACCTGTTCAGATACAAATGTCGCCCGAACTTCATAATCTTTACTAATATATTTTTGAAAATATGCTGGAGAGTATTTCAAACTATCGTTATTGATATTAAGATTATACTCGTTAGTCTGAACATATTCCTTTTTATTATCATAAGAGACTGATCCTATTGATAAAGGTTTAACAATTGCCTTGTGTTCTTCTAAAGCAGAAATTGCTAAATTATCATTAGTAATGACTAAATCAGGAATAATAAAACCAACACGTTGTGCTAAATAAGCCTGAAGAATTTTATTGTCAGCTCTGCGCATGACCGATGGCTTAGATAAACATCGGCCAGAAAAACTCTCAACGATGCCTTCAATAAGCGAATGGCTTTCTTTGTGAGAAAAGGCTTGATACTGGGCGTCAATCACACCAGTAAGATCTTCAGATGCAGGTTTACGGTAGTAAATTGATTTACAGTTAGCTGAATTTACTTCATCACCAGAACTATCTTTGATTCTAAACCCTGATAAATCGTAACTAATTCTATAGTTTGAAAAGTTATCTGTATTTAAACGGAAGAAAGCAATGTCTTTGTATCGTGCCATGATGTAGTCACATGTGCGATCAAAGCTGCTGGTGATGATCAGTATCCGGTTTTTCATCATATCCCTGATTGCAAAGAAGCATTTTCTAAATGATATGTAAAAAACTAAAATTAGCCAATGACAGTGGTAACAGTTTTGACGACCGACTTTAAATATTTGACTCTATTTTGTTGTCTATTTCTTCTAACAGAAAATCGATACTTACCCAGTAGACATACCAACCGCTAACTTCCGGTATTAATAATATTATATAGAGGCGTTTTTACTTTCTGTCTCACAAAATCATCTGTGCCGGCCGGCATTTATAAATTGCTGCTAATTTCTCTCTGGTCTTCTTCTGGGGACGAGAATCCACGGCTTCCCATTGAGATACAGCAGATTGGGTGGTGCCAAGCAGTTCTGCTATTTCATATTGAGAAAAACCACGGTAGATACGCCATGCAGCCAGCAAACTGACACCATCGTTTACCATGATTTGAACAACTTCATTCGGGATGGTCTGATCATCATCGTTATCAGCAACATAGGGAATATCCTCATACTTCGCATTAGAGATAAGCTGCTGATATTCGGCAATGGGTAAGACCACAAACTGAGGCTTTCCTGCTTCATCATGAATGTATTGTAGTTTTGCCATCTTATTCACCTTAGTTGAGAAAAATAACGCCATGCCTTTGAGGGGAAATCTACTGAGCCAGCCTAATAGGTTGTTGTGGTTCTGCGTTTAACTTCCTGGATCGTACATATCACAGGGGTTCCCTCTATAATCTGAAAAATAATCCTGTAATTCCCCACTCGCATCCGATACTGGCCAGTACCCATCTGTAACTTTTTGATATCCAAATCAACAGCAGGGAAATTTGCCAGTTTATTCACTTTTTCACTGATGGATTTTCGATATCTGACATCTATTGAAAGTAACTGCTTAACCGCTTTCCTCGACCAGTCAACCTTGACCATCGTTTCCTCACTTTTATAAGTGATCACATCCGCTGTTATGGTCAAATAGTAGAGCTATATGTAAGCATGGTCAACACAAAAACTGATTATTGGCTAATTTTAATCTTATTAAAAGCTAATATTTGAGTCTAAATAATAATTAATATTGATGAATTACATACGCATTACACCCACAAATGCGGCCCCTCTCGCATCTACAAAAATGTTTGTCCTAATTTACCACTGGTTAATTGAACAGTAGGGAATGGCCGGATATAGTGCCCCCGCAGCGGCAAATTCCGCTGCCGTGATTAGCGTCCCGGAATTCAATAGAGCGCACGACCGCACAGGCGGTTACTATGTGCGGGTACAGTTACACCTGTGAAAAGCAATGGTGGGCTGGACGGGGGCATCGAAAGATGCGCCGGGTTCTCTGTTGACCGGTTACGCTAACCTCGTTCAGCTCACCACCCTCTTGAGGTTAGCGTCTCTTGGTGGTGATTTTAAAACCATCAACTGAGAGGTTGTCATCATGGATTCGACGACTAAAGCCCCTTGCCGTACCGCTTTTCTTCACCTGCCAACATCACTAGCCGCCACTCTCCCGCCGGAGGTGCGCCATGTACGATAACTCGCCCCGCGAAGTGGAAGACCTGATTGATCATTGCCGTGCGCTCATTTACGCCGTTGTCGTGCTTGATCAACCCGCTGCAAAAGAAATACTCAATCTCGTCCTATGGCAGCAAATGGACCTGCTACATCAAACTTATCATCAAGCTATCAGTGAGCCTCTCGAGGCCGAATAATCTCTAAATGCAAAAAGGCATCGTGAGATGCCTTTCCTACAATGACGTAATAAATAGATTGAAATCCTTACCACGTAAGACTAAAATTAACATAGCCTAAGATCAGGCGACGTCAAGGATGACAACATAATGGATTTTTTGCAGTTTATTGAAACGCCGTTTTTTTCCAAACAACGGGATATCTTGCTAACCGAAGATGAGTTCAGAGAATTTCAGCAAGTTTTGTTATTAAACCCATCTTCGGGTGCATTAATTGTGGGGACTGGCGGCGTACGAAAGGTAAGATTTGCTATTGGCCAGAAAGGGAAAAGTGGTGGAGTCCGCGTTATTTATTACTATCAGGAACCGCAAGGCAGGATATGGCTTTTTACTGTCTACCCAAAAAATCAAGAAGATACGCTGACGAGTAGCGAGAAACAGCAATTCAAAGATGTGATAATACAAATCAAAGGGAGTACGGCATGAGTGATTTTTTCAATGATTTAATGACATCCGCGAAGCAGGCTGTAGCTATTAGTCATGATGAATTAAAAGCGGGCAGAGTTACAGAAATTCCCATCCCCGATGTGAAAGAAATTAGAAAGAAAACAGGGTATAAGCAAAAAGATTTTGCAAACCTTGTGGGAGTGAGTCCTTCATTGGTTGAAGCATGGGAGCAACATAGAAGAATTCCATCAGGTAGTTCACTTAAGCTATTGATAATGATTGATCGGCACCCCTCCCTAATTAACGAACTTTCAGGAATTTAGTACCTGAATAAGGGCGAATAAACGCCGAGGGAGATAGAGAAAACTTACCTCAGATACCTACCGGCGAGCTTGAGCAAAATGTAACCTGTAAGCCTTTCTTACAAGTTCGCCAGTAAGAGACTCGGCAAATAAATCGCAACACGATGCATTACAACTTATCGGTAATACTTGTTGTGGCGAGATCTTTGCTTTAGCCACTGACTATGAACCTTCATGGCAAGAGACGACCCATCCAAAAATGTCCCTTAAAGCATTGCGGGTAACTATCCTCTTACGGGCCAGCAGCAGCGGCCCGTTTCAATTTAACACCCCAGCCATCAAGCAAAAGTATTTGGGGGCATATCTCAGGCGCGGGATTTTAAAATGTAGTAAATACAAAAGATTATCTTGTAATACCGACTCCTGTGATCCGCTGCCTGCTGGCCGAATGCGTCGATCAGGACAAGGCGCGAAAGTTGCTACTTGAGCAGCGAGATTCACGGGAGGCGATGGGGGTTAAGCGGGATGCCGATCCGCTTTATGGTTTCTGCGCCCATATTGTCGAGCTGGGCGAGGCGGTCGGTATGCATATGAGAACGCTGGCAATTTTCCCTCGCGCCCCACGCATTTATCTGTATCACGCTTATCTGGCTTATATGGAGGCTTACGGCCATCAGCGTTCATTATCGTTAACCAAATTCGGCAAAGACTTTCCCAAAGTAATGAAAGAATTTGGCGCAGAATACAAAAAAGCCAGAACAGACAAAGGCTTCCGCTACAACATGGATTTATCCGACACCGCCAATGACTGGCTCCCCGCCCTGGCACTGCCCCACCATCCGCAACCGGAAGAGCCACCCTACTAATTATTTCTCACCTCTGGCTTATTCAGAGTGTTCAGAAATAGATTTAATCAATTGAAATACAAAGATAAAAACCGACTGAATAGTTTACTAATAACTGTTCAGTCAGTATTCAGAGGTGTTCATTAGCTCATGGAAGGTAGGTATTAAAAACTGAACACCTGAACAGTTGCTGAAGAGTCTAAGGGGGAGTGTTCAGAGAGGCTGAGGCCAGAGCGGGCAAGGGTTGTGGGGGTGATCTTGTAGATTGGTGAAGGGGGTGAATAGTGTGGGGTTGGAGTTGGGGAGTGGGGATGTTGCGTTATATAAATGTATTGAATTTATGTAATTTTTGCATATAGATGAAATATAGAATCAGCCTCAATAAGCTACTACTCAATTTATAGTAAGTTATTTAGAATAAATGATATATTAATGCCATCCTATTGGTATTCATGGATAGCATCCATAAAATCAAAAATAGCGAGAGAATTTATTCTCATCATCGCTCATTAAATTAATTAAATTATAATTAACAAAGAGCTTTTCTTTTCCTGAGTGAATTTCATGCAATATATTTATTTCACACAACTTCTTTAAATAGTTTGATGCTGTCTGCCTTTTTGCGATCCCATTACTCACTAAATTTTGTATTCTACAGTAGGGTTGCTCGAAAATACACTGCAATAATTCATAGCTATAAATATCGTTAATTTCATTTTTCATATGTAATGACGTATGTTCCATTAGTTCACGAATTGCATTTATTTTTTCTAACGTCCATTTTGATGTATTCTCAATCGCAGACAGTATAAATAAAATCCATGATTCCCAATCACCATCTTTTGTTACTTTCAATAATAAGGAGTAATAACTATTTTTATTTTTAATAATGTATCGACTCAAATAAAGAATAGGTAAGGTGATTAGATTTTTATCTATTAAAAACAATAAATTAATGACTCTCCCTGTGCGACCATTTCCATCAGAAAACGGATGGATAGCTTCAAATTGATAATGTGTAACTGCTAATTTAACTAAAGGATCAAGATCATCCTCTTGATGGATAAATTTCTCCCAATCTGAAAGTAATTCTATAATATTTCTCTCTCCAACTGGAGGTGTATAAATGGTCTCACCAGTAGCTTGGTTTTTTAATGCTGTCCCTGGAATTTTCCTGATCTCCATTTTTGAGTTTTTGATCGTATTACAAACCTTTAATGCCGTATTTACACATAGCGGTCTATCTTTTAATTCTTGATAACCTTCATAAAGTGCAGTCCTATATCTTAATGCTTCCTTTGTCATAGGATCAGCATTACTGTCCTCACTGGAATACTGGAATAACTTATCAGTAGTTGTCACAATATTTTCTATCTCAGAACTATCTTTAGCTTCTAAAATAGGAATTAGATTAATGAGAAGGTTCTGATTCGGTAATAACTCGCCCGCCCGTTTTAATCCTTCAAGTGCAGTTCTCGCTTCAACGCATGCTTTTAGTACACGCTTAGTCTCAATTTCTTGTTTTGGCGGCAATCGTGGCAGGTCATTATACGGTTGTGTAGGGTTCCATATCATGTTCATTCCTCATCCTTTTATCGACATTAAAATACTATAAACCTAAATCTGCGAATTTCAAAGTCACATGTCGAAAAATATGAAATAAATGTACATGATATGAAAACATGTCGATGCAATCGACACATAGTGATTACGCGTCTAAAATCATTGAGTAAATGTACATGTTGTGAATACATGTCGATACAATCGACATATGATGAGAGTATGTCGAAAAATATGAGTCAAATGTACATAATATAAAGTGGCTGTTTTACTGAAACAAAAACTCAATGATCAATTCCCCCCACAAATGCGGCCCCTCTCGCATCTACAAAAATGTTTGTCCTAATTTACCACTGGTTAATTGAACAGTAGAGAATGGCCGGATATAGTGCCCTCGCAGCGGCAAAATCCGTTGCTGGGTTTAGCAGCCTGAGACAAAACAGAGCGCACAACCGCGCAGGCGGTTACTATGTGCGGGTACAGTACACCTGTGAAAAACAATGGTGGGCTGGACGGGGGCATCGAAAGATGCGCCGGGTTCTCTGTTGACCGGTCTGCTAACCCCGTTCAGTCCACCACCCAAAGGGATTAGGAGCTCTTGGTGGTGGGATAAAGCCATCAACTGAGAGGTTGTCATCATGGATTCGACGACTAAAGCCCCTTGCCGTACCGCTTTTCTTCACCTGCCAGCATCACTGGCCTCCACTCTCCGGTCGGAGGTGCGCCATGTACGATAACTCGCCCCGCGAAGTGGAAGACCTGATTGATCATTGCCGTGCGCTCATTTACGCCGTTGTCGTGCTTGATCAACCCGCTGCAAAAGAAATACTCAATCTCGTCCTATGGTAGCAAATAGACCTGCTACATCAAACTTATCATCAAACCACCAGCGAGCCTCTCGAGGCTGAATAATATCTAAATGTAAAAAGGCATCGTGAGATGCCTTTAAAAAGTTTGGGTAACTATTTCAGCCAGATAATCAATATCCCTACTTTATGCCCGTTTCCCAAACCTACCATGAATCACATTCTCGCCATTTTCCAGACTATCCATATAGTCGGCATACCATTGCAGCATTTCTCTGCGACCATCCAGATATTGAGCGTGATTATAGGTACCGCGAATACTGTTTTTATCGACGTGAGCCAGTTGTGTTTCTATCCAGGCCGTATTGAAACCCTGCTCATGCAAAATAGTGCTCATTGTGTGGCGAAAACCGTGGCCGGTGGCTCTGCCGCCATAACCGATACGTCGGATTAGTACATTGAGTGTCATCTCACTGATAGGCTTGCTGTGCTGTATTCTGCCGGGGAACACAAACTGATAGCGCCCGCTGATAGGTTGAATCTGCTTTAGTATCGTAATGGCTTGATCCGGAATCGGCACCATATGTGGCCGACGCATCTTCATTCGCACCGCGGGGACCTCCCATAAGGCATTATCAAAATCAAACTCTGCCCATTCGGCCTGCCGCAATTCACCTGGGCGGGTACCGGTGAGGATCAACAACCGCATAGCCAACTTAACCAACATGCTGCCGCTATAACTGGCAAGGCTGGAAAGAAATTCAGGGATTTCATTAATCGTAAGATGTGGATAGTGTTCGCGTTTATGAGGAGCAAAAGCACTGGCAAGGTCAGGGGCGGGATTATATTCGGCTCGGCCAGTGATGATGGCGTATTTCCAAACCTCACCACATCGCTGCCGAACCTTACGCATTTTCTCAGTGGCACCCCGTTTTTCTAACTTGGACAGCACGGCCATTAGCTCAAGTGGTTTAATTTCTTTGATTGGCCGGTAACCGATATATGGAAAAACATCTCTTTCAAACGTGCTCATCATTTCTAAACGATAGGATTCAGACCATCTATCATAACGCCGCTGATACCACTCTCGGGTGATAGCTTCAAAGGTATTCGTCGCTTCACCTTGTCGGGCTAGTTTTTCCTGTTGTTTGTTCTGGCTGGGATCACCGCCACCAGCGACAATCTTCTTAGCCTCGTCACGTTTTACTCTGGCAACCGCTAACGACACGTCTGGATACACCCCCACGGCCAACAACTTCTCTTTCCCCGCAAAGCGGTACTTTAAACGCCAATAACGCGAGCCATTGGTATTGACTAATAAGTACAAACCGCCCCCATCCGCGAGCTTATAGGCTTTGTCTTTGGGTTTGGCTGTTTCAACCTGCCGGGCGTTTAGCTTCATCTGGGGGTACCTTTTAGGTGGGTACAATTTGATACCCCCATATATACCCCCCGCTATAAGTAGATTTCAATAGACGAACATGTATATAGGAATAACTAGATTAGCCTGAGAAGTGCAGATTTACTGGGTTTTATGGACTTCGGGAGATACTGCGAGACGTTAAGTTGGAGCGGGTGAAGGGAATCGAACCCTCGTATAGAGCTTGGGAAGCTCTCGTTCTACCATTGAACTACACCCGCTTCGGTGTGCGGTTTGCATTATAACCGGTTATTTGGCATGGGCAAGTGAAGATATAGTCTAAGCGTCGGTATTTTAAGCGATTAGATTAAACAAAGTATAACCACGGATGTTTTGCTCAGTAAAAAGGGCGCCATAGCGCCCTAATAAGATTTACTGTTAACCGGATAAACTTATTTTACCGGGCGCATCGCCGGGAATAAGATAACATCACGGATAGTATGGCTGTTGGTAAACAACATGACCATACGGTCGATACCGATGCCCAGACCCGCAGTTGGCGGCAAACCATGTTCCAGCGCGGTAACATAGTCTTCATCGTAGAACATCGCTTCGTCATCACCAGCTTCTTTAGCACTGACTTGATCAGCAAAACGCTGAGCCTGATCTTCAGCATCATTCAGCTCAGAGAAGCCGTTACCAATCTCACGGCCACCGATGAAGAATTCGAAACGGTCAGTGATAAACGGATTATCGTCATTGCGACGAGCCAATGGAGAAACCTCGGCTGGGTATTCAGTAATGAAAGTTGGCTGAATCAGATGGCTCTCGGCGGTCTCTTCAAAGATCTCGCATTGAACACGGCCCAGGCCCCAACTTTTCTCAACTTTAATACCCAATGACTCGGCAATTGCCACAGCTTTGTCCATATCGTCCAAATCTGCCACATTGGTTTCAGGACGGTATTTGCAAATAGCTTCTTTCATGGTCAATTTGGCGAAAGGCTTACCAAAATCAAATGTCTGTTCGCCATACTGCACCACACTGCTGCCCAGCACATTTTCAGTCAGAGTGCGGAATAACTCTTCAGTCAGCACGATCAAGTCTTTGTAGTCCGCGTAAGCCATATAGAGTTCCATCATAGTGAACTCTGGATTATGGCGCGGTGAAACACCTTCATTACGGAAGTTACGGTTGATTTCGAACACACGTTCAAAACCACCGACAACCAGGCGTTTCAGATACAATTCTGGCGCGATACGCAAATACATATCGATATCCAGCGCATTGTGATGAGTCACAAACGGACGTGCTGAAGCACCGCCAGGGATCACTTGCATCATAGGTGTTTCGACTTCCATGAAGCCTTTTTCCACCATGAAGCTACGAATACCGGCCATCACTTGCGAACGAACTTTGAATGTATTGCGGGACTCATCGTTAGCGATCAGATCCAGATAGCGCTGGCGATAGCGCGTTTCCTGATCAGCCAGGCCGTGGAATTTATCCGGCAATGGGCGCAGTGCTTTGGTCAGCAAACGCAATTCACTACAGTGGATAGACAACTCACCGGTTTTAGTTTTGAACAACTTACCGCGCGCACCCAGGATATCGCCCAGATCCCACTTTTTGAATTCTTCGTTATACACGCCTTCCGGCAGGTCATCACGGGAAACGTACAGTTGAATACGGCCACCGACATCTTGCAGCGTCACAAATGATGCTTTCCCCATAATACGGCGAGTCATCATACGGCCAGCAACAGTGACTTCTATATTCAGCGCTTCTAATTCTTCATTCTCTTTGCTGCCGTACTCAGCATGTAGCTGGTCAGAGAGATGCTCACGGCGGAAATCATTAGGGAAAGCAATTCCCTTCTCCCGCAGTGCAGCCAGTTTTTCCCGACGAGCTTGTAACTCACTATTGAGTTCTTGCGCTTGCTCAGCGACTTGTGGTTTTTGCTCTGACATCTCAGTTCCTTATAGCCCAGCGTTATAGCCCAGCTTTCAAACTTGCTTCAATGAATTTGTCCAGATCACCATCCAGTACCGCTTGCGTGTTGCGTGTTTCCACGCCGGTACGCAAATCTTTGATTCGGGAATCATCCAGTACATAAGAACGGATCTGACTACCCCAGCCAATATCGGACTTATTATCTTCCAGCATCTGTTTATCAGCATTTTTCTTTTGCATCTCAAACTCATACAGCTTCGCTTTCAGCTGTTTCATGGCTTGATCTTTGTTCTTATGCTGAGAACGGTCATTCTGGCACTGAGTCACAATATTGGTCGGAATATGGGTAATACGCACCGCAGATTCTGTTTTGTTGACGTGCTGACCACCCGCACCAGATGCGCGGTAAACGTCAATACGCAAATCCGCCGGGTTGATTTCGATATCAATATCGTCATCAACTTCTGGATAGACAAAAGCAGAACTGAAGGAAGTATGACGACGGCCGCCGGAGTCAAATGGGCTTTTACGAACCAAGCGATGTACGCCAGTTTCGGTGCGCAACCAACCAAACGCATATTCGCCAATGATCTTAATAGTGGCAGATTTCAGGCCCGCAACATCACCATCAGATTCTTCAATAATTTCGGTTTTGAAACCTTTAGCTTCAGCCCAACGCAGGTACATGCGCAGCAACATGCTGGCCCAATCCTGAGCTTCTGTACCACCGGAGCCAGCTTGCAGGTCCAGATAACAGTTGGCGCTATCATATTCACCGGAGAACATGCGGCGGAATTCAAGTTGGCCCAGTTTTCCATCAAGGATATCTAACTCGGCAACCGCTTCATTAAATGTCTCTTCGTCGTCAGCTTCGATAGCCAACTCCAGCAAGCCAGACACGTCTTCCATCCCCTGATCCAGTTGATCAATGGTGGTGACAATCTCTTCTAGCGTTGAACGCTCTTTACCCAGCGCTTGAGCGCGCTCAGGTTCATTCCAGACGTCGGGCTGTTCCAGCTCGGCGTTTACTTCTTCCAGCCGTTCTTTCTTGGCATCATAGTCAAAGATACCCCCTAAGAACGGCCGTCCGATCAGACAAGTCCTGAATTCGGTTTTTTACCGGGTTTATTTCAAACATAATTTAAAGTCTTACGTTAGGTCGTAGATGACGGAATGTCATTAGAACCAGTAATTCTAACGGATCTGTACGGCGGTTTATAGCAAGTTGACTGTATTTATAGCTATCCCTTTCCTATTTGCTGCTGCAGCTGTGTTAGCGGCTCTCTCTCACCCGAATCACTGACTAATGTCAGCTCATCGGGGGTCATTCGCTTGCTGCCTTGCTGCAACACCAACTACTTTGGGTATATAACAATATCGTAGCTAATTAATAAGGCCATAAGTGCTGAACCAGTAATTGCACACTGCGATTGCCGCGATACTCATTAATATCGAGTTTATAAGCCAGCTTAACTTCACGCACACTGCTGTCAGGCCATAAAGTGGTATCAATATTAAAGGCGATAGCATCCAGCAAAGGCCCACCATTCAAGGGTTCAATCATAAGCTTCAGATGACGTTCGCCCACCAGCCGTTGTTGCAAGATGCAGAATTTCCCGTCAAATGTGGGTTCCGGGAAGGATTGCCCCCATGGGCCACCATCACGCAGCAACTCTGCGGTTTCCAGCGACAATTCGTTGCCTTTCAGTTCGCCGTCTGACCAGATAACGCCCTCTAACTGTGAGGCATCCATCCATTCACCGACTAAATCTGCAAAGCGCTGACGAAATTCATCGAACTTATCCTGCTCCAACGATAATCCCGCCGCCATGGCATGGCCGCCAAATTTCAACATCAATCCTGGGTTCAAGGTGTCCAGTCGTTCCAGAGCATCCCGCATATGTAGGCCAGCCACACTGCGCCCCGAACCTTTAAGTAAACCGTCACCTGCTGGAGCAAAAGCAATCACTGGCCGGTGGAAACGCTCCTTAATACGTGAAGCTAGAATCCCGACAACCCCTTGATGCCACTCTGGATGGTACATCGCGATACCGTAAGGTAATTCTGTGCTGGTGCGCTCTAATTGGTCACACAGTTGCAAAGCTTCAACTTGCATACCTTGCTCTATCTCGCGGCGCGTTTGGTTTAGCGCATCAAGATCAATTGCCAGTGCTCTGGCCTGAGCAATATCATCACTAAGTAACAGCGCCACTCCGATGGACATATCATCCAAACGCCCGGCAGCATTGAGCCGTGGGCCAAGGGAGAAGCCCAGATCGTTTGCCGCCAATTGGCGAGCATCACGGTTGGCAACCTCCAATAATGCACGAATCCCTGGGCGGCATTTTCCAGCGCGAATACGGCTTAGCCCTTGATGTACCAAAATTCGGTTATTGGCATCCAATGGCACCACATCAGCCACAGTCCCCAATGCCACCAAATCCAGCAACTCAGCTAAATTAGGTACCGCTAAAGCCCGTTGCTCAAACCAACCACTGTCTCTGAGACGAGCACGTAACGCCAGCATCAGATAAAAAGTCACACCCACCCCGGCCAGTGATTTGGAGAGAAAATCACATCCGGTCAAATTCGGGTTAATGATAGCTTCAGCTGCTGGCAAGGTTTCACCCGGCAGATGGTGGTCGGTCACCAACACTTGGATACCCATGGCATGAGCCAAGTCCACTCCAGCATGGGAGGAAATACCGTTATCAACAGTAACAATCAGTTCTGCACCACGGGCAGCAACTTGCTCGACGACTTCAGGGCTAAGCCCGTAGCCATCTTCAAAACGATTGGGCACCAGATAATCAATATTGCTGCCGCCCATGCTACGCAACGCCAGCACTGCCAGCGCCGTGCTGGTCGCGCCATCAGCATCAAAATCACCGACAATCACGATGCGCCGTCGATCCGCCAATGCTTGCTGCAATAGAGTAACACCGGCATCAATCCCGTCGAGTTGCTGCCATGCAAGTAAGCCTTTTACACCACGTTCAAGTTCCTCGGCACTTTTTACCCCACGGCTGACATAGAGACGGCGCAACAGCGGATGTAACTGTGTGGGCAAGTGGCTATCATCAGCCGCCTCACGACGGCGAAGCTGAGTTTTCAATGTCACGAGTGATTAACCCGCCACTTTTGAGGAAGCCTGATGCTTATTCAGCATCTGTAGCATTTCTTTCGGCTCCAGATATCCCGGAACGATAGTGCCATTTTGTAGCACAATGGCCGGTGTACCCTGAATACCAAACTGAACACCGAGCTTATAGTGTTCGGAAATATCAGTTTTACAGGTAGCTGGTGATATCGCGGTGCCTTTCATTGCATCATCAAAAGCTTTATTGCGATCAGCCATGCACCAGATAGAACGCATGTCTTTTTCTGCCTGAGAGCTTAAACCCTGACGCGGGAAGGCCAAATACCGTACGGTAATCCCCAGCGCGTTATAGTCACTCATCTGCTCGTGTAATTTATGACAATAGCCGCAGGTGATATCGGTAAATACCGTGACAACGTGTTTCTCTTGTGGCGCTTTATACACAATCATTTCGCTGCTCAATGCTTCCAATTTTTTCAGCAGCATCTGGTTAGTCACATTCACCGGTTGGTTACCACTCACGTCATACAGTGGCCCTTGCAGCAGATGTTTGCCGTCGGCGGAAATATAAAGCACACCGCTGTCAGTCATCACTGAACTCAACCCTGGAATAGGCGATGGTTGGATGTCAGCTTTCTGGATATCCAATTTTTTCAGTGTTTGTTGAATAGCGGCATCATCAGCATGAGCCAAACCAGTGAGGGCGGCGATAACAATCGGCAGCAGCAATAAACTTCTTTTCATTTATAAATCCTATCCTTATTCCACACGCTGTGGTTTTCATAAAAAACAACTATGCGCGCGGATGATGCTGTTGATGTAGCAACTTCAAACGCTCAGTCGCTACATGGGTATAAATCTGGGTCGTCGACAGATCACTGTGGCCCAGTAACATTTGTACCACACGCAAGTCCGCACCGTGATTCAACAGGTGCGTGGCAAAAGCATGCCGCAATACGTGGGGCGAAAGCCGTTCACTATCAATACCGGCAAGGATCGCATAGTGTTTGATTCGATGCCAGAAAGTCTGCCTCGTCATTTGCTGGCTGCGGTTACTGGGGAATAGCACATCCAACGATTGACCATTGATAAGCCACGGGCGGCCGTGCTCCATGTAATTCTCAATCCAGTACACTGCTTCTTCGCCCAAAGGCACCAGCCGCTCTTTATTCCCTTTACCAATAACTCGCACCACCCCTTGGCGCAAACTCACATCGCTGATGGTCAGTCCAACAAGTTCCGACACCCGCAAACCGGTGGCATAGAGCACCTCCAGCATAGCCTTATCACGCAACTCTAGCGGAATATCGACATTGGGAGAGTTGAGCAACGCGTCAACCTGCGCCTCACTCAAATCTTTAGGTAAGCGCTGCGGTAATTTGGGTGATGACAGCAATGCGGTCGGGTCATCTTCGCGCAATTTTTCGCGGTATAAATATTGGAATAGCCGGCGCATCGCACTGAGCAAGCGGGCTGAGCTGGTGGCTTTATAACCGCCCTCAATACGCTCGGCAAGGAATGACTGCAAGTCCTGCGAACCGGCGCGCAATAAATCACTACCGTGATGCTCTAACCATCCGCTCAATGCATGTAAATCCAAACGGTATGAGGCCAATGTATTCTCCGCCAAATTCCGCTCCAGCCACAAGGCATCAAGAAACTGTTCAATCAGCGGGTTATTTTGCTGTTGCATGACTGTTCCTCTCTTTGATGGGATGGGCTGCCATTATGCCTGATGACGGGACAAATCTGATACACTCGATACTATTCCTTATTAGTAATGCTATGGCTATACATCATGAAGATTGGTCTCTTTTACGGCTCCAGCACCTGCTATACCGAAATGGTGGCAGAAAAAATCCGCGACATCCTCGGCGAAGATTTGGTTGATTTACATAACCTAAAAGATGTCAGCCCGCGCCTGATGGAAGAATACTCCATTCTCATTCTGGGTATTCCTACTTGGGATTTCGGCGAATTACAGGAAGATTGGGAAGCCGTCTGGCCACAATTAACCCAACTGAATCTGAAGGGAAAGATTGTCGCCATGTATGGCATGGGCGATCAATTCGGTTATAGCGAATGGTTCCTCGATGCTCTTGGGATGCTGCACGACCATATTGCCCCGCTGGGGGTGAAATTTATTGGTTTTTGGCCAACAGAAGGCTTTGAGTTTACCAGCCCGAAACCGCTCAGTACTGACGGCAAACACTTTGTCGGCCTGGCGCTAGATGAGGTCAATCAATACGATTTAAGTGAAGAGCGCATCGAACATTGGTGTGAGCAAATCCTGCTCGAAATGGACGCCTTGCTTTGATGGTAGTGGCACGGATGTGACAAACGGGCACTTATTGTGCCCGCTTGCTATCCCTGCGCTGACTTCTGCTATGTTACTTCCATAATCGGAAGGAATCTTGAGAGCCGCCTCCAGCCGTAGTAGCGCAGCTCGATATCGCTTCGGTGTTCAGTTCGCTGCCTGTTGATGCAGAATCTTTCTGCCCAGCAAAACGTTGCGGGGAAGCCACTTGGTACCAATCCAGCCGCCGTGTCAGTAACATTACTGCGGCCAGAATAATAAACAGTAAACCCGCGCCTAATAACAGGGCATTGTCTTCTGATTGCAGCAAACCAAACAATACGCCGTACAGCAACAATAACCCTCCAGCAAATAATGCGCCGCGTAGCCACCCACCTAATACGGCACTTAAATATATAGCAATCAATAAGCTACAACTCATACTGGCGATAATATAAGCCCACGTAAAACCAAAGTGTTCCGAGAACGCCAGCAACATTAAGTAGAACAAAACCAATGCCGCACCCACCAGCAGATATTGGATCGGGTGGACTCGCAGTGACGTCAGGCTCTCGAACAGGAAGAAGCTAAAGAATGTTAAGCCAATAAACAGAATGGCATATTTAATGGCCCGCGCGGTGAGTTGATAGTGATCGACCGGCTCAATCAAGCTGGTGGTAAAAGCCGGTAATTCGTCAAAATCAAAGCGCACATTGTCACCGGCAAAATTGATATTCATGTTGTTAGCCAGCCAGTTACTGCTCCAATGCGCGCGGAAACCTTTTTCATCCACCTTGCGTTGTAAGGGCAAAAACTCACCGACAAAATTAGGATGCGGCCAATTGCTTTGTAAAGTCAGTTCGCTGCTGCGCCCGACAGGCACCACCGCCAGACTATTCGTGCCCGCGAGAGTGAGTGTAAAGTTAATATCAAATTTACTCTGGCGAACCTGCTCGATAGTCAGCGGCGCATGTACCCCCTGCGCTTTGCGCCCCAAGAAAGACCCCGGTTCGAAATTAATTTTTGTATCGCCCAGACTTAACGGCGAAATCTGCTGAATACCCCGCGAATCACTCAGCGCCAACACCAGTGACGGTGTGCCGATGGTGATATCTTCACGGTCTAAATCATCTAGCGAGGATGATTCAAATTGCCCATGGAAATTGAGCTTCCCCTGATAGACCTGAGCTTGGTAAATACCCAATTGGCGGACTTCTACATCCGGTGCGCCGGTGACTGTCATCACCTCTGGCAATAAGTAGCGATGACGGCTCACCCGCTGCCCCTGCTTCTTGCCGTCAACTTCAGTTTCAATCCATTCGCTGTAAGGCACCACAATCAGCGGGCCAAGGATCTTTTGTGCGCGGCTGGTGCTGTCACTGACTTTTTCGACCACACTTTGGCGATAGCCACTGCGCTCATTAATAACATTCAAAAGCATTTCTTTCGGAATCATCATCAAAAGAATGAGTCCCAATAACGCGGCTATTTTCCAAAACAGTACAGATTTGAACATGACTTGCGCTCCTTTTAAGGTCAGGAGAGCAGCTTAAGTGAGTGAAGTGAAAGGAAAATGAGGCTATGTGAAGTGAAAGTGAAGTTAGCGGTTTAAGTGATATCTAGCGGCAGGGTCAAACGAGCACAAACCCCGTGCGGCTGGCGGTTTTCAAGGGAGATATTGCCCTGGTGAATGGCTGCCACTTCACGCACAAAATTCAGCCCCAGTCCGGTACTTTTTGGGCTATTGGCCCGCGGTAATGAATAAAAACGGTCAAAAATCTTCTCCTGCGCATAATCTGGGATACCGCTGCCGGTATCTTCAATTGTCATCAGATATTTATCATTTTGCCGGTCACCACTGACTGTCACCTCGCCCCCCGCTGGAGTAAAATCCAGTGCATTATCAATAAGATTAGTCAGCGCCTGACTGAGTAACAAGCTATCGCCGGTTAACATTGCACTATCGGCACGGATGAGCCGCAAGGCAATTCCCCGGCTGGCTGCCTGAGCTTCTTTGGCGCTAATGGCTTGTTTGATAATATGGCTTATTTCTACTGGGGAGAGTTGCAAATCAACCCGACTTTCCAGCCGAGCCTGTACCAGCATTTTGTCCACTAATTGCTGAATACGCGCACTTTGTTGTTCAATATTGAGTAAAAAACGCTGAGCCGTGGCCGGCGGTGGGGATTCCCGTAATAATTCAGCCGCGCCAGTAATCGCCGCCAACGGGCTTTTCAACTCATGAGTCAGCGTATGGACATATTGCTCAATATAGGCTTTGCCATCCAATTTGAGCCGCATACTTTCCAATGCTCGCGCCAAATCATTCAGTTCACTGCTGCCCATCGCGGGTAGTGCAACGCGCTGCCCCTCAGAAACCCGTTCGGCATAATCCACCAACTTGCCAATCGCCCGGTTAATCCACCAGACAAATCCCAAACCAATCAGCAACGCAATCCCCAGCAACACCCCGCCCGCCAGCAAGATTTTGCGCTCACTGCGCTTGATAACCGGGGCCATAGAGATATTGGGTTTGCCTACACTGAGCACGCCAATAATTTTATTATCAACAATAACTGGTGCTGCCACATACATCACCGAACTTTGTTCGTCTGTGGGGTCGCTGCGGGTGCTGCGTGCGCCATAGTCGCCACGCAGAGTCAACCAAACATCATTCCAGCGTGAATAGTCTTGCCCGACAGCTTTACCGGATGAATCAAAAATCACCCGCCCATCAGCATCGGTTAAATAAACCCGATATTCGTTGCGATCCTTGCGGATACCTTCAATATTCGCGCCGATTGGACGCAGATTTAATGAAGCAAAAGCTTGCGCCAACTGACCACCGGCGACTTTATCTTGCAACATATCTTGGCGGGCGAATTGTGCCAGCAAAGTGGCAGTATCAACCAATGTCCCTTCGGTGGCGCGCCGCACGCCAGGTTTTACTTCCTGCACGAAAATACGAATGACAAAGTAACCGGCAATGGCGACTATCAGAAAATAGCCCAGCAACAAACGCACACCTATTTTCATGGGTGATGGCTCATATTCGATACATCAAGCTGTAACCCAGCCCACGGTGGGTGCGGATCGGTGATTCTTCATCACAGGTCATACGCAGCTTTGAGCGCAGGGTTTTAATGTGAGTATCAACGGTGCGGTCTTGGCTCTCTTCCGCCTGCGCCCAGACAATATCCATCAATTGCTGGCGTGAAAATACGCGCTCAGGGGCCAGTAATAATGTTTTCAGCAACAGATATTCATAGCGGGTGAGCCATAAAACCTGCTGATGATAAGTAACTCGCCCCCCTGCTTCGTCCAGAGTGAAAGGGCCGAATTGATGCAGTGTGGCAGAGACAGTTCGTGTTTGTGATTTTTGCAGCCGCCGCAACACGGTGCGAACTCTGGCGCTCACCTCACGCGGTGAAAAAGGTTTGGCAATATAGTCATCAGCGCCGATTTCCAGACCGACAATCCGATCTAATTCTTCGCTACGAGCGGTTAAAAACACCACAGGTAGCTCCGGCACCAGAGCCAATATGCGGCGGCACAGATCAAAACCATTGATATCAGGTAAGCCCACGTCAACTATCGCCAACGCAGGCGGGCCATCAGCAAGGGCGTCAAGAGCGGGTTGCCCCCGGTCAAACCACCGGAGGGTAAAACCTTCGCTTTCCAAGGTATAAATTAAGGTGTCGGCGATACTCGGCTCATCTTCCACCAGCCAGATTAAGGGCTTCACTAATTAATGCCCTCATCCGAGCCAAACGAATGACGCAACAGCAGACATAATTGCCGCCATTCCTCTTCTGGCATACTGTCAGCAGCCAACCATAAACGCTTACGGGTTGAGCGGTTGCTTGTCTGTTGTAAACTCAATAACACGCCATAGCGAGTGATCCAAGGCTGTTTAACGACCACCCATTCATGCCTTTTCCAGAGCACCACATTACCGGGTTTCAGCCTGATCTCGCCCTGACAAGACTTAATGTTTTTCTGGCTGCGGATACACTCAAACACCACCAGCGTCAGTAATACTAACCACAGTGCGGTATAGCCCTGAGGCCAAGGCGCAACCAATGTAAGTATCACCAAAACGCCATGCGCTAATAAGGAGAAGAGTTGAGTGTGCCAGGATACCCGCAGGTCACATCGCCACTGGGCCACGGGCTTTATTTCGTATTTGAATCAGTTTGACCATTTGGCGCAGCTCGCTATCCTGCGGCTCCCCGTGATTCATCAGCCAGTTAAATAAGTCTGGATCATCACATTCAAGTAAACGAATAAAAACCTGCTTTTCGTTGTCACTCAAGCCATCATATTCATGTTCGAAAAATGGCATGATAGAGATATCCAGTTCACGCATACCCCGACGGCATGCCCAGTGAATGCGGGCTTTATTATCGATTTCCATGTCCTGATTGACTCCTCAATGAAGGATGCTGATAGGAAAATGGCGGTTTTTTGCTGTTTTTTTAATCATATTCAGCACTCCGCCATAAAATCTGTGGTTATTGTACCTCAGATATCGTCGAATTTAGATATTGAATAATAATCCTCAATCCGTGGAATTACTGCTTGCAAAGCAACCCGGCTATTTTACCATTGGGGTATCGGTTCACTGTATTTTGCGGGCAGAGGTTATTTATCCGCAGGTACTCTTTCTTTTCAGGTAAACCATGGCTTATAACACTCCATTTACTGCACGACCACCGGTCGCCTCTTCCGAACTGCCACTAACATTGATTTCACTTGATGACTGGGCGCTGGTGACATTAACTGGTGCGGACCGCGTAAAGTATCTGCAAGGGCAAGTCACGGCGGATATTGATGCTTTGCCCACTGACCAACATGTTCTGTGCGCCCATTGTGATGCTAAAGGGAAAATGTGGAGCAACCTGCGGTTATTTTATCGTGGTGAAGGGCTGGCCTTTATCGAACGTCGCAGTGTGCTTGATAACCAGTTAAGAGAATTGAAGAAATATGCGGTGTTCTCCAAAGTGGTGATTGCCGCGCAACCTGATGCCGCTTTATTAGGAGTGGCGGGCGCACAGGCAAAAACCGCGCTGGCGAGTATTTTCGCCGAATTGCCTGATGCTGAACACCCAGTGGTACAGCAAGGTAATAGCACGCTGTTGCATTTTTCACTGCCCGCCGAGCGTTTCTTGCTGGTGACGGATGCCGAGCAAGCGCAGCAGTTAGTCGAAAAGCTGTCTGACCAAGCACAGCTTAATGACAGTAAACAATGGCTGGCATTGGATATAGAAGCGGGCTTTCCTATCATTGATACCGATAACAGTGCGCAATTTATTCCGCAAGCAACAAACATTCAGGCGTTGAATGGCATTAGCTTCAGTAAAGGCTGTTATACCGGGCAGGAAATGGTCGCCAGAGCAAAATACCGGGGTGCCAACAAACGCGCACTTTACTGGTTAGCGGGCAGCGCCAGTCGCGTGCCAACAGCCGGTGAAGATTTAGAATGGCAATTAGGTGATAACTGGCGGCGTACCGGTAGCGTATTGGCCGCCATAGCGCTCAATGATGGCACGGTGTGGGTTCAAGCGGTGCTGAATAATGATTTGGCCGCCGACAGTGTGCTGCGTGTACGTGATGATGTAGAAAGCGTGCTTAGTATTCAGCAGTTACCCTATTCATTGGCTGAAGATAAATAATATTTAATACTGGGAGGCTGGCTTCTCCAGCCTCCTAAAAATCAACGATTAAACGTACAAATAAATCGCCATAAAGTGGCAAACACTGCCGCCCAGCACAAAACCGTGCCAAATAGCATGGCCGAAGCGAATGCGCTTAGAGGCGTAGAAAATCACCCCCAATGTGTATAACAAGCCGCCAATCGCCAATAATGCTAACCCGCCAATCTCAAGCTTTACCGCCAGTTGATAAATCACAATCAATGACAGCCAACCCATCGTCAGGTAAGTCACTAATGACAACACTTCAAACCGATGCGCAAAGGCCAATTTGAAAATGACGCCCACCAGTGCCAGCCCCCATATCACGGCCATCAAACCGCGAGCCAGGGGAGAATCCAGCCCCACCAATAGAAACGGTGTATATGTCCCGGCGATTAATATGTAAATGGCGCAATGGTCAAATTTTTGTAGCCAGAGCTTTGCCCTGCGATGTGGGATGGCGTGATACAAAGTTGAGGCCAAAAACAGCAAAATAATACTGCCGCCATACAGGCTATAGCTGGTCAGCGCCTTGGTATCGGCCCCATTATCTAGCGCCTGCACTAACAGCAAAACCAAACCGATAATCCCGAACACCACGCCAATACCATGGCTGATGCTATTGGCTATTTCTTCCGCCCATGGGTAAGACGGTGTTGTTGCTACCCCTGGAGCGGCTGGGGCCGTGGGTATAACTGATTTATTCTTCAATACTGATTATCCTGAAAATGAATCGTTATCTCATCTGCTGATCACAATGACTGTATGAAATCCGTACGAAATCGGTACAGAAAAACTGCCAACAGATTAACTGAGAATAATTCCAGTGTACACGTGTACGCTTAAATATTCTGTCAATACATGTAACCCGTCATGTCTGTGGTTCAAAGTATTCAGGTGACAAATCTATTGGGAACAGCAATTATTACTCAGCGCCAAAAACAGCCAAAAACGAAGGGTAATTTATGTCATTAGCAACACTAGATTTCGGCCCACTAACCGAAACCATTCAGTTTCTGATGGAAATCGATAAGCTGAAAGATATCCAGCGCCGAACCAAAGTGATTGCCAGTTTGCGTCAGGAAAACTCAGCCGAGCACAGTTGGCATTTCGCGGTGGCGGCTATGAGTTTGGCTCCTTACGCTGGCTCAGATATTGATATTAATCGCGTGATTAAAATGGCGCTGCTGCACGATATTGTCGAAATAGATGCCGGTGATGTCATCGTTTATGATCTGGCGGCCAGAGCGGCTATTCATGAGCAAGAAGTGGCTGCCGCCAAGCGCTTATTTGGCATGCTGCCCCCCGCATTAGGGGCACAATTTATGGCGCTGTGGGATGAGTATGAAGCGGAAGAAACTGCCGAGGCGCGCTTTGCGACGGTGCTGGATCGCATTTTACCCATGCTGATTAATCTGCATACTGAGGGTCAAAGTTGGATAGAAAATGGCATTCGGTTGCAGCAAGTGCTGGATCGCAACCAATTAGTTGCCGAATACTATCCTGAAATTTGGCAGTATTTGCTGCCACAGTTGCAGGTAGCACAGCAAAAAGGCTGGTTGAAGTAACCAAATACCCGCTTATTTCCCACCAGCTAAATCCAGCACACTGCCAGTGACATAAGAGGCATTTTCTGAGAGCAGCCAGACGATGGCTTCTGCCACTTCTTGTGGATGTCCGCCGCGTTTCATTGGCAGTGAATTTTTCACCCGGTCAACTCGGCCCGGCTCACCGCCGCTAGCATGTATATCGGTATAGATTAAACCCGGCCGAACCCCATTAACTCGGATGCCCTCTGCGGCCACTTCCAATGATAAACCGGTCGTCAGCGTATCAATAGCCCCTTTGGAGGCGGCATAATCCAAATACTCCCCCGGTGCGCCCAAGCGGGCTGCGGCAGAAGAGACATTAACAATCGCGCCGCCATTGCCACCATGGCGCAATGCCATGCGCTTGACGGCTTCGCGGCTACATAAAAAATAGCCCGTCACATTGGTGCTCAACACTCGATTAATGCGCTCGGCAGTTAACCCCTCGATGGTGGTTTGCGGGAATAAAATACCGGCATTATTGACCAGCGCGGTGATCGGCCCTAGCTGGGCTTCAAGCTTTTCAAATAGCGCAACCACTTGATATTCATCGGCAATATCTGCCTGTATTGCCACCGCCAGCCCACCCGAGGCGGCAATTTCGGCAACCACTTGCCGAGCGGCTTGTTCATCATTGATATAATTTACTGCGACCCGATAACCATGCTTTGCCAGCAACAATGCCGTAGCACGGCCAATCCCCCGGCTGCCCCCTGTCACTAACACGACTTTTTTATGCATCTCCCTGCCCCTTATTCAGCCGTATGTATTTCTCTTAATTTGAAGAGTAAGCGTAGCCATTAGCCAGGTAAATACCAATAAAACAAAAGGGCCGCTTGCGCGACCCTTTTTCATTTACAACACGTATTATTCATAGTCGGAAATCGGCACACACGAGCAGAACAAATTACGGTCGCCGTACACATCATCCAGACGTTTTACGGTCGGCCAGTATTTATTCTCCATCACACCCGCGACCGGGAACACCGCCAGCTCTCGGCTGTAAGGATGCTGCCAGTCACCTACCAGCTCGCCCTGAGTATGCGGCGCATTCACTAACGGGTTGTCTTCCAGTGGCCATTCACCGCGGGCAACTTTCTCGATTTCCGCGCGGATAGCCAGCATGGCATCAATAAAGCGGTCTAACTCGACTTTACTTTCAGATTCTGTCGGCTCCACCATCAGTGTGCCCGCCACCGGGAAGGACATGGTGGGCGCATGGAAACCGAAGTCAATCAAGCGCTTGGCGATATCCATCTCGCTGATTCCCGTCGCTTCTTTCAGCGGGCGAATATCCAGAATACATTCATGCGCCACCCGGCCATCGTGACCGGTATACAGCACCGGATAAGCTTCTTTCAGACGAGTTGCAATGTAGTTGGCATTCAGAATCGCCACCTGACTGGCTTGCTTCAGCCCATCGGCCCCCATCATGCGGATGTACATCCAACTGATAGGTAAAATTGATGCACTGCCAAAGGGTGCCGCCGAAACCGCACCTTGTTGGGTGGTCATGCCGTCAATTTGCACCACACTATGGCCGGGAACAAACGGCGCTAAGTGTGCTTTAACACCAATTGGCCCCATACCTGGGCCGCCACCGCCGTGTGGAATACAGAAAGTTTTATGCAAGTTTAAGTGGGAAACATCCGCGCCAATATAGCCCGGTGTAGTAATCCCAACCTGCGCATTCATGTTCGCGCCATCAAGATAAACCTGGCCACCAAATTGATGAACAATCTGACAAACTTCGCGGATGGTTTCTTCATATACACCGTGAGTCGACGGGTAAGTCACCATAATACAAGAGAGTTCATCGCCCGCTTCGCCCGCTTTTTGGCGCAAATCGTGCAAATCAATATTGCCTTGCTTATCACAGGCCACCACCACTACGGACATCCCGGCCATTTGTGCCGATGCCGGGTTCGTGCCGTGAGCAGAGCTTGGGATTAAACAGATATGGCGGCTCGCCTGATTGCGGCTTTCGTGATAGCGGCGGATAGCCAACAGACCCGCATATTCGCCCTGCGCACCCGAGTTTGGCTGCATGCAAACTGCATCATAGCCGGTCAATTGCACCAGCCATTGTGACAATTGGCCAATCATTTGCTGATAACCGGCAGCTTGCTCAGGCGGGCAGAATGGGTGCAATTCAGCGAATTCCGGCCAGGTGATCGGGATCATCTCGGCTGCGGCATTCAACTTCATGGTGCAAGATCCCAGCGGGATCATCGCCTGATTCAGTGCCAAATCTTTGCGCTCTAAACGATGCATATAGCGCATCATTTCAGTTTCGCTGTGATAACGGTTAAATACCGGATGAGTCAAAATAGGATCTTGGCGCAACATAGTCGATTGAATTGACTGGCTATTATGACTGATTTGGGCATCAAGTTGATCAATATCCAAACCATGATTATCACCGACTAACAAGGTGAACAAGGTTTGAAGATCTTCGCGAGAAGTGGTTTCATCCAGCGTGATGCCCACAGCGCCGTGAATATCAGTGCGCAGATTGATACCGAAGCTCAATGCACGGGCCAGTACAGTGGCTTTATCTTTGACTTCAATCGTTAATGTGTCGAACCAATGTTGGAAACGCAGAGTCAGACCGGCTTGTTGCAAGCCCGCAGCCAGAATATCGGTCATGCGGTGAATGCGGCCAGCAATACGCTGCAAGCCTTGTGGGCCATGATAAACCGCGTACAAACTGGCGATATTGGCCAGTAACACCTGAGAAGTACAGATATTGGAGTTAGCTTTTTCGCGGCGGATATGTTGCTCACGGGTTTGCATCGCCATACGCAGCGCGGTATTACCGGCAGCATCGCGCGATACGCCAATAATCCGGCCCGGCATTGAGCGTTTAAACTCATCGCGACAAGCAAAGAAAGCAGCATGCGGGCCACCATAACCCATCGGCACACCAAAGCGCTGAGCCGAGCCAAATACCACGTCAGCGCCTTGTTTACCCGGTGCGGTCAACAGAACCAACGCCATAATATCAGCGGCAACACTGGTAATGATTTTGCGTTTTTTCAGCTCAGACAGCAGCGCTGAGTAGTCATGCAGCTCGCCAGTGGTACCGACTTGTTGCAGCAGCACCCCGAATACGCCCTCTAGCTCCAGCACTTTTTCTGCGCGGTCAACAATCACTTCAAACCCAAAGGTTTCAGCACGAGTTCGCACCACATCAAGGGTCTGCGGGTGGACATCATCAGCAACAAAGAAACGATTTGCGTCTTTGAGCTTACTGGCACGTTTTGCCAACGCCATAGATTCTGCGGCTGCGGTGGCTTCATCCAGCAAAGAAGCAGAAGCCAGATCCAGACCGGTCAAGTCCTGAGTCAATTGCTGGAAATTCAGCAATGCTTCAAGACGGCCCTGTGAAACCTCTGGCTGATAAGGAGTATAGGCGGTGTACCAGCCGGGGTTTTCCAGCATATTACGCAAGATAACTGGCGGGGTCAGAACCGGGCTGTAGCCCATGCCAATATAGGATTTATAACGCTGATTCTGGCTGGCAATCCCTTTAAGTTCCGCCAGCGCCTGATGTTCGGTCGCGGCATCGCCCACTGGTGGTGGGCTTGGCAATTGGATATCTGCCGGAACAATCTGCTGGATCAAACTGCTTAACGAGCTGGCACCAACAGCGGCCAACATTTGCTGTTGTTGTTCAGCTGAGGAGCCGATATGGCGCTGAATAAAAGCATCGTTATGTTCAAGCTGGCTGAGATTCTGAGTCATTTGCTACACATTCCTGAATAGGGCATGGGACGGGAGATATTTGAAATTAACCGCGCCTTGGAGAGGTTTTAGAAATACTCACAAAGCCGAACTAAGGGGAAGCACGTCGTTCGGGTCGTAGTGGCGTAAGCCACCGGAGCACCCGTAGACGTGGTCAACCCTTAGCTCATTGCACTTCACTCACCTCAGGCTTTTTTCATTTATTCTTCAATGGTCGCCAGATAAGCCTCGGCATCTAACAAATTCGCCAACTCACCCTCATCAGAAGCTTTGATGCTGAACAGCCAGCCATCAGTATAAGGCGCGCTATTCACCAATTCTGGGGAGCTTTCCAGCTCAGTATTCACGGCGATAATTTCACCACTGATTGGGGCATAAATGTCAGAAGCGGCTTTAACTGACTCGGCAACAGCGCAGTCGCTGCCCGCAGAAACTTCACTGCCCACTTCCGGCAAATCAACAAACACCATGTCGCCCAGTAACTCTTGCGCATGCTCAGTGATCCCGACGCTATACACACCATCGCCATCGGCACGAACCCACTCATGGGATGACGCATATTTTAAATCTGCTGGTACATTGCTCATTGCTGCTCCTTAAAAAGGTAGAGCCAAAAAGTGTGGCTCGTAGAATGCGGAATACTCTAAATAATTACAGCACGACCGGCTTACCCGCCCGCACAAAACCCGGTTTTGTGACGCGCACCGGCATTTCACGGTTACGAATTTGCACCACCGCACTTTCACCTATCCCCGCAGGGACACGAGCCAGAGCAATACTGAAGCCCAGTGTCGGCGAGAATGATCCGCTGGTTATCACACCAACATGCTGGTTACCTAAAGCATCAGAAAAATGCACCGGTAACTCATTACGCAATACGCCTTTTTCAGTCATGATCAAGCCGACCAGTTGCTCAGTGCCGTTCGCACGCTGCTTTTCCAGGGCTTCGCGACCAATAAACTGGCGGTCTTCTGGCAACCAGGCCACTGTCCACCCCATATTGGCGGCGAGTGGCGAAATGCTTTCGTCCATTTCCTGGCCATAGAGATTCATCCCCGCTTCCAGGCGCAAAGTATCACGCGCACCAAGGCCGGCGGGCTTCACGCCAGCGGCTAGCAATTGTTGCCAAAATTCAACCACCTGTTCTTTCGGTAGCGCGATTTCATAGCCTGCTTCGCCGGTATAACCGGTGGTGGCGATAAACAAATCACCAGCTTGAATACCAAAGAATGGTTTCATTCCTGTAATCGCTTGTTGCTGCTCAGGAGTCAGTAAGGTCGCCACTTTCTGTTGCGCTGTCGGGCCTTGCACCGCCACCAGCGCTAAATCGTCACGCACCGTCACGCCCACCTGATAAGGCTCAGCGTGCTGAATGATCCATTCCAGATCTTTCTCTCGGGTGGAGGAGTTCACCACTAAACGGAAATAGTCTTCGCGCAGGAAGTAGACAATTAAATCATCGATAACACCGCCGGAAGCATTCAGCATCGCGGTGTACAGGGCTTTGCCCGGTTGGGTCAGTTTGGCAACATCATTGGCTAACAGATAACGCAAGAATTCACGGGTTTGGGCACCGTGCAGATCGACAATTGTCATGTGCGAGACATCAAACATACCGGCATCTTGGCGCACGATATGATGCTCATCAATTTGAGAGCCATAATGCAATGGCATCATCCAACCATGAAAATCTACCATGCGCGCACCGCACGCCACGTGTTGGTCATACAGCGGGGTCTGCTTAGACATCTACTCTCCCTCAAACAGTTTCATGCAATGAGTGTTAGAGACTCTAACTCACCATAAACAGGCCTATACCCTAGATAGTTCGGGTTGCAGGAAGGCGGCAATTAAGCGAATCCCCAGGAGCTTACTCAAGTAAGTGACTGGGGTGAACGAAAGCAGCCAACACACCTGCAACGTGAAGTATGACGGGTCTACGCAAACGATACCTTTTGCCCAACGTTATCACCGAATTCATCAGGTAACCATAAGGTAAAATAGGCAATAGCACAGATTAAAACGATAAAAGGCAGGGGTATTGTGCAGAATTTTCCACTGCAAAACTGCGCACGAAGGCACATAATTAACAATTAAAGCGTAAAAATTGCGATGTTATATAACGAAAAAACCAAAACCCTGTCAGAATCAACTTATCAGGTTTTGGTTATGTGTGAGAAAAACTAATGTGAAAAACAGATTGAAATTAGATTATTTCAACTGAGAGGAATAACTTGGCTATTCAGCCAACCAATCGGGCAAATCATTTAACCCCATCGCCTGGCGCACTAGCTGCGGTTTTACACCCGGCAAATTATCCGCCAATGTCAAACCAATATCGCGTAACAGTTTTTTAGCCGGATTATCACCCGCAAACAGTGAGCGGAAACCCTGCATGCTGGCAAGCATCATTGCGGCGCTGTGCTTACGGCGGCGTTCATAGCGGCGCAGATAAAGGTGCTGGCCGATATCTTTACCCTGACGCTGCAAGCGCCGGAGTTCAGACACCAGTTCGGCGGCATCCATAAAGCCCAGATTCACGCCCTGCCCGGCCAACGGATGCACGGTATGAGCGGCGTCGCCCACCAGAGCCAGCCGGTGTGCCGCGAAACTACGCGCATAACGCCCCATTAGCGGGAAGGTTTGGCGCTCACTTTCAAGCTGGCACGGCCCCAACCGCATATCAAATGCCATTCCCAGCTCGCGATTAAACTGCTCTGCGGGCAGTGTGGCTAACTCGGCAGCGCGTTCAGGGGGTAATGACCAAACAATCGAGCTAAGGTGCGGGTCACTAAATGGCAGGAATGCCAGAATGCCGTCGCCGTGAAATACCTGCCGTGCCGTGGCCAGATGCGCTTCTTCAGTGCGGATAGTGGCCACCAGCGCGTGATGGGCATAATCCCAAAATGTCAGTGGGATATCAGCATGTTGGCGTAACCAAGAGTTCGCACCATCAGCCCCAATCACCAACCGGGCGCTGAGCATCCGGTCATCCGTCAGAGTGATAAATGCTTCACTTTCGCCCCAAGCCACCTGTTTGATACTGGCGGGCGCCAGCAAAGTCACATCAACCAATTGGCTGGCTCGCTGCCATAGCGCCTGCTGAATCACTTGGTTTTCAATGATATGCCCGAGATGGCTAAAACCATATTCATCGGCGTGGAAAGCAATTTTCCCAAAACTGTCCTGGTCCCACACTTCCATGCCGCTATAAGGGCTGGCGCGCAGCGCTAAGATGTCTTCCCACACACCAATTTTTTGCAGTAATCGCTCACTGGCCGCATTGATCGCCGAAACCCGAAGCGCCAACTCACCGGTCACCGGCGCAGGTAGCGGCTCAGGCGCGGGTTGGTGTTCCAGAACGGCAATGCGCAGGCCACTGCCTTGTAAACCACAGGCCAGTGCCAAGCCGACCATTCCACCACCGGCGATTACTACGTCATATGATTGCATACCGAGATATATCCTATGAAAATATGAACTTTATTTACCCTATGGATTTTTAGCGCTCAACCCATCCCAATGTCCGCCGGGCGAAAGTATCACGGATTGCAGGTATCTGTTCCATCGACATCAAAGCCAGATTACGCCCCACCACCAACGGCCCATAGCGGTTGGCAAACAGGCGGATTAATCCATCGGTGACGCCGATGGTTGCCTGTTGATCATGTTGCCGCCGCTGTTGGTATTGACTGAGTACCGCATAATCGCCGGGATCTCTTCCTGCAAGGGCGGCTTGTGCAACAGTTTCCGCCAGTGACATCACATCGCGCAGCCCTAAATTAAAGCCCTGACCGGCAATCGGATGCAAGGTTTGAGCTGCATTGCCGACTAATGCCAGCCGATGACTGACATGGCGCGAGGCGGTGAGCAATTGCAGGGGGTAACTGTGGCGCTTGCCGGCATGCAGCATTTTCCCTAGCCGCCAGCCGAAAGCCTGCTGTAGCTCGGCCAGAAAACGGATGTCATCCCAGCTATCCACCTGCTGTCTATCTTGTTTGGCATGGCACCAAACTAATGAACTGCGCCCTTGAGACATTGGCAGTAGCGCCAATGGCCCATTGCGGGTAAAGCGCTCAAAAGCACGCCCATTGGGCAGTTCGGAGGTCGTGACATTGGCGATCACCGCGATTTGTTGGTAATCCTGCTGCTGCCACTGAATGTTACAAGCTTGAGCCAGTGCGGAATGGGAGCCATCCGCCGCCACCAATAATTTAGCGCTAAGTTGTTGGCCATTATCCAATGTCACCGTGGCAGATTCTGTCGTGCGCACCACATCAACCACTTTTGCCGGGCAATGTAAGGTCACACCCGGCGCTTTCTGTAACAAGGCGAATAGCCGATTACCGGCATCAAACAGCTCAATGACCTGACCCAGAGCCGGAACACGATAATCTTGCGCCCGAAGATTCACAAAGCCGGAATGTCCACTATCACTGACGTGAACATGTTCAATGGCGGTGGCACAGTCTGCCAATGCTGACCAGAGGCCAATGCTATCCAATTGCTGACAGGTTCCCTGCGCCAATGCAATGGCTCTGGCATCAAAACCTGGATGTTGGCGGCTGTCAGGAAGATGCGCTTCAATCAGCGCCACCGGTGCCGCCCCTTTAGTGAGGGATGAAATAGCCAGCGCCAGTGTCGCGCCAGCCATACCGCCACCAACAATTATCACACTCATCAGTTATCTCGCTGCCGCCATCAGGGCTTCAATGTCATCGGGATCTTTTACCACACTGGCGGTCAGATTTTCATTACCATCCGCAGTAATCACAATGTCATCTTCAATCCGAATACCAATACCGCGATATTGTGGCGGAACATCGGCATCTGGCGCGATATACAAGCCCGGCTCGATGGTCAGCACCATACCCGGCTCAAGAGGGCGCTCGCGGTCACTGTTGCTGTAATCGCCGACATCATGCACATCCAACCCCAGCCAGTGGCTCAAGCCGTGCATAAAGAAGGGACGGTGCGCTTGTTCAATAATCAGTTGCTCGACATCCCCTTTGAGGATGCCCAAACTCACCAAACCGGTAATCATAATCCGCACCACCTTCCCCGTGACCTCACGGATACTGGTTCCTGGCCGGTACAATTCCAAAGATTTGTTGATGGAGGCCAGCACGATGTCATAAATCTCCCGCTGGGCTGGGGTAAATTTACCGTTTACCGGGAAAGTTCGGGTGATATCACCGGCATAGCCCTGATATTCACAACCGGCGTCAATCAGCACTAAATCGCCATCTCGCAGTTCGCACTCATTTTCGGTGTAATGCAAAATGCAGCCATTTTCACCGCCACCAACAATTGTGTTATACGCCGGATAACGCGCACCATGGCGAGTAAATTCATGCAGAATCTCCCCTTCCAATTGGTACTCAAACATCCCTGCACGGCATCTTTCCATCGCGCGGGTATGGGCCAATGCGCTAATTTCACCGGCGCGGCGCATCACAGCAAGTTCTTCTTCTGACTTAAACAGGCGCATTTCATGCAACCATGGCCGCCAGTCAGTTAAGGTCGCGGGTGCACGCAAATTTTTACGAAAACCGTTACGCAATTTTTCCAGCGCGGCAAACACAATCTTATCCGCATAATCATATTGCCCCTGCGCGTGATAAATCACATCAAGGCGATTAAGCAGCAAATAGAGCTGCTCGTCGATTTCATCAAAAGGTAATGCGCGATCGATACCCAACTTCTCAGGCGCGGCCTCTTGCCCTAAACGGCGGCCAAACCAGATTTCAGCGGTTAAATCGCGCACTCGGTTAAACAGCACGCTGTGGTTGTGAGTCTCATCGCTTTTCACCAGAATCAGCACCGCTTCCGGCTCATTAAAGCCGGTCAGATAACTAAAATCGCTATTCTGCCGATAAGGATATTCAGAATCTGCACTGCGCGTAGCCTCTGGTGCGGCAAAAATAATGGCAGCACTGCCCGGGGCCATCTTCGCCAACAGTGCCTGACGGCGATTCTGGTATTCTTGCTGAGTCATTACACCCTCCTGAAATATCCGATTTCCATCATTCAACACACGACACAGGCCAGCTTAGTGTAATGTCGGTTTGCGTACTTCCGGGGCCGTCGGTTTTTCTTGAGTAAATTCAATATGACACAAGATAGCCGCGACACGGACATACTCGATGACTTCTTCCAATGATTGGGCCAGTTCTTCCTGATCTTCATCGTCGTCATATCCTAACTGAGCAATATTACGCAAATCATCAATGGCTTCACCCACTTCATCTTTCACTTGCGCCAACTTTGGTTGCAGCATCCCAAGACCTAGCAGAAAATGATTTACCCAGCCGGATAATGCATCAGCACGATCAAAAACAGTGATCTCTTCCCCTTCAGGAATCAACAACTGGAACATAAAACCTTCGTTTTCCAGCGCTTCTTGTGTTGCTTGATGTAACTGTTGTAACGGCAAACCAAGGGCTTGCGAAAAGGCGACGCCCTCGTTGGTCAAGTCATGCACCAGTGCACGCCAACCATCGTCTTTACTGCCTCCGCACAGCATGCCACTGATCAGACCATGCATTTCAGCAGGGGTTAATGCCACTGCTTGCTGGTTCAATGCCAGGGCAAGTGATTGGTAAGTCGGTAATGTATTCTCTATAGACATGCGTATTGGTCATCGTTGGCAGGATAAGTTCGTGTTATGCTACCACCAAGAAAGGTCGCTATACCAGAAAACGCAACACCCAAAAGGGGTTGAATCTTGGTATCGAGGTATATATAGTGACGCCCGCTTTGCCGCTACGAGCATTTTGCCTCTGGTTTTCAGGGCTGGCGCGAAATTAGTCAGGAAGGTCGCATGTCTGCACAACCGGTAGATATTCAAATTTTTGGTCGATCGTTAAGAGTGAACTGCCCGCCAGAACAACAAGATGCGTTGAACATGGCAGCAGAAGATCTTAACCAACGGTTGCAAGATCTGAAAGTTCGCACTAGAGTCACCAATACTGAGCAGTTAGTTTTCATCGCGGCGTTGAACGTATGTCACGAATTAGCTCAGGAAAGGTTGAAAACCCGTGACTATGCATCCAATATGGAGCAACGTATTCGGATGTTACAACAGACCATTGAACAAGCATTGCTTGAACAGGGTCGCATCTCTGAACGTCAGGATGCACAGTTTGAATAAATCTCTGTTGAATGATAGATTCAGCAGTGAGTAAAGAATTTCTCTGAGATGTTTGCCAGCGGGCCCGTCCCCTGAGCCGATAATTAATACCAACAGAATGTAGCGACTCCGTAACTGGTGCGCATGCTCGGTTCGCCGAGAAGCCTTAAGGTTGCGACGCTGCGTTCACCTTGAACCATGGGTTCAAGGGTTACAGCCTGCGGCGGCATCTCGGAGATCCCTTTCTTATCGTGTAACACGCATTTCGGTTATCACGCTCGTTTTGATACAGACAACTTTCTATTCATTTACCTCAATCGTATGTTTTTTAAGTCAATAATATGCTTTCAAATCAACTGCATGCCATTGAGCGAAAAAAAATCCGCAGTGAAATTCGTGAACGTCGGCGTCTTTTGACTCCCGAACAACAGCAGCAATCCGCCAATCTCGCAGCTCAACAAATCGCTTCCCACGACAAAATCCAACAAGCCCATACTATTGCCCTATTTCTGTCTTTTGATGGCGAGTTAGATACCGCCCCAGTTATCGAACTATTGTGGCAGCAGAAAAAACAAGTTTATCTCCCAGTTCTTCATCCTTTCAGCCCCGGTCATTTACTGTTTCTCCACTATCACCCTGATAGCCAGCTCATTCGTAATCGTTTGAAAATCTTGGAACCCCAATTAGATGTACGCGATGTGCTGCCCTTAAACCAATTAGACGTGGTGATAACCCCGCTGGTGGCATTTGATAGCCACGGGCAGCGTTTAGGTATGGGTGGTGGCTTCTATGACCGAACACTGCAAAACTGGCAGCAGGGTGGCCCCTATCCTATTGGTCTGGCTCATGATTGCCAGCGAGTCGAGCATTTGCCGAATGAACATTGGGATGTGCCGTTGCCAGAGATTGTGACACCGACAAAAATATGGCGCTGGTGAGCCAGGGCGTTCAACATAAAAAAACACCCGATATTATACATAGCGGGTGTTTAGTCATATCAGTACCACATTGACTAGTAAAGCAAACGCGAACGGATAGTCCCTGGAATCGCCTTCATAGCCTGCAATGCATTCTCTGCATTCTCTGCATCATCAGTTTCAACATCAATAACGACATAACCGATATCAGCGCTGGTTTGCAAATACTGCGCCGCAATGTTGACATTCTGCTCAGCAAAAATTTTGTTAATGCTGGTCAGAATACCAGGGCGGTTCTCATGAATATGCAGCAGACGGCGAGTGTTATCACCATGGGCTGGCAGAGAAACCTCTGGGAAGTTAACCGCAGACAGCGTTGAGCCGTTATCGGAATACTTCGCCAGTTTACCGGCCACTTCATCACCAATATTTTCCTGTGCTTCCTGAGTGGAACCACCAATATGCGGAGTCAATAACACATTATCAAACTCGCACAATGGTGAATTGAACGGGTCTTTATTGGTTGCTGGCTCTTCAGGGAAAACGTCGATTGCCGCCCCTGCCAGATGATTGCTCGCCAGCGCATCACAGAGTGCCGGGATATCAACTACCGTCCCACGAGAAGCATTAATCAGCATCGCGCCCGGTTTCATCAGAGCCAACTGCTCAGGGCCAATCATATTTTTGGTGGAGTGATTTTCTGGCACATGCAAACTAATCACATCACTCATATTCAGCAAATCAGACAGATGGCGAACCTGCTGCGCATTTCCCAACGACAGTTTATTTTCAATATCGTAGAAGAACACTTTCATCCCGACACTTTCAGCCAGAATACCGAGCTGAGTCCCGATATGACCATAGCCGATAATCCCCAGTTTTTTGCCACGGGCTTCATAGGAACCGACAGCCAGCTTATTCCACTCGCCACGGTGTGCTTTAGCGTTAGCAGATGGAATACCGCGGAA
Source organism: Yersinia rochesterensis (assembly GCF_003600645.1). Lineage (NCBI taxonomy): Bacteria > Pseudomonadati > Pseudomonadota > Gammaproteobacteria > Enterobacterales > Yersiniaceae > Yersinia > Yersinia rochesterensis. The sequence goes on from NZ_CP032482.1 coordinate 3,476,861, forward strand.
CATTAGCAGTAACTCGCCCAGTACCATTTCAGCGACCGAACGGGTATTGGAGAAAGGCGCATTGAATACCGGCACACCACGTTTAGTCGCCGCTTTTAAATCAACCTGATTAGTACCGATACAGAAACAACCTACTGCAACCAACTTTTCTGCTGCAGCAAAGACTTCTTCGGACAGATGTGTACGCGATCGAATCCCAACGAAGTGAGCATCACGAATAGATTCTTTCAGTGATTCGGTGTCTAAGGCACCTTTATGATATTCAATATTGCTATAACCGGCTGCACGCAGATTATCAACCGTGCTCTGGTGCACCCCTTCCACTAACAGAAACTTAATTCTGTCTTTCTCCAGTGATACTTTTGCCATGTCCCCGACCCTATTTTCAGACTTCAGATGTGGCTGACGATATCGAATGAATCCGGTCAGCACCCCGTCAACATAACAAATATTTCGCGGGCGGCAATACAAACGATTGCCCACCCGTCAGCATAACAAGCAGTGCAAATGTTAATTTATGGAATAAAAAACTGGCAGAGAGTGAGTTAATGGCAGGTTAAGAAAATGAAATGATTAAATGTGATATATATCACCAAATTTAATGATTTTAAGAAAAGATATTTAAAGGCACAATTTATCAGGGTGAAGCCAAAAACCTCACCCTAAATAATATTCATTCAACTACTTGAGCACGACCGTCTTAACACCATCGGCAGTACCAATCAGCGCCACATCAGCACCTCGGTTGGCAAATAACCCCACGGTGACAACACCGGCAATGCCATTAATTTTATTTTCGAGCGCAATGGCATCCAATATAGTCAGGTTGTGCACATCCAAAATAACATTGCCATTATCCGTCAGAACATTTTGGCGATATTCAGGTAACCCGCCCAATTTCACCAGCTCGCGGGCGACATAAGAACGCGCCATCGGGATAACTTCGACCGGCAGTGGAAACTTACCCAAAACATCAACCTGCTTGGAAGCATCTGCAATACAGATGAATTTACGGGAAATGGCCGCAATGATTTTCTCGCGGGTCAGTGCTGCGCCACCGCCTTTAATCATCTGCATTTGGCTGTTAATTTCATCAGCGCCATCAACATAAATATCCAGCACATCGACTTCATTGCAATCAAACACCTGAATGCCATAGCTTTTCAGCTTGGCGGTAGAGGCATCAGAGCTGGAAACCGCTCCTTCAATCTGGCCTTTGATGGAGGCAAGGGCATCAATAAAATGTGCCGCCGTAGAGCCGGTGCCGACCCCAACGATAGTGCCGGGTTTGACATAATCTAATGCTGCCCAGCCCACTGCTTTTTTAAGTTCATCCTGAGTCATGGTAAGTTCACGCCTTGATGTGAAAGAAAACCTGACGTCATTATAGAGCATATATATGATAAAACATCGCAATAAAGCCGGCTCATATAGGCGGTAATTCTAGCTAGATCACAGTTACGTCGGTTTATTTATGGCGAGCCATCCGGTATTCCAACATAGAAAAATGAACAAAATGTGGCATAGTGCGGTATTAACTTAAATATTTGGAGAGATGACTCCGATGAAACGCCCAGACTACCGTACGCTACAAGCGCTGGACGCGGTGATCCGTGAACGCGGTTTTGAACGCGCGGCACAAAAACTCTGCATCACCCAATCGGCGGTATCTCAACGCATTAAGCAGTTGGAAAACCTGTTCGGTCAGCCGCTATTGGTGCGCACCGTGCCCCCGCGTCCAACTGAACAAGGGCAGAAATTGCTTGCCTTACTGCATCAGGTTGAACTGCTGGAAGAAGAGTGGCTCGGCAATGATAACGGCGGCGATACCCCGCTATTGCTGTCATTGGCGGTTAATGCCGACAGTCTGGCAACCTGGCTGCTACCGGCGCTAAAACCGGTGTTGGCGGACTCTCCTATCCGGCTGAATTTACAAGTCGAAGATGAAACCCGCACTCAAGAGCGGTTACGCCGTGGCGAGGTGGTGGGCGCGGTCAGTATCCAGCCTCAACCGCTGCCAAGCTGTCTGGTTGATCAGCTCGGCGCACTGGATTATCTGTTTGTGGCGTCAAAACCCTTTGCCGACCGCTACTTTCCCAATGGCGTGACCCGCTCGGCATTGCTGAAAGCCCCCGCCGTGGCCTTTGACCATTTGGATGATATGCATCAGGCATTTTTACAGCAGAATTTCGATTTGTCACCCGGCAGTGTGCCGTGCCATATCGTTAACTCGTCGGAAGCCTTTGTACAGTTAGCAAGGCAAGGTACTACCTGCTGTATGATCCCGCATTTACAAATCGAAAAAGAGTTGGCATCCGGTGAATTAATTGATCTAACCCCGGGGTTATTGCAACGACGGATGCTGTACTGGCATCGATTTGCACCAGAAAGCCGGACAATGAGAAAGGTAACTGATGCCCTGTTATCTCACGGGCATCAGGTATTACGGCAAGATTAGCTTATTTGGCGGCAGCTGCGGGCGTGTTGGTGCTGGTTTTCAGCTCAAACACGACATCAACTTGATCATCAAAATGGATGGTTTGTTGCTCATAAGTTTGGGCTGCACCATTGGCTGGTGCGGCGTCAGCACTCTTGAACATACGCGCTACCGGCATAGGCTGGTAGTTAGCAGCACGGTAACGAATGCTGTATACCGGCCCTAATTTAACCTTAAATCCGTCAGCCAAAGCGCCAGCTTGACTAATGGCATTCTCGATGGCTTTTTGACGAACCTGTTCACGATAAGTGTCCGGGTTGGCAACACCCAGCTCGACGGAGTGAATTTCATTAAGACCCGACTTGAGTGCGCCATCCAGTAACTCATTCAACTTATCCAACTGGCGCAGTGTCACTTGAACCTGGCGTACCGCACGGTAGCCTTTCAATACCGCTTCACCGGTCTTCTGATAATCATATTCAGCTTGAGTCCGGATATTAGCCGCATTGATATCTTTTTTCTCAATGCCACTCTTACGCAGGAAATCAAAATATTGTGCGACTCGGGTATCTGCCTGTTTCTTAGCATCGGCGGCATCTTTGGCAGAGACACTCACTTCGATGGTAATGGTGGCAATATCCGGAGCCGCATCAACACTGGCGGTGCCCGATGTGACAACATGCGGCCCTTCTGGTAGCTCGGCCGCCTGAACTTGCAGCGCCAAAGGTAACGTCCCTAAACCCATCATTGCGGCCAAAGCCAATGTCTTCAACTTCACGGAGCCTCCTAAGATAATCATAATAAAACTAAGACAACCGTAGCATATCTAACTCAATTAGGGATTCGGATTAATGATAAAAATTCACAGGCTTAATCCCTGCCGCGCTAACTGAAAAGCAATAAACCACATCACGCTCCCCACCAGCAGATTGATGACTCGCTGTGAAGTTGGACGGTTGAGCCACGGTGATAACCACGCAGCCAGCAACGCCAGAGAAAAAAACCAAGCTACAGAGGCGCTTACGGCACCAAAAGCAAACCACGGCCGAACATCCGGTAATAACTGGCCCCCTAAGCTTCCCAGCACCACAAAAGTATCCAGATAAACATGCGGGTTAAGCCAGGTTACCGCCAATAGCGTAACCAGAATGCGCCAGCGCCCTTGCGCACCTGCAGCAACAGTTGATGACGAGCTATCGCCACGCCATGCAGCCGTTAATGCCCCCCAGCCATACCACAACAGAAATGCCACGCCACCCCAAGTCACCAGAGCCAGTAACAATGGAGAACTATTCAGCAGAGCACTGCCACCAAAAATACCTGCACAAATCAATATGATGTCACTGAGGGCGCACAACGCGGCACTCATCAAATGGTGCTGCCGCTTAATGCCCTGATTCATCACAAAGGCATTTTGTGGCCCAAGGGGAAGGATCATGGCCGCACTCAGGGCAAAGCCTTGCAAATAGACAGCTAACATACTGTTACCTTTAAATAATACTCAAAACAAACTGAGAGAATTGTTGAAGAATTAGCAGCATATTACGGGGAGAGAATCATCAGAGGAAATTGATATTTCTTATCTACTATAAGTAAAACTAATAATGAATATATCTGTCATACTTAAAGCTGCATGTGTGTTAGCTGCTTTCCTGCAATTTGAATTATTTAGGGTATAAACAGAAACTCGCGAGTGAGAAAAACGGAAGAAAAACGGAAGAAAAACGGAAGAAAAACGGAAGAAAAACGGAAGAAAAACGGACTAATAATAGCCCGTTTTGACTGAGTTTATTGCTATCAGGTTTTATGCTGTTGGAGCAGATTCTGCTTTATCCACCTGATGCAAATGCACATCCATCTGCGGGTAAGGAATGCCAATTTTGTGGGCATCCAGCGCGCGTTTGAAGTTCTCCATCAGATCCCAATAAACCTCCATGGCATCGCCGTTGGTGGTCCAGACGCGCACGGTAAAGTTTAATGACGAAGCCGCCATCTCATTCAAACGCACGGTAACCCCTTTGTCATGCATAATGCGGGGGTCGGCTGCAATGATGTCACCCAGCACTTTCTTCACCACATCAATATCAGCATCATAGGCCACGCCAATAACCATATCAGTACGGCGATTGGGTTCACGGCTGGTGTTGATGATGTTGTTGGCGATAATTTTACCATTTGGCACAACAATAATTTTGTCGTCGACGGTGCGCAATGTGGTTGAGAAAATCTGCACCTGCACCACGGTACCGGCTATGCCACCCAGATCGACATATTCACCCGCTTTAAATGGTCGGAAGGCCACCAGTAACACGCCAGCGGCAAAGTTGGACAGTGAGCCTTGCAGCGCCAAACCGATCGCTAAACCGGCAGCACCAATAACCGCAATCACCGATGCTGTTTGTACTCCAAGGCGGCCCAACACCGCGACGATAGTAAAAGCCAGAATACTGTAGCGCGCCATTGCCGCCAGAAAATCTGCTACGGTGAGATCAATACCCCGTAACTTCATGACCCGGCTGAGCATGCCGGAAACCACTTTGGCAATAATCGAACCGATAATTAGGGTCAGTAACGCCGCGACAATATTGACCGCGTATTGAATCAGTAGCTCCTGATTATTCACCAACCAAGTGCTCGCTTCATTGATACCATCAACTACGTTTAACTCTTCCATTTAAACCATCCTACAAAAAGCTCCCTGCGGGAGAGATTACGCAAAAAAATCACCTCAAAATGATAGCTGACATAGCAGACAGCTTGTTTAGGGTAACCAACAATGGAGAATGTTGCCAATTTTGATAGTAATGGAGTGAAAAGCAGCGAGCGAGTACCTAATCGCTAGGTTTAAAATAATAGAAATAACTGTTTACTTATAATAGTACGAATTTAATGGCGAGATTTATATTGAGACCATTACAAATATTGATTAAACAATCGCAAGGGAAAAACACAGTTAGAATTGGCAGATATTTTGCCCACCCTCTTACTCTAAAAATAAAAAACTCACCCTTTAACTGAGATTGGTACATTCAAAAAAATGTTCATAAATATCAAGCCATTTTTAAAGATGAAATATAATATTTAGGTAATGAAATAGTAGGAATTGATAAGAAAAACCAAAGATAAAAAATTATACCCATCTTCCTCTAATCATCAACGATGAAGCAGTTAAGACAAACTTCATATTAGAATCAGTAAATAACATTGATATTGGCTGCTATGAGATGAAATTGAAAGTTCCTAAAAGGAATAATAATAAAATATCTATCAATTTCGTCCAATGACTCGCTATACACTCCGTCATTCAAGCGGCTAGTTCAAACCAGTATTTCATAGTCTATTTTTATAAGAACAATCTAAATAATATTAACAGAGTAATGCATAAACATTAAATAACAATTTAATTGCATGTGTTAAATTTATTTAAATTTTAATAATTTTCATTTCATAATAATGTACTTACCGCCAAATGGCACACAATAAAACAAGGTATAAATAATGAAAAAATTATTCTTATTCAGTGTAATAATGTTTACTTCTGCTACCAGCATGGCTGCAAATAATTACGAAGGGGGAGTATCCGGTCAATTGTTGGATAATTCTTCAGTCATTAATTCATTAACAAATAGTAATGATGATTATGAAATACTCGAAAATGGTTGTTTTTTATATAAGAATGCGATTATGCAAGTTTGCTAACTCAATAAATAACGACTAATTATCTGTATTTAATATAAAGAACCAAGAGTCTTAATTGATATCTTGGTTCTTTATGCGCGCCAAATCTTGATAATGCACATTCATTGGCTCTAAATTACATGAGAAAGTGCCGTAAAAAAGGACTCATAAAAAATTATGAGTCCTTCTTATATCCGCCAGAGGATCGTTCAAACGCTCCTTAAACGGTCAGTATCAGCCCTAAGGGCCTTTTAAAACAGTCAGAATGAGACTGAATTATAATACGTCGATTGCGTTCAGTTCTTTGAATGCCAGTTCCAGACGGGCAATCATTGAAACCTGCGCTGAGCGCAGCCATACGCGCGGATCGTAGTATTTTTTGTTAGGTTTATCAGCACCTTCTGGGTTACCCAGTTGGCCTTGCAGATAGCCTTCATTCTTTTTGTAGTAATCCAGAATACCTTCCCATGTTGCCCATTGGGTATCGGTGTCGATATTCATTTTCACTACGCCGTAGCTTACTGCTTCTTTAATTTCAGCTGCAGTAGAACCTGAACCGCCGTGGAACACGAAGTCCAGGCTGTTGTGCGGCAGATTGTGTTTCTTAGAAACATAATTCTGAGAATCACGCAGAATAGTTGGGGTCAGTTTCACGTTACCTGGTTTGTAAACACCGTGCACGTTACCAAAAGAAGCTGCGATGGTGAAACGTGGGCTGATTGCGTTCAGTTTTTCGTAAGCGTAATCAACGTCTTCTGGCTGAGTGTACAGAGAAGATGCATCCATATGGCTGTTGTCCACGCCATCTTCTTCACCACCGGTGCAACCCAGTTCGATTTCCAGCGTCATACCCAGTTTTGACATACGAGTCAGGTACTTGCTACAGATTTCGATGTTTTCTTCCAGGGACTCTTCAGACAGGTCAATCATGTGAGAAGAGAACAGTGGTTTGCCCGTTGCCGCGAAGTGTTTCTCGCCTGCATCCAACAAACCGTCTAACCATGGCAACAACTTCTTAGCACAATGGTCGGTATGCAGAATAACCGGAACACCGTAGTGTTCAGCCATCTGATGCACATGGTGCGCACCAGAGATAGCGCCCAAGATTGCAGCACCTTGTGGCACGTCAGTCTTCACGCCTTTACCTGCGATAAATGCTGCACCACCGTTAGAGAACTGAACGATAACCGGCGCACGCACTTTGGCTGCTGTTTCCAGCACTGCGTTGATAGAGTCGGTGCCGACACAGTTTACTGCTGGCAGAGCAAAGTTGTTTTCTTTTGCTATTGCGAACACTTTCTGAACGTCATCACCTGTGATGACACCTGGTTTTACGAAATCAAAAATTTTAGACATGTACGTTGTCCTGTTTCGTCGACTGAAGATAGCAGCTATCCGGGAGGATAGGCCCTAAATGTAAATCGGTTTTCGCCAGCCCAAAGCCCGCAAGCTTCATTAGCTAAAAGCGAAACGGGCGGCTCTCGCCCCCCGTTATCTAAATTACTGCTTAGCGCGCTCTTCCAACATCACAACCGCTGGCAGTTTTTTCCCTTCTACGAACTCAAGGAAAGCACCGCCGCCAGTGGAGATATAAGAGATTTGGTCAGCAATACCGAACAGATCGATGGCTGCCAGAGTGTCACCGCCGCCCGCGATTGAGAATGCTTCGCTCTCTGCGATGGCGCGAGCCACGATTTCGGTCCCTTTACGGAAGTTAGGGAATTCGAACACACCAACCGGGCCATTCCACAGAATGGTTTTGGCGTTTTTCAAGATCTCCGCCAGACGCTCTGCTGATACGTCGCCCAGATCCAGAATTTGCTCATCATCTTTGATCTGATCAGCTGGCTTCAGTGTTGCAGCCGCAGTTTCAGAGAATTCAGTGGCAACACGAACATCAGTAGGGACTGGGATATCGCAGGTTTCCAGCAGGCGTTTAGCTTCTGGAATCAGATCTGCTTCGTACAGAGATTTACCGACATTGTGACCTTGAGCTGCCACGAAGGTATTCGCGATACCGCCGCCAACAATCAATTGGTCGGCAATTTTAGACAGCGCACCCAGCACGGTCAGTTTGGTTGAAACTTTTGAACCGCCGACGATAGCAACCATTGGACGCGCTGGGTTACCCAGTGCTTTACCCAAGGCTTCCAACTCTGCTGACAACAGCGGGCCAGCACACGCGATAGGTGCAAATTTACCTACACCGTGAGTAGAAGCTTGTGCACGGTGAGCGGTACCAAAAGCATCCATCACATACACATCACACAGTGCGGCATATTTTTTGGACAGAGTTTCGTCGTCTTTTTTCTCGCCTTTGTTAAAGCGAACGTTTTCCAGAACAACCAACTCGCCAGCTGCAATTTCAACGCCGTCCAGATAATCTTTCGCCAAACGTACCGGAGCAGACAACTTGTCTTTCAGGTAGTTAACGACTGGCAGCAAGGAGAACTCTTCATTGTACTCGCCTTCGGTCGGACGACCCAGGTGAGAGGTAACCATTACTTTAGCGCCTTGCTTCAGTGCCGCTTCAATTGTCGGCAGAGATGCACGGATACGCGCATCAGAAGTCACTTTGCCATCTTTTACCGGAACATTGAGGTCCGCACGGATCAGCACGCGTTTGCCAGCTAGATCCAGATCGGTCATCTTAATTACAGACATGGTGAATCCTCTTGTTGATTCTCTTTAAAGTTGCATAAGCTGCACATTACCGTTGATATATCCGCATTAAATCACGGAAAAACAACACGTTAACATGCCATACTAGAAACCGCTTTTGGCCATCGCCAATGTCGTATCCAACATTCTATTGGCGAAACCCCATTCGTTATCACACCATACCAACGTCTTAATCAGGTGTTGCCCACTGACTCGCGTTTGAGTGCAATCGACAATTGCACTGTGCGGATCATGGTTAAAATCGGTCGACACCAATGGTAATTCCGTATAGTCAACTATACCACGAAATGAGCCTCTTGCTGCCTTTTGCAAAAGCTGGTTAACCTCAGTCACACCAACCGGGCTTGTTACGCTGACGCTTAAATCGATAGCCGTTACGTTGATAGTTGGCACCCGCACCGAGATAGCTTCAAACCTGTCACAAAACTTCGGAAAAATGCGGGTAATCCCTGCTGCCAGTTTGGTATCTACCGGGATAATTGACTGACTTGCTGCCCGGGTACGGCGTAAATCTTGATGATAAGCATCAATAACGGGCTGATCATTCATTGATGAATGAATGGTGGTGACAGTGCCGGATTCGATGCCATAAGCAATATCCAACAACTGAATAATAGGAATAATACAGTTCGTGGTACAGGACGCGTTAGAAACAATTCGGTGATCTGCCCGTAAATCTTGATGGTTAACACCATAAACCACCGTAGCATCCAAATCATGTCCACCGGGATGGGCAAACAGCACCTTTTTGGCACCGGAGGTTAAATGCGCCTCGCCATCTGCACGGCTACCATAAACACCGCTACAATCCAGAACTACATCAATTCCTAACTCACCCCAGGGTAACTGCCCAATCTCTGGCTGATGTATCAACCGGATAGTATCGTCCCCGACGTATAATTTGTCACATTCCTGACGAACATCCCAGGCAAACCGGCCATGGCTGGAGTCATACTTCAACAGATGGGCCATCCCCTCTGCATTAGCCAGCTCATTAATTGCAACGACTGAAATCTCTGCCCGGCGACCAGATTCATATAATGCGCGTAAAACGCTACGGCCAATACGGCCAAAGCCATTTATCGCTATACGGATTGTCATGTTACTCCCTGTTTCTGGTTATTATCATGCAACCCCATAGCGTACTGCAGCGCACCCTAAGATGTTAATCGCCTTATCACAATTCAGCCAGAATACTTCCGGCTTTTTCCTCAGCGAAATTGGCTGAAATGGAAAGTGAATTATGACTGAAACGCTTCAGCCAGAATAAACCAAACTAATCATAAAAGGAATATCTGCCTGATAA